>NZ_JBVJHH010000022.1:0-157678 GCF_055586905.1 Streptosporangium sp. NPDC048886
TATATCGGGCGCCAGTTCCGAATGCGGGTCATACCAGGTGCCAGCGTCGAGCGTGGCAGGCCCAGCCGGGCCGTAGGTCAAGAATCACAGTTCCGATGCTCGTCATGCCCCGAGTCGGCCTCAGTAGAACTACGTAGCTGAACCAGAGAAACCACTGAAGTTTCACGACGGCGCGGGGCGATGTCAGTGGGTGGTCCTACAGTCAGTCCCGATCTTTTGCTCCGGACCGTGGATCCCGTTCACCACCATCACGGTCCCAACTCGTGAAAGGCGTGAACGTGATGTCCAGCCTCTCCCCCACCACCGGTGACGACTGGGAGTCGTCACTGGCGCAGGCCTTCGGTGTCCTGCTGGGCCGCCCCCTCTCGGACTTCGACGCCGGCGCGGAATACGCGGCCTACTACAGCGGCAACTGGCTCTACGAGACCGGGTCCTCCAGGGATCCCGCGTGGCTGAAGCCGGCTGTTCTCACCGGCCGGGAGACGATGACCAACGAGAACCTGCTGCTGCTCGACGAGGTGGGCTACCCGGAGCTTCGGTTCGACGCGAGCCGGTCGGTGTTCGAGATCAACATCTACGCGGCGGAGTTCCCGGCCACCTTCAAGGAAGACCTGGCGGCTGTCGATCTGGCCGGTCCCGGCGAGATGCCCTGGGTCAGGGGTGTCGATCTGGCGCGCCTGACGGCGCGCCACGGGGTCGACCTCACCTCGCCGGACCTGCCCGAAGAGACCTGGTGCGTGACGCAGGCCAGGATCGCGTCGGACGGCACACTTGTCGACGCCCTTCGGGTCGCCACCGGCATGGGCGAAGACTTCGACGGCCTCGTGCCGCGTGAAAGGACCGATGCGGAGACGGAGGCGGCCATCGCGGCCGTGGAACACGCTGGGATCCGAGCGCACCTGGGCGCGTTCTGCGACCCCTACTCCGACGACCTCGCCCTCTGTCTTCACGACATGCGCAAGTCCAGAGAAGAGGGCGGCGCACTGGTGGCCCGGTGGGAGGGTGCTGTGGACCAGTATGAGATCACCGTGCAGCGGGTCGATGCCTGACCCGTCACGGGGTGTTGAAAGAACCGTGACATCCGCCGCCAAATATTTGATCATGCTTTGGGGGCTGTCGCCGGGGTTGTGACCGCTGTGCTGATCTGCGGCTGTGAATCGATCCTCGTTGCATCCAGGGACCTGGTTGAGCGCTGGACGCTGGTCGGTGCCGGGCAGGACCTGGTCGCGGTCAAGCGCCGCGACACACAGCTCGGGTCCGCGCTGCCGCTGAAGTTCTACGGCCGGTTCGGGCGGTCCCCCCGGGGCCGGACCGAACCGCATGACGACGCGGTGAAGTCCGTCGCCCGCCGGCTCAAGGTCGACGCCGCTTCGCTCGGCTTTTACGAGTGGAGCGGCCGCACCGTCGAACGGCACCGGGCGTTCCTGATCACCGGAAATCGTGGTGCGCCGCTTGCGGCCCCGGATGACCCCGTGCAGGCGTGCGCGCATGAGAGGCACGACAGTGCACCGGGCCACCACGGTGCCCTCGCGCTTGAGCTGCAGGTGGACGTGGCGCGCCCTGTAGACCCGGGCGCACTCGCGGGCGCGCACGTCCTCGGTCAGGCCGAGGACGGCTCCTCGCCTATCGACTTCCCTCCGGCCGGATCATGGCCTCCAACAGCGAACGTATGCTCTGGTGGAGTTCGTCTCTGCTCTCCTGGGTGCCGGGGGGTGGCGCGATGGACGCTCCCACGCCGACGAGGCGGTCGAGGATCAGTCCGTCGACGCATGCGACGTAGTCGCGACCGCGGCGGTCGGTGTCCCGAACTCCGGCACGAGCCAGGAACGCGCTTGCCGATGCTCGCGCAGCGTCGTTGTGCGGGGCCAGCAGTTCACGCAATTCGGGGTCATGGGCGGCCTCAAGGATGCAGACGTGGCGAGCGAGTGTGCGGGTGCGGCCCGCGCTGAGCCAGTGGTCGATGACCGCGGCCGTGGCCTCGGCCAGACGGTTCACCTCGGCGGCGGTCACGGGAATGTCCTCGGTCACGGGAATGTCCTGCGGCCCCCCCAGGAGTGGTCCTTCCGCCGCCAGGGCACGGCGTTCCAGGTCGATCCTGTCCAGGTCGGCGAGTCGCCGTACCAGCCCGGTGAGCAGGGCTTTCCACGTCCGGTAGTAGGCCGAGGTGGTGCCGGGGGGCATCTCCGCCTGGGCGTCGACCGCGCGATGGGTGAGCCCGCGTATCCCGCGCGCGGCCACTAGCTCGATGGCCGCGTCGGCCAGTACGGCGCGGCGATCCCGGTGCTCCATCATCTCTTGCCTTCCTTTGTCTTCTACATGCGTAGTATGATCTTCTACAAATGTAGAAGGGAGTGTCATGGGCGAGAGATCGGCGGTTGTCGTCGGTGGCGGTATCGCGGGGCTGGCCGTCGCCGTCGGGCTGCGGCGCATCGGATGGCAGGTCACGGTGCTGGAGAGGGCTCCCGCGTTCGGGGCGATCGGGGCGGGCATCTCGCTGCTGGCCAACGGGTTGCGCGCGCTCGACACGCTGGGAGTGGGCGCTGCCGTACGCGACGTCGGGTGCCGCCAGCCCGGAGGCAAGATCTCCGTCCCATCAGGCCGGCTGCTGACACCCATGGATGGCGCCGCCATCGAGGACCGGCTAGGGACGGCGGTTTACTCGTTTCTCCGTCCCGAGCTGCACAACGTGCTGGCCCAGGCCCTGCCGTCCGACGCCCTGGTGCCGGGCGCGCTGATCAGGGCGCTGGAGCAGGACGGCACGGGAGCCCGCGTCCACTTCACCACCTCGGACGGCGATGCCGTACTCGACGCGGATATCGTCATCGGCGCCGACGGGCTGAACAGCTGGGTGCGGTCACAGGTGTGGCCGGAGCATTCTGGCACGGTCTACAGCGGCGCGACCGTCTGGCGGGGCGTGACGAGCGAACCTGTCGAATCCCCGCAGGGCATCGATCAGACCTGGGGCCGTGGCATGGAGTTCGGCTTCTCATCGCTGACCGGCGGGCGGATAGAGTGGCACGCCCTGGCCAATGCTTCACGTGGCACGCGGTACGCCGACGGACTCGGAGAAGTACGGGTGCGATTCGGCTCCTGGCATGATCCGATCCCAGCCGTGCTCGCGGCCACGCCGCCCGAGGCCGTGCTCCGCCACGACATCTTCCATCTGGTCGACCCTCTGCCGAGCTACGTCCACGGCAGGACGGTCCTGATCGGAGACGCGGCCCACGCGATGCCGCCACACCTCGGGCAGGGGGCCGGCATGGCGCTCGAGGACGCCGTCGTCCTTGCCGCCGAGCTGCGAGCCGGACCCGATCCGGCCTCCGCGCTCACCCGCTACGATCACGCGCGGCGACCGCGAACCCAGGCCGTCGCGCGTAACGCCCGCCGGGTGGGGCGGATGGGGCCACAGCTGGAGAACAGGCTGGTCATCCTGGCGCGCAACACCACGATGCGGCTCCTACCGGCAAGCGTCGGGCTGAGGGAACTGGTCCGAACCGCTGATTGGACACCGGTATCGCTCGAAGGCCCAACGCTCAAGGGGTGACCCGCCTCCCGCCCGTCCGTGGATCGCCCTGGGCCGGGAAGACCGGACGTACGACAGACGTCCTCGCACATTCCGAGTAATTCGGACATGTCAACCCGGTCTCAACGTTCCGCTGATGTTCGGGCAGCAACGGCTCGATGACCGCTCACAGCTCGTCGCCGACCTCCCACGGCTTCAGCCGCGCCAAGAGGGAGCACGCGCTCCCGTCATGACTCGGAGGCCGGAGCCGCGGATCGGGTTTGCGGGAGCGGCAGGCGGAACAGGTGGTGGAGCCGGCGCAGGGCTTGCCGGTCGCCGGAGGCGGAGGCGGCGCCGCTACTGATCGCTTCACCGAGGGTCGACCTGCTGGCGGCGAGGTCACGGAAAGTCTCCCTGCTGGTTGTGATGATCACGTCAGGGTGTTGGGCCGGGCCGTGCACGGTTTCGATCGCGCCGTCGTCGATGCGGGCGTGGAAGACCTCATCCTCTACGCGGAACTCATACAGTGCCCGCAGGCCGGTGGCGGCCTCGGCGTCGAAGCATGCCTTCAGGCCGAGCACGGCCCAGCCGGGGTGGAAGTTCTCCTGGTCGCGGGGTTCGTCCATGGCCCAGGTCAGCCCCCACCGGGCCAGGGCCAGCACCACCGGTTCGAGGTCCACACCGGCTGGGGTGAGGGCGTAGGCGGGGGTGCGGGCCGGCGGCGGGAGGGTGACCTTGTGTGCCAGTCCTTCGCGTTCCAGGTGTTTCATCCGCGCCGCCAGCAGGCCGGTGCCCAGGCCGCGCAGGCTGTGTTGCAGGTCGCTGAAGCGTTTGGGGCCGGTCAGCAGTTCACGGATCAGCAGCAAAGTCCACCGTTCGCCCACGAGGTCGAGGGTGCGCGCGGTCGCGCAGTACTGGTTGTAGTTCCGCTGTTCCACTTCTCCATTCTAATCCTAGAGCTTCTTGTTATTGAACTGATTGGTATGGGCGTCCAGGAGGAGCCGGGCCAGCGGCTGCGGGTGGGTGAGCATCACGTTGTGCGGGCCGTCCATGGGGACGGTCCGGTATCCGATCGCCGTGGCGAACCGGTCGAAGGGGAAGATCTGCGGGCGGCAGTAGACGGCGGTGCCGGGGATCTGGTCGACGGCTCCGCTCAGCCGGGTCGCCTCCGTGAAGGTGCGCAGAGGTTGTGGCAGCAGACGGGGGGCGAGCCAGCGCGTGTCGTCGGGGTCGGTGATGCCGTAGCTCGCCGGGGGTGGGGCGGGGATGTAGCGGCCGTCGGCGGTGGCGTGGGCGGCGGCGCGCATCGCGTTGACGAAGGCGTCGGGCGCCAGGCTGAACATGCTCGCGCCGTCGCCACCGGCCCAGCCGTCGATCAGGACGATGTGGTTCACCAGGTCGGGTCGCTGATCGGCGGCCTGCCGGACGATCAGGCCCGCGTAGCTGTGCCCGACCAGCACCACGTCCTCACCGGCCGTTGCGGCAACGTCCAGACAGGTGCGGACCTCATCGACGTGGACGTCCAGGCCGGCGTCGCCTTCCAGGGTGAGGGCGGGGGTCAGGGTGCGTATCCCGGCCCGGTGCAGGAACGGGGTGAGGCGCTCCCAGGCCCAGGGGCCGTGCCAGGCGCCGTGCACGAGAACGAAGGTGGTCATGCTGTTCCTTTCGAAGCAGGGGCAGGACGCGGCCGGCGAAGTTCTCCAGGGCCGCGTGGTGGTCGTCGGCGGCCAGGCGGATCGGCGGGCCTGCTGGACGAGCGGGCGGGGGGCCAGCGTCACGCCGTGGTAGTCGAAGTGCCGGCCGGTGAAGGAGACCTCCCGGCCGCTCCACAGCTGACGCATCGCCTCGATCGACTCCTCAAGGCGGCTGATGCGGCGCGCGAAGGAGACGCCGAACGCGGTGAACTGAGCTCGGTGCCCCGGTTGGGAAATCCGCCGCCCATGCCGACGATCAGGCGCCCGCCGGCGAGCCTGTCCAAGGTGGCGAGCTGGTGCGCCAGCAGGATCGGATGACGGAGCGCGGGCAGCGGTACGGCAGTGCCGAGCGTGATGCGGCGGGCGGCGGCAGCTACGGCCGACAGCAGGAGCAGGGGGCCGGCGCGGGGCCTGGCGAGAGGGCTGTCGCCGGCCCACACGGAGTCGAAACCCAGCGCTCCGGCACGTCGCGCCTGTTCGGCCAACTGCCCCAGGTCGTGATCGCCGCGTACGGCTTGATCGCGCGTCGACAACAGGTAGCCGATCTTCAGTGAGGCCATGTGATCCCTCTTGTCGCTGTCAGGTTCTCGAATATTAACCATTGACTTCCTATTTTTGAAGTTTAAGATTCTTTTTCGAGTAGCCGACTCGCTAAGGAGACCATCATGACGGACACGCTCTACACCGCCCAGGCCCACGTCGTCGGAGGCCGGGCCGACGGCCACGGACGCACTGTCGACGGCAGGCTGGAGGTAGAGCTCAGGCAGCCCAAGGAACTGGGCGGGGACGGCGAAGGGGTCAACCCCGAGCAACTGTTCGCCATCGGCTACGCCGCCTGCTTCGCCACCTCACTCGCCCTGGTGGGCCAGCGCAAGCACCTGCGCGCCGACGACGCGGCGATCGACTCGAAGGTCATGCTCATCCCCGCCGGCAACGGCGGCTTCAAGCTGGGCGTCGAACTGGAGATCAGCCTGCCGTCCATCGCCGACCTCACCCAGGCCACCGACCTGGTGCGGGTGGCGCATCAGGTGTGTCCCTACTCCAACGCCACCCGCGGCAACATCGAAGTGGCGCTGGTCGTCAACGGCACACAGCTGTGACACACCGCCGCGTACGGGGGCGCCCGCAGCTCGAGGAAGCGCTCCGCACCGCCCGGGAGATCAAGGCGCATGCCCGCACTGCCAGGTCATCATCACGGTGTACGAGATGAAGCGGCTGGGCCGCGACGCCGCCGAACTCACCGCGCTCGCTGACCACCTCACCGCGCACGGCCTGGTCTTGGAGATGCTCGCCGGACCCCTGCCCGGCCTCTACGACCCCACCGGGCCCGGGAAGCTGCTGTTCGCGTTCTTCGCGGCGATGGCGGAGACCGAGCGGGAGAACATCCGGGAGTCGACGCTGGAAGGGCTCGACACCGCCTCCCGCAAGGGCAAGACACGGCACCGCGTCAGCCGCTACCGCTGATTCCGGTTCCGACACTCCCCCACGGGCGGCCTACGACCTGGCCAAGGACAAGCTCTACGGGCACATCAAGAAGACCAGGAACCGCTCGAAGTTCCTGGAGTTCTGCCGCTACCTGCGTACCCTCTACCCGCCGACGGTCCGCCTGGTGATCGTGTGCGACGACTACTCTCCACACCCGACCACCAAGCGGGGCCGCCGCGTGGCGGACCGGACCCAGACCAACAACGTCGAGATCACCTACACCCCGACCAGCAGCTCCCGGCTGAACCGCATCGAGGCCCAGTTCACCGCCCTGCGCTACTTCACCCTTGACGGCACCGACCACGCCAGCCACAAAGAGCGGGGCAGCATGGTCCGCCGCTACATCATCTGGCGCAACCGCCACGCTGCCGACGGACGCCTACGCGAGGTCGTCAAGGGGCAAACGTTGCCTGAGCGGCTTCAACGGTTCCCGCGGGGCGCTTTGCCGGCCACCGGGCACACCGATGCCGTCATCCTCACCGGTCCGGTGCAGCGCTGCCCGGTTGGAGATGTCCGGCGCGGCCATCGCCCTACTCCCTCCGCCCCGGAACGCGGAGGGAGACAAGGGCCGCGGCGATTGCTTTCCTGTTGAGGCCGTTGGTGGGCATGGTGGCGCCGTGGGCGTGGCGGACGATGCCCTGAGAGTCGATCAGGACAGTGCCGGACTGCTGCATCGAGCCGAAGACCTTCCTGCTCAGGCCGATCGTCTCGTGCGGGGTCCCGCTGCGGCCGGTGAGAACGGTGAACGGGACCCGGTTTTTCGCCTTCCACGCGGCCGCCGTCTCCCGGTCCTCGGGCACCACAAGGAGCACCTGGGCATCGGCGGCCGCCAACTCCTCACCGATCTTGGAGAGTCCGCGGACATGCTGATTGCACACGGGGCAGGACGTCGACCGCAGGAAGTAGAGCAGCACCGCGTGCTTGCCCTGGTAGTCGGAGAGGCGGACGATCTGCCCTGTGGTGTCCTCCAACACCATCTGCGGGGCAGGTGATCCGGATGTGAGCATGGCGGAGCTTCCTTTCACGTTGGGACTGCAAAGAACGGTCGGTTCGGGTCACACCTGCGTGGTTGCGGCGCCGAGGAGGTCTTCGTCGCCCTCGGCCGCATCCCGCAGGCTGAGCCAGCGCGCGGTCCGGGCCCGGTGCAGCTGGGACTTCATCGCCGGGATGCTCGGACCGAGCGTCTCGGCGGCCGTCCGTCCCGGGGGGCCCAGCACGTCACGCATGATCAGCACGCGGCGCTGGAGGTCCGGCAACGCCCGGATCGCCTGCGCGACGCGCTCAGCCTCCAAGCGTGTGAGGACCTCGTCCTCGGCCGATGCCGAGCTCGGCATCGTGGTCGAGCAGCCGTTGGACACGGCGCAGGCACCTGTGCTTGATGATCCGGAACATCCAGGAGGCGAGCGCCGCCGAGGCGCACAGGGTACCGATCTTGCGATGGAGGACGATCAGCGCTTCCTGCGCCGCATCCTCGGCATCCTGCGGAAATGCGCACAGGCGCTGGGCGAAGTGCCGCAGGTGCGGATGCGCGCCGTGCACCGCCGCGGCGATCGAGTCCGCGTCGCCGCCCTGTACGGCCTTGATCAGCTGCTTGCTCGCCCAACCGCGGTCGACCACGGCCACCTCCGCACCGGCGCGGCGCATCCATCCCGCTTCTCCCTCCTGGCGTCCCGGTAACGTCCATAAGAGTCCCTGGGACCACGAAAGGATTCACCCCCGGTCCGGAGGCAGTCGGCCCACACCGCCGGGAGCCCGACAAGGAGACGAGCAGCCTCTATCTGCGCGCCACCGACGCGCCACGATACGAAATCGGTCACCCATCACGGCGAGGCGGGGAAAACAGGGCAGCCGCGGAGGCCGCCCGCCCGCCTTCGACACCGTCGCCTACAAGGGGCGCGACGTGGTGGAGCGGTGTTTCGCCAAGCTCAAGCGACGGCGCGCCGTCTCTACCCGCTTCGACAAGCTCGCCGGCCGCTATCTCTCCGGCGCCGTCATCACGTCCTTGATCCTCTGGCTACGCCACGCGGACGCCCGGTGGTGCACGCGCGCCGGGAGATCGTGAACGCGATCTCCCGGCCGCGGGCCGGCTGCGCCCGGCGGCTGCTACCGCATGACTTTCGGGGGGGGCGGGCATGGGGGCCTCCCACGCCCAGCAGCGCACACCGCCAGGCAGTTGAACAGCTACGCGACCGCCAGCTTCTCAGCCACCCCTAGTGCGGGCCCGCGGCCTCCGTCCCGCATGGGCCGCCACCGGTGGCGGGCTCGAGGTGGACCGGCTCGCCCGACATGGTGAGCGTGGAATAGAAACCGGAGATCCGCTCGGCGGAGCGCCCCACGTAGTGGCAGATGAAGCTGCGTCTGAACCGGTCGGCCGTGCTGTTGGGCTCCGAGCCGTGCACCAGGCTGCCGTTGAAGAACAGCACGTCACCCGGGTCCATGTCGACGGGCACCCGTTCCAGGCCTGGCGGCGGCGGGACGTATTCCCTGGTGAAGGAGACGCCCGGGTCGGCGTCCTCCGGGCAGAACAGGTCCATCCTGTGCGTGCCGGGCACCACCTCCAGGCCGCCGTTGGCCCGGTCGACCCGGTCGAGCGCGATCCACGCCGCCACGCAGGTGCCCGGTTCGACCCGCAGATAGAAGTTGTCCTGGTGCAGCGCCTGGCCCCGCGCCCCGGGCGGCTTGAAGTAGAACATGCTCTGGGCTGCTATCGGCTCCTCGCCGAGCAGGTCGCGCAGGATCGTCGCGATCCTGCTGTCGAGCAGATAGCGCAACGCCGCATCGTTGATCTGGTGCGGATGCATGACCCGCGGATAGTCGCGCAGGATGTCGTACGGCTGGCCGGGCTCCTGCGGCGTCGGCGTGAAATGGCCTGGCACGGCACCCCTGGCGTGCAGGGCCATGAACTCCTCCCGCAGTTCGGCGACCTCGGCGGGAGAAAGCAGGGCGGGCACGAGGACGTAGCCCTGATCGTGGAAGTCGTGAAATCCCATACCCTTCACGGTAGGAAGCGCGACCGGCGAAGGGTATGCCCGTGACGGCTGAGGACCTGTCTGTTCCTGCTGCCGACCTGACGATCGTGGGCCACTACGACAGGGGGCCTGGCTACGCCACCCGCCGCGCCTCGGGATCGCCCAGCTGGCTGCTGATGTGGACCCAGGCGGGCGCCGGGCTGGTCGAGCAGGCGGGGGCTTCGTTCACCGCCGGGCCTGGGGACCTGGTCGTGCTGGGCTCCCATGCCGCGCACCACTACCGCGTGGCGCCTGGCGGTGACCGGTGGCGGTTCTGGTGGGTGCACTTCCAGCCGCGCCCGTCCTGGCTGACCTGGCTCGGGCCGTACACACTGGCGGCGGGGTGCCATCTGGTCGAGGGCGTGCCCGCGACCGTTCACGACCGGATCGACCGGGCCTTCGGCCGCGCGCTTCAGGACACCCGCTGGATCCCGCCGGGCCCCGACGAGCCGTCTCAGCCGGGCGCCGGGCCCGCCGTGGCCGTGACGACGGCGGCGCGGGAGCTGGTGCTGGGCGCGGTCGAGGAGGTGCTGGTGCTGGCGACCGCCTCCGCGCGCCAGGCGGAGCAGGGCGGCGACCCGAGGGTGGAGCGGGTGCTCGCGCTCATCGCCGCCGAGCCGGGCGCCCGGCACTCGGTCGCGTCGCTGGCGCGTTCCGTCGCGCTGTCGCCCTCCCGGCTGGCCCACCTCTTCGCCGGGCAGACCCGACGCACCCCGATGCAGGCCGTACGCGAGGCCAGGATCCGGCACGCGGCCCGGCTGCTCGAGGTGACCGACCTCGACATCGGGCAGGTCGCCGCAGCGTCCGGCTTCGTCAGCCCGTTCCACTTCAGCCGGGCTTTCAGGCAGGAGTACGGCATGCCGCCCCGCGACTACCGCACCCGCCTGCGCCCGCCGAGCTAGCTGTACTTGGTCATGACGTCGGTGACAGTCGACTGATCGGTGGAAGACCGTCGAGTGCGCTGTGACGCCGTTGGGTGTTGTAGTAGTCCATCCGTGGTCCCAGTGCTGGCTACGTCGGTGAGAAGCAGAGCCGATGCCCCCGAGCTCACTACGACCACCGCTGGAGCGAAGGCGACCGGCACTCCAGCGCGCTACGCAACACCTTCAACCGTGTGTGCGGCCATGTAAAAGTCCAGGTCGATGGTCACGTGAGTCCAGGCAGGCGGACATATGGGTCCTGATGGGCGGACACGGGAAATCCTGGTCGATGGCCACGTAATCTCTTGATCTTGCTGGTGTGTCCGGTTCCGTTGCGGTGCGTTCGCCCGGTTTGAGTGGCAGGTGGTTCAACCAGCTATTGAGACCGGGGAGTGGGCTTGTGACCAAGTCCGACGCAGAGTTGATGGAGATCTTCGGAGCCTACGACCTGACCGGATGTGCCTGGTCAGCGGCGCAGCTGGCCGGGTGCGACATCAAGACAGTGCAGCGCTATATCGCCGTACGCGCGGCGGGCGGCAATCCCTACGAGCGGGCGCCGCGGCCCAGGTCGATCGACCCGTTCCTGCCGAAGATCGAGGAGAAGGTCGAGCGGTCCAGCGGCAAGGTCCGCGCCGACGTGGTGCACAAGGACCTGGTGGCAATGGGCTTTCGCGGCTCGGAGCGGACGACCAGGCGGGCCGTCGCCGCGATCAAGGAGTCCTGGCGGGCGGGCCAGCGGCGTGTTTATCGGCCCTGGATCCCCGAGCCGGGCATGTGGCTGCAGTGGGACTGGGGCGAGGGACCGCGTATCGTCGGCCGCCGCACGCAGCTGTTTTGCGCCTGGCTGGCGTGGTCGAGGTTCCGGGTGGTGCTGCCGTCCTGGGACCAGACTCTGGGCTCGCTTACCGCGTGCCTGGACGCGACGTTGCGCACCATCGGTGGCGCCCCCACCTACTTGCTGACCGACAATCCCCGGACGGTCACCGTCGGGCACATCGCCAAGGTGCCGGTCCGGCACCCGCAGATGGTCGATCTGGGCCGCCACTACGGGTGCGTGGTGCACACCTGCGAGCCGTTCGATCCCGAGTCCAAGGGCGGCGTGGAGAACACCGTGAAGATCGCCAAAGCCGATCTGGTGCCCACTACCACCAACCTGCGCTCCAGCTACGGCAGCTTCGCCGAGTTGGAGGACGCCTGCGCCCGCTGGGCCGAGCAGATTAACCATCGGATGCACCGGGCCACCCACCGGCTGCCCGCTCACATGCTGGAAGAGGAGCTTGCTCACCTGCACCCGCTGCCTGCCGCCCCCTATGCGCTTGCGCTGGGTGAGGAACGCCTGGTCGGTGACGACCGCACCGTCCGCTGGGGCGATGTCCGCTACTCCGTGCCGCCCGGGCACGAAGGCCGCAAGGTCTGGTGTCGCGTGCATGGGGACGAACTGGTCATCGTCGGACGGCGGGTCCACGGCGGTCCGGGTGAGCAGCAGACCGGCGGTGCTGGGCTGGCCGAGTTGTGGCGTTACCAGCTGTCCACTCCGGGCCGGCCGCGCATCGTCGAGGCACACTACCCCGATCATCCTGGCGGCAACGGGCCCCGCCAGCCCAGGCCGCGTCCGCAGACCAAAGCCGAGGAGCGTTTCCTGGCCATCGGCCCAGGCGCCGAGGCATGGCTGATCGAGGCTGCGGCCACCGGGGTGGCCCGCATCCGGGCCAAGATGGCTCGCGCGATCGAGCTCGCCTCGCTGGTGGGAGCAGCCCGGGTCGACGCCGCGCTCGGCTTGGCCGCCATCCACGGCCGCTTCGGTGAGAACGACCTGGCCTCCATCTGCGACCATCTGGCCCGCAGCTCCGCCGCCGGCGGCCCGACTGCGGTGGCCGATGAGAAGCACTCGGCCCAGCCCGGCACCGCCTCCTGGGCCGCCGTCCGCGGACGCGCCACTCCCGCCGACGGCAAGCAACCCCGCGGCTGACCGCGTTCAACCTACAGACCTGCTATTGGAACCACCTGCTTGGAGATCACCTATGACTGTCAGCCTGCCCAAGGCCCCGCCCATCCCAGCCGAACTGGAAGCCCTGTTCACACGGATGCGCTTCCCCTATGCCCGCAAAGCCGCCCCCGAGGTGCTGGCCACCGCCCGCTCCCAGCGCTGGGACCCCGCCGAAGTGGTGCGCGTCCTGCTCGCCGAGGAAGCCGTCGGCCGCGACAACGCCACTCGCACCAGCCGCCGCAAGAGCGCCAACCTGCCCAACGGCAAGACCTTCGACTCCTGGCAGAGCGAGCTGTCGTCCATCCCGCAAGCCACCCAGAACGCCCTGCGCACCCTGGAATGGGCCGGCCGCCGCGAGAACTGCGTGATCTCTGGCCCCCTCGGGCACCGGCAAGACCCACTTCATGGAGGCCCTCTGCCACGAGGCCATCGACGCCGATCTGCGGGTGTCCTGGTTCACCCTGGAAACGCTGGCTGTCACCGTCGGCTGGGCCAAAGCTGACAGCTCCGTCGCCCGCACCATCGCCAAGATCTGCCGATCCGACGTCATCGTGGTCGACGACATCGGCCTGCTCCCGGTCAGCCACGAGACCGCCGAAGCCTTCTACCGCCTGGTCGATGCCGCCTACGAACGCCGCAGCCTCGCCGTCACCAGCAACATCCACCCCTCCGGTTTCGACACGATCATGCCCAAGTCCATGGCCACCGCCACCGTCGATCGCCTCATGCATCACGCGCACATGGTCGAGACCAGCGGTGAATCCCACCGCCTGGCCGAAGCTCTCGCGGGCAAGGGCGTCATCCCCCTGACCTGACCGCCCGGCAAGACCCTGTGTATGCGCCGTCTGGAGAACTCGTAGTGGCCAGCCTGGATCAGGCCGGCCGCCTACCTGGAGAGATCCCTGACTGTCCACATTCCCCGTTGCGCACGCCATCCGGCGGTACTGGCGTCAGCCAGGCTGCTCATCGGTCGTGATGTCCATTTTAGCCTCCTGGCTGCAGAGTTCTCGCGAGCGTCCCATGGCGAACTGGGCGGCGGCGATGGCGGCCTGGCGCAGATATCCGCACTCGTTACCCGGCGTGGGCCCGGCGCTGCCTCCGGCGTCTCGCCCGAGCTGGAGAAGAAGGAACGCCAATGCGCAGCAGACCTCCGATATAGTCGAGTTCGTCTAGTCGAGTTCGTCTAGGAGCTCTCTATGCCGGCACGCCCTTTGCGTACCCCGATGACCGTGGCCGTGCTCGGCCTGCTGGCCGAGCACGCGCGTCACGTCTACGACATGCGCATGCAGATGCGCGAACGCGGCCACGACCGCACTCTGAAGATCAAGAACGCGTCGTTCTACGACGCCCTGCCTCGCCTGGTCAACGCGGGCCTGATCACGCAAGGCGAGACGACTCGCGGGGGCGCCCGGCCCGAGCGAACCATCTACCGCATCACCGAGGCAGGCTGCTCGAGCCTACGAGACTGGCTGCGCGAACTGCTCGATGGCCCCGAAGACGACACCTCCGGTTTCACAGTCGCGCTGATGTTCATGTTCGCCTTGCCCCGAACCGAGGTGATCACCCTCCTCGAACGCCGCGCCGAGCGAATGGAGCAGCATGTCAACGAGACCGGCCACGCGCTGAACGCCGCCGGCCAAGCCGGTGTCGCGCCGGTGTTCCTAGCCGACCACGCCTTTCCTCAAGCCCTGCGCCGCGCCGAACTCGACTGGCTACGCGCATTCATCACCCAACTCCGCGACCCAGCCACCCACTGGCCCGGCCACGGTTCCGACGCCCCGACGAAAGACCGCAGCTAAATGAACACCTCCTCCATCCACGAGACCAACCGCCTCCTGGCCCGCACCATCAATATCGGCGCCGACTTCGGCGCCGAACTGGAACAAGGATGGACCGTCCCGTTCGGCCCGCATCATCTCGACTTGTGCCACGAGGCCGGATTCTCCGCCATCCGGCTGGCGACATGCTGGGCCGCGCACACGACCGAGTTCCAGGGACGATTTGCCGTGGACCCGGCGGTTCTAGACCGCGTCGACCTTCTCCTCGACCAGGCAGCCGAACGCGGATTGAGCGTCGTCTTGAACAACCTCCAAGACCCCGACCTGAACGCCGACCCACCCCGCCACCTCGACCGGCTGCTCGCCACTACCCACCAGATCGCCGAACGCTTCTCCGACCGCCCCGCCCAGGTAATGCTGGAACCCCTGGCCGAACCCCGCGGCCCTCTCGATCCTCTCTGGAACGACTACTTGCGACAGATCCTCACCGCTGTGCGCGAGGCCGACCCCGCCCGAGCCGTTGTCATCGGTCCGGCCTCCTACAACAACATCCGCCGCCTGCCCGACCTTCAGCTGCCACAGGACGACCACAACCTGATCGTCACGGTCCACCAGTACTGGCCGACCACCTTCACCATGCAAGGTGAAACCTGGCTCGGCAGCGACACCCCGTTCGGCGACCCCGCCTCCTGGCTGGGCACGACTTGGCAAGGCAACCATGAGGAACGCTCCGTGCTGTCCGAGGCCTTCGCCAGCCTGGCCGAATGGGCACGCGTGCACGATAGGCCGATCTTCGTCGGCGAGTTCGGCACCTCCAACAACGCCGACCCACGCTCACGCGTGCGCTGGGCCTCCTTCAACCGGCAGCTGGCTGAGGAGCACGGCTTCTCGTGGGGCTACTGGTCGTTCGGGCCGACCTTCGCCTTGTACGACGAGCGCGCCGGCATGTGGGATCCCACACTGCTCCAGGCCCTTGGCCTGACTGTCCAGCAAGACCCCAAGTGACCGCCAGCCTGGAGATTTCATGGCCGCCAGCCTGGGTTAGGCTGGCCGCCTACCTGGACAAGATCGTGGCCGCCCACAAACCGGATGCTCGGCTGTCTCTATCACTGCCTGCAGGACCGCAAGGTCTACGACGAACTCACAGTGTTCCCGGCATCGACCGATCGGCCAAGCTCAAAGGTGGTGACAGCAGGCACTACTGACCTGTCTGATCATCAATCGGTACCGGCTTGCTCAGCCGTACTTCCTCCTCCGCATATCCCAGCGCCTGGTAGAAGCTCCGGGCGCGGACGTTGGCCGCGCCGGTCTCCAGCGTGATGCGCTGTAGACCGCGTTCGCGTGCCCAGGACTCGGCGGCGTTCACCAGAGCGCGCCCGATGCCCATACGCTCCACCTCGGCGGAGACGACGAGTTCGCCGATGTAGGCGTCCACGTGGCCGGTGAAGTGCCGCCGGGTGGCCAGGGTGACAAAGCCTGCGACACAGCCATCGTGGACCGCCACGAGCACCCCGTGACCATCCCTGCCATCGCGGTCCAGGGAAGCGGTAACCCAGCCGCCCACGGCGACGGCGACGGCGTCGGTGTCCCGCCAGGCCGCGACGCCTTCGGTCAGGCGTGGGGCCAGCGTGATGACGGCGTCACGGTCGTCATCTCGGTAGGGCCGGATCACGACAGCGGCCTTTCCACTATTCATGATCGGCAGTCTGACACCGGAACCCCTCCCGAAAAAACAGTCATGGGCACTTCGAAAAGGCGACCTTCACCAGGGACGCCGTATTCGGCAGGGCGATCTTCACCGGGAATTTTCGGTTCGGAGGTGTTCGGATCTTGGAGCCGGACGGCACGCACTTCTGGCCGGAAGGCTGGACAGCCGTTCAGCGGCCTGACGGCTCTGGGACGCTCCAATGAAGCTTTTTCATCCTGGTGGCTTGCGATGGATCCTGCTCACCTCGGTTCGGGGATGACTCCGCACAGGTAGGTGGACCCCTCCAGGATGCTCGTGGCGCCGAGAAACGCGGTGTCGTAGCTGCTCCTGTGGCGAGTCTCGACCAGCTCCTCAAGCGTCATGGGCGTGAAATCCTCCGGCCGGCCACCGAGCCGGACCACCGGTTGCTCGGACGTCAGGCCGCGGACGTAGGTGAAGCAGTAGGCATCCGCCAGCTCGGGGAAGCGCTCGTAGGAGAACCAGCCGTAGTCGCCAGGGGTCGCGATCATTTCGTCATGCTCGCAGCGCCGACCGACACGATGAACCTTCTCATCCCCAGGCGGCCTGTGCGACACGGTGGTTTTGGACGGCGATGGCCTTTCAGGCCGGCGACGTAGTTCAGCGTTGAACGCGACACATCGACAGCAGCACGATGGAACAGCATCCGAAGCCCCTGGTTGTGACGGACATGATTGTCGCGATCAACCCGTCTACCAGGGGTCTCTACGTCGTCAGGCGAACACCGGCCTTGCGGTCATACTGTGACCAGCAGTTCGCCGCCAGGGGATGAAAAGGTTCGATGGGATGACACCCAGCCGTCGACAGCGGAGGCTGAGGACCGACCCGGCTCTGTTGATCAAGATCGGATGAGAACCTGCTCTACGACCTTTTCAAGGCGCCCCGCCCCTGGTGGGCCGCTGGCGTTCACGGGCCGGGCCGCGGCTCTCCGGGCTGACCGCCGAGGAGGCGGCGGCGCCCCGGGGTGTCTGGTTCACAAGCGTGTGCTCGGCTTCTGGGAGCCCCCGGGGGGTGCGTCCGCGGCGGTCGGCCCCCGGCGTGTCCGTACGGTGGCCCAGGTTGCGGCAGCTGTGGCGGTGAGTGCGGCGCCGGTCCAGGTCAGGGTGCTGGTCCAGACGGTGTGGGGCAGTTGCTGGCTGAGGATGAAGATGCCCATGACGACGACGAACCAGCCGAACGCCTTGCGCAGGGTGTCCTGGGGGATGCGTCCGGCGAAGCGGCTGCCGATGAGGCTGCCGACGACGGCCGCGGCGGTCACCGTCAGCGCGAGGCCCCAGTCGATCTGGACCCCGGCGAGGTGGCCTGCGAGTCCGGAGAAGGACTTCATGGCGATGACAAGGAGCGAGGTGCCGACGGCGACGCTCATGGGCAGTCCGCCGAGCAGGGTGGGCGCGGGGACGACGAGGAAACCGCCGCCGGAGCCGACCAGGCCGGTGACCGCGCCGACGACCAGGCCCTCCACGATCACGTGCTTCATGGGGAGTTCGCTGTGGGCGGGCCTGTGCGCGGCGGACCGGCGAGGCTTGCGGAGCATGGCCGCCGCGGTGGCCAGCATCATCAGAGCGAACGCGACGAGCAGGACGGTGCCGGGGATGTACTCGGCCAGGCGTCCGCCGCCGTAGGCGCCGACCATGCTGACCGCGCCGAAGACCGATCCGGTGCGCCAGCGCACCCGGCCCGCGCGGGCGTGCGGGACGAGTCCGATCAGGCTGGTGACACCGACGACGAACAGGGACGTGGCGATGGCCTCCTTACTGTCCTGGCCGGCCAGGTAGACCAGGATCGGCACGGTCAGGATGGAACCGCCGCCGCCCAGGATGCCCAGACTGACGCCGATCAGTACGGAGGCGGCCAGGACGAAGGTGATCACGACCGGTCCCGCAGCGAAGCGATGACGGTACGGATGTCGGTGCGCGGACCGCGGTTGTAGGGCAGCTTGGACAGCAGCATGCCCATCGCACACGTGTTGCTGAGCGCGGCGAACGTCAGCCCGGCGCCGATCGCGGTGCCGATGAGGTGCGCTCCGGGCACGAACATGCCCACGACACCGGTGAGCAGAACGACGGAGCCGGCGATGAGGCGGACCTGGCGCTCCAGATCCCAGCGCTGCGGACCCCGGTTGACCGGGGCTCCGGCTGCCTCCCAGGCCATCATGCCGCCGTCCAGGACGCGCAGGTTGGGCAGGCCGGCCTCGGCGAGCGCCTGTTCCGCCTGGGCGGCGCGGGCGCCGGAACGGCAGATCAGGACCACGTCCTGGTCGAGGTGGTGACGCAGTTCGGCGCGGTTCTCGCGCAAGGTGTCCAGGGGAACGTTGTAGGCGCCGGGTATGTGGCTGGTCTGGAACTCTCCGGGAGTACGCACGTCCAGCATGCAGGGGCCGCGTCCGTCTTTGACGAGCCGCTGGAGGGCGGTGGGCGTGAGGGAGGCGTCGGTTGTCATGAGAACTCCGTCGTGGTGATGCGCATCCGTGAAAATACGGGGCAGGGTATGCGTGAAGGGAGAAGGAGCCGGTGCACCCGCACCAGGGCTGTCAGGGGCATGAGAGTCCCCCGTCGCGGGTGCACCGGTGGCCGGTCGGATCGCGGGCCTGCCGACCGGAGCGGCCCGCCTGGTCAGGCGGCGGCGGGCGTGTTCAGCAGAGCCCAGGCGGCGTAGCCGCCCAGGACGTCGGAGACGCCCTGGAAGCCGCGGTGGCGCAGCAGGCTGGCGGCGATGGAGGAGCGGTGGCCGCCCGCGCAGTGCAGGACCAGGGGCCGGTCGCGCGGAATCTCGTCCAGACGGCGCGGGAGCTCGCCGAGCGCGATGTGCAGGGCTCCCTCGATGAACCCGTTCTCACCGCGCTCACCGCAATTGCGGACGTCGATGACGACCGGCGGATTCTCGCTCGCCAGCGCGGCCCGGAGCTGGGCGGCGGTCAGGCGGCCGGCAGGGGCGACCTCGTCGGCCATCGTGGTGAGCGCGTCGTCGGGAGAGCGCAGGTATCCGGCCACACGGTCGAAACCGATCCGGGCGAGCCGGGTGACGATCTCCTCCTCGCGGTTCTGCGGCGCGACGACGAGCAGGTCCGCGTCCACCGGCAGGACGGTGCCGGCCTGTTCGGCGAACCGGCCGTCGGCGGGAACGTTGACCGCTCCGCGCAGGTGACCGGCGGCGAATTCCTGCGGGTCGCGGGCGTCGACCACCACGGCGCCCGCGACCCGCCGGGCCGTGAACTCCGCGTTGGTCAACGGACGCGGCGCGGCCGCCGGGTCGAACAGCTCACGGTCCTTGCGGTTGAGGATCGCGTCGTAGGCGAAGTAGCCGGGAGCGGCGGACTGGCCGGCGGTGACGAGGGCGACGAACGCTTCCCGGCTCATGGGCGCGCACGCGTAGTTGGTGGCGCGCTGTTCTCCGATCGTGGACCGCCTCTCGGTGGACAGGTTCTTGCCGCAGGCGGAGCCGGCTCCGTGGGCGGGGAAGACACGGACCTCATCGGGCAAGCTCATCAGCTTGTTCTGGACGCTGTCGTGCAGCATGGCGCCGAGTTCCTCGGCGGTGACCCCGACGGAGGCCAGGAGATCGGGCCGGCCCACATCGCCGATGAAGAGGGCGTCGCCGGTGAGCACGCCGTACGGGACGGTGTCGTCGCTGTGTTCATGGACCAGCACGCTGACCGACTCCGGGGTGTGGCCGGGCGTCTCCATGATCTTAAGGGTGACGTCGCCGAGGCTGATGATCTCGCCCTCGGCCAGCTTGCGAATGGGGTACTCGGTCTCGGCCCGGCGGCCGTAGCCGATCCACGCGCCGGTGCGGGCGGCCATCTCCAGGTGCCCGGCGACGAAGTCGGCGTGGAAGTGGGTGTTGATGACGCCGACCACGGTGAAGCCGCGGGCTTCGGCGTCGGCGAGGTATTCGGACACGTCCCGGCGGGGGTCGACGACCACGGCCTGGCCGGCGGCCTCGTCGGCGATCATGTACGACGCCTGCGAGAGGCAGTCGAGGTAGTACTGGGCGAAGAACACGGAAACCTCCGTAACAGCATGACGCATATACCCATCGGGGTATAAGCGAGGTCAAAGAGTGGCCCGCCTCGGGAAGGCCGGGTCGAGTACGAGCGGCAGGGTCATGAGGATCCGAGGGCGACGGACCCCGTCACGACCGGACGGCCGGCGCCGACCCGACTCCGAGCGCCGCCAACGACAGGCCGGGCGCCCATCCTGGCGGCAGGTATACCTAGGGGGGTATTACGTCATCGACGATAGGAAGCCGGCGCCCCTTTTGTCAAATACCTGGGGGGGTATCTGAATGCGGTGGGACCCTACAGTCAGCCGGTGTCCCGTCCACCCCAAACCCAGCTGTCCAGCCTTGGCTACCTGCGGCGGGACACCGGTGAGGCGGAGATGTCGCGGTAGGCGGCGGTCAGAAGACTGCCGAGAACGGCGATGTCCAGCGCGCGCCGGAGCCGCGCGCCATGTCGTTGACGGCGGAGTCGGCGTTCCGGAGTCCGTTAGCAGGCTCGGGTGACGGCGATGACGGCCGGGGCCAATGACGATCCCGACGAAGCTCTCTACGCTCCGGGTGCTGTACCGGCCGTGGCCACGGTGGCGGCAGGACGGGCTGTGATCCAGCGGGCGGCGAGCAGGCCGGAGGCCGCGGTCAGGACGGCGGCGGCGATCACGGTGGCGTTCAGCCCGAGCGTGTCGGTGAGGACGCCGGCGACGAGGGCGCCTGCGGCGTAGCCGATGTCGCGCCGGAAACGGTAGGCGCCCAGGCCGGAACGGAGGGGACAGGCGCGCCGATCAGCCAGCCCGTGACCAGCAGCTGCTTGCGGCGGAAGCGGGCGGTCAGCGCGCCGGCGGCGGGATTGGTCAGGGCCTTGGTGAGACCGAAGGCGATGATGAAGGAGAAGACGGCCAGGCCGCTGGTCAGGCCGGAGATTTCGGCGCCGATCAGCGGCACGGTGGTGCGCTCGAGCCCGACAAGGGCGCCGACGCGGACGTTGACGACGACGAGCAGGGTGAACTGCGGCAAGTTCTCCCGCAGGCCGAGCCGTACGGAGCGCGACGCGGTGGCGCCATCGCCGGAGTCAGGGTGGCGGCCGGTGCGTGCGGTGCCGGGAAGGGGCATGGTGGGTCCTGATGGTTCGATCGGCCGTTAGCGCTTGAGCGCAGCGATGGTGAGGGAGCCGGCGGCGAGGCGCTCGCGGGCATGTCCGGAGCGGACCCCAAAGGCGCACACCAAGAGGGGATCACGGAGGCCGGCGGCCGCCCTGAGGGCGCCCAATGCCTGGTCCAGCCGCTCGCGGGGCACGTTGCGGGCGCCGGGCAGGCGGCCCCAGGCGTACTCGCCAGGGGTGCGGACATCAACGGAGGCGAGGCAGGCGTGGGCCTGCTCAGGAGTGAGGGCGATGGCGGACATGGGGTTTTTCCTTTCCTACCGGTATCGGCACCTGAGGTAGGATACCCACAGGGGTATGCACGTCGAATGGAGTGGATTGTGGAACTGGCGATGGCGGCCGACGAGTTGAAGTCCGTGGTCAACCGGCTACGCCGGGCCCAGGGTCAGATCGCGGGAGTGATCAAGATGATCGAGGAAGGGCGGGACTGCGAGGACGTGGTCACGCAGCTCTCAGCCGCATCCCGGGCACTGGACCGGGCCGGCTTCGCGATCATCGCGACGGGTCTACAGCACTGCCTGACCGATTCGAACATGGCGTCCGACGGCGACCGTGAGGCGATGCGGGCCCGGCTGGAGAAGCTCTTCCTCTCGCTGGCTTGATCCCTGGCCGAGCCTCGGCCTCCACCGAGCACACTGCCGATCAGCCCGACCTACGCGCCCGGACGCCAGATCAGTGTGATCACGCCACGGAGTCCGGCCGGTCGTCGCCCCGCACGACCGGCAGGCCCTGGCCGGCCCAGCCGGTCATGCCGCCGGTGACGTCCACGGCCTCGACGCCGCGCCGGTACAGGAGGTCCGCGGCGGTGCGCGAGCGGTTGCCGGATCGGCAGATGACCACGTCCCGCCCCGCCGCGTCCAGCAGGGAGGCCGTGATCGCCGCCCGCACCCCGCCGGCGCAGTGCACCCACACCACACCGGGCGGCGCCTCGCCGAGACGGCGGCGCAGCTCGCGGAACGGTCCTGGTTCCGGCGGGTCCGGCTCCGCGTGCTGCACGAGGTCCGCTCCACTCCCCCGGAGGGCAACCCGCGCACCTTCCGAGTCGGCGAGATCGTGGAGATGGTCCAGGCCGGGCCCGCCGGCCACGGGGTCCGCCGCGACACCTGGTCGACGAACCTGGACTTGGGCGTGGCCGTGATGCTGCACGCCGAGGATGTGAAGGTGCCCGAAGTCCTGGAGGACCACCCGCCGTTCGGCTCAGCGCAGCGCCCCGGCCGGGACCGCGATCAGGCGCCCTGAGCGCGGCACGATTGGCTGCGGGGCCTGCGACGATCCCCTGCGCGAACACCTCCGCCGCGTGAGGCCGCGCCGCCTCCCGACGCGCTCGGTCTCTGGCGGGGTCCGGTAGCGATGGCGGAAAATCCAACGAACCTGTCTCCGGCCTGCGGAGATCCAGGCTCCTAGGGGTCCAGTCCACGTCAACGGGTTCTGGCTTGCAGCTGATAGCAGCTCGCGGGTACGTCAGATGGAGGTCCGCGGCTGGCGCCACATGGAGGAGGCCCCGCGCCCCTCGCTGCCCGGCCAACAGGGGAACGGCTGGAGAGCGGCCTGACCCGCCGCAGGCTTGACCTGCGGGGCCATCTCGATGAGCGGTACCGCAGGTTGCACAGTCGATGACGCCGGATACGGTGTCTCCAGCGACCCCCCGGACCCTGGAGACGAGCATGGCCGCGGCCTTGCGCAGAGTAGCGGCCACAGTGATCGACTACGGCCTGATCATGGCCTACGCGGGCGTGGTGGCGGCAGTCTGTGTCCCTCTCTACTTCGCGGGGATCACGCTGATCCCCGTCATCGACGGCCTCGGGAGCAGGATTCTCGCCCAGGTGATCGCAGCGGCGATCCTCTCCGTCCCCGGCACGGTCTGGCTGGCCTCGCGGGAATGGTCCGCACGGCAGGCGACACCCGGCAAGCGCCTGCTCGGCCTCAAGGTGGAGACCCTCTCGGGCGCACGTCCGAGCAGGCCGGTGGCCCTCGCCCGGACAGCGCTCAAGGTGCTCCTGCCGTGGGAGGTGGCCCACACCATGGTCTGGGATCAGCTCGCGTGGCCGAAGGGCGAGTTCGGCCCGCGCGACCTGACGCTGGCCGTCGTCACCTACGGGCTGCTCGGCCTGTATGGGCTCACCCTGTTCCTGGGCTCGGGCCGGACCCCTTACGACCGGCTCTGCGCCACCAGGGTCGTCAGAGCTTAGGGCAGCTCGGTCGCTCCAGCTCCGCCTGCGACGGAGCGCCGGGAAACTGGCCGTACGAGGCCGCCTCGGCATCACTTAACACCTCAACTGGCACAGGCCCAGGAAGTAGGGCGAATCCGCTATCTGGTTCAGTTCGAAGATCCAACCGTCACGACAGACACGTTGAGCCGGTCGTTCGGGACGGCAGACCTCCACCGCCCTTTTCGCCGGAGGCCTCCAGGAACGTGGCCAGGCCCGCACCGTAGCTACCGGCTCCTTCAGGAGCCCCGTGGCGGCGAGTGGGGATGTGCTCCTGGGCGAACTTCCGGAGCCGGCGACAGCCGTGGGCGTCGGTGGTCGCCTCAGCATGGGCGAGGACGGCTCCCAGCGAACCGGCCGAGTCACGCCGAAGACCGCGGACGAGCCGCCGATCAAGCCGACGGGGTGGGCCAGGCCGACGCCGGCACCCGGTGGACATCTCGAAAACAAGGCAGCGCCATATCGGGCGCCGGTTCCGAATGCGGGTCATACAAATGCCAGCCTCGAGCGTGACAGGCCCAACCGGGCCGTAGGTCAAGAATCACAGTTCCGATGCTCGTCGGACCCCGAGCCGCACTCCACCCGAGGTCGACGCGTCATCGGTCAGTTCACGGCGACGAACCATGTGTTCTATCCAGTCATAGGATCGACGCGGTGTCGGGCGAACTGGTCTGCGGCCGGGGAGTGTGAGGGGCCGGAAGGCCCCCGGCATCGTGGCCCGTGCGCGCCGCTCCGTGGCCGGGTGCGAGTTCGCGGTGGTGGCGGTCGACGTGCCCGGCCATGGCGACCGGCCGAAGGACGAGGAGTACAACCGGATCGCGACCGAGAACCAGGCTCGTGCGGTTGCCGGAGAGGAGCCGGCTCCGCTGATCGCTGGGTTCCAGGCGCTCGTAGCCCGCCAGACCGTCCTGGAATGGCAGACGGTCCTGGACGCGGTTCAACGACTCGAGCACGTCGGGGCTGGTCCGGTGGGCTACTGGGGCGTGTCGTTGGGTTGCGGACTCGGCGTTCCGTTCGTTGCCGCCGAACCCCGGGTCCGCGCGGCGGTGCTGGGCCTGGGCGGGGCGCTGGCATCGGCGGAGGCCGCCGCGAGAATCACCGTCCCGGTGGAGTGCCTGCCGCAGTGGGATGATGAGCGGGTGCCGCGGGCCCAGGGCTTGGCGCTGTTCAACGCCTTGGCCTCAGCCCAGAAGACGCTGCACGCCAACCCCGGCAGGCACGGGGAGATCCCGGCGTTCGAGCTGGACAGCACGCTACGGTTCTCCGCCCGGCACCTCGGCTGATACCGCCGTCCGCAGTCCGCGACGCGCCGATCGGGATCCGTTCCCGATCGGCGCGATCAGCAACACCGGTCGGCGTGGCCGACACAGTTCAGGTTCGGGAGATCGACGATGACGAGGGTCGGCGGCTGCAGCGGATCGATGGTGACCTGGCGGCGGGCCCAGATGGTGCCGCCGTCCGCGCAGGGCATGCCCGTGGCGAAGATCGCCGAGGTGACGTTCACCAGTACAGTTTCGCTGCCAGGCGCCGGCCGGGAGCGTTCATTCCGTAGGTGTATCCACCCGTAGCCGGTTGCCGTCAGGATCACGCAGCTCGATCTCGCGCGCCCACGGAGTGTCCTTCACCTGAACACCGGACTCGTCCGCGACGGCGCCGACCATGCCGGCCACCGTGAGCAGGGCAGCATGATCCGCCGCTACATCGCCTGGCGAAACCGCAACACCGACAACCCTCGCCTACGCCGCATGGTCAAGAAGAACGTGGCCTGACGCGGATCTAGGTCGCCTCGACCTTGGCCAGGAAGGCGTTGACAGTGGTTTCGATGCGCTCGGGGAATTCACCGTTGATGGCATGCGACGCCTCCGGCCAGAGTTCGACGGTGCCGTGCCGGAGCAGGCGGCGTGCCCGTGCCGCGGCCTTGCTGGGAGCGTGAATAATGCTGCGGCCGCCGAGGATCACCAGCGTGGGCAGATCGATCCCGGCGATCTGCTCGTCGGTGGGGTAGGTGGGCCGGGGAAGGCTGGCAGTGAAGTCACGCATGCCGGAGGCGATCAGCGCGGCGACAGGGCCGTCTTCGGAGGCGTCGGCGCCACCGGAGATCCAGCTCAACAGGCGCCGCCGGACGGCCTGGGGCATGGGGAGCACCGACCCCAGAGAGACGACGACGACCTTCCAGGTGATGCCGCCGAAGGTAGCGGCCGGTTCGAGCAGGACGAGCGAGCGAACTCCGGCCGGCCGACGAACGACGAGATTGAGCGCGGACCAGCCGCCGATCGACAGACCCAGCACGTGAAGCGCCTGTTCAGGCAGGCCGTCGATCAGCGACGCGAGCCAGGCCGCCTGGTCTTCGGAGGAGGTCAACCGGCAGGTCTGCACCGACAGGCCTGGCTCTCCGATGAGGTCTATCGCATACACCGGGCGGTTTTTCGCCAGGCCGGCCAGGTTGGCCTCCCACATGGGCGCAGCCGCTGCGCGACCGGGCAGAAGCAACAGCGGCACCCCGTCGGCGGGTCCGAACCGGTAGACGCGAACGGTGCCGAAGTCGGTCGACACATTCAGCGTCGCGCTCGGCGCGGGCAGGCCAGCAATCGCGCGGTCGTAAGCCTGCCGATATCTGGCGTAGGCGGCGGCGTCGCGGAAGTGGCCGAGCTTGCCTGCCCTGAATGCCGCCCCGATGTTCGGTGCGATGGTGTCCATGGCAACCCTCTCGTTTACTATACGTTCGTATTGTAAAGGCTCGGGAGGGGCGATGCCGAAACACGTGGATCATGATGCGCGTCGTGAAGAGATCGCCAGGGCCGCGCTTCGGCTGTGCGTGCGTGAGGGCCTGGCATCGGTAACCATCGGACGCGTCGCGGCGGAGGCCGCGATCTCCAAGGGCCTGGTCCAGCATTATTTCGCCACCAAGGAGGCGCTGTTGCAGCTCGCCGCGACCATGCAACGGCGCGACATCGAGAGCGCCGTCGCGGCAGCCGTACACCTGGATGAGCCACCACGTGCGGCGCTGCGTCAGGTCCTTCTGGCACTGGTGAATCTCGGCACTGAACAGATCCTGGCAGGCCACGCATTTCTCTCTTCCGCCGCTGCGGACCCCCAGCTTCGCCAGCTCTACCAAGAGGGGTCGTCCGCTGCGACCGCCGCTGTCGCGCGACTTGTCACCGAGGCTTGCGGTTCGGCTGTCGCCGCCGAGGCGGAGGCGCGCATCCTGCTCGGCGTGGCAGGAGCACTCGCCGACGCGCGCATGCTGGGCGAGATCAGCCCCAGTGCGGCCATCGCGGTACTCGATCTGCAGTTGAGCCGTCTCATCGCGGATTCGGCGAGCTGAACATTCCTCGTCGGCCCGCTCTCGGTCTCCAGGCACCTCCCGGAGTGAGATCCAGGATGTTCCACAGGGCCAGATCGGATCATTACCGATCTCGCGCACCAGGCGGGGAGCGGCAGCTACCCGTACGGCGCCGGATTCCCCCGCCCCGGGATCCCCCGGACGGGGGAGGAGGGCCGGTGACGGCCCCGGCACAATGGCAGTTGACTGAGGAGCCGCACACAGATGCCAGCACAGGGAACGCCGTCGTCCAAGGGCCAGGAGGTCCAGCGGACGTTCGACAAGATCACTGACTACTACGACCTGATGAATCGCCTCATGACGCTGGGGCGGCATGCCGCCTGGTGCCGTGAGATCGCGGAGGGCGCGAAGGTCCCCTCAGGTGGGAGCATGCTCGACATCGCCACCGGAACCGGCGTCATCGCTCTTGCCGCACGGGAGAAATATCCGGACTCGACCGTCCACGCCGTCGATTTCTCGGAGCGGATGCTGGCGGAGGCGGCGAGCAAACCGGGGGCCTCCGCCATCACGTGGCAGTACGCGGACGCGAACGACCTGCCCTTCGGCGACGGGTCCTTCGACGCCGTCACGCACGGCTATCTCCTGCGGAACGTGGAGAATGTCGAGCGCGTGCTCGAAGAGCAGTACCGCGTGCTCAAACCCGGAGGCCGGGTCGTCATCCTGGAGACCTGCCCGCCGCGCGGACCGCTCCGTTACCCGGTGGAGCTGGGGGTCCGGATCGTGATTCCCCTTCTCGGCCAGATGGTCGCACGCGATCGGGAGTCGTATGCGTATCTGCAGGAATCCACGCTCGGCTTCATGACTCCACAGGAGGTCTCCGCGCTTCTCCGCCGGGTCGGCTTCGGCTCCATAGCGTGGCGGAAGAGGTTCTTCGGCACCCACATGATCATCTCGGCCGAAAAGCGGTAAGCCTTCCGTGCGCCCGGCGGAACGGGAGCGATGCCGGAGAGCTGTGGATTACCGGGAGAGGGTGGTTCTGCCCGCCGCCGGCGGCGACCGAGCCGCGGCCGCCGAGCCGGCGCGTACGGGGTAGTCAGGCCAGCCAGCGTCATGAGCGCCAGGCTCTCGATCATTCCCGGCGCGCGGCGGCACCCGGCGCGGAGCGAATTGATCGTTTTCCCGATCGTCGGCTCACGCGGGAGCGCCCGATGTCGCCGTCCGAGCCTTCGGACGGGCCTCTTGGCTCGCTACCGGCTGTGCGGGTTCCTTGGATATCCCCCCGCCGCGCGCACGACAGCCAAGCGCCACGAGTGCACCATGGAAACGCAAGGGACTCGCAGGATCATTCTCGATGCCGGCGGCTGTTCGTCACCCCCACGACGCCGGTGCCGGCGAGGCCGAGCTCGTAGGCGAGAACGGCCGCCTGGGTGCGGTCGCGGGCGCCGAGCTTGTCCAGGAGGTTGCCGACGTGCGTCTTGACCGTCTCCCTGGTGACGTGCAGCGCCGAGGCGATCTCCGCGTTGTTCCGCCCGAGCGCGATGTGCCGCAGGACGTCCAGCTCGCGCGGTGTCAGCTCGACCGGCACGCGCTGCCGAGCGGTGCCGACATGCGGCGAGGCGATGCGGCGCAGCGCGTCGGGGAAGAGCACCGCGTCGCGCCCGTGCACCAGCCGGACGGCCTCCACCAGCTCGCCGGCGGGCGAGCGTTTGAGCACGTAGCCGGCGGCACCTGCGCGCAGGGCCCCCCAGACGAGCTGGTCGCTCTCGAACGTGGTGACCATGATGACGCGCGTCTTCGGGGAGCGGCGGGCGAGCTCCCGGGTCGCGGCCAGACCGTCCATGCCGGGCATGCGGATGTCCATCAGCACGACGTCCGCGCCGGTGCCGGCCTGGACCGCCGTACGGCCGTCGGCGGCCTCGGCCATCACCTCGATATCGTCGTGGAGGGAGAGCATGGTCGCCCAACCCGAGCGGATCAGCTTCTCGTCGTCGGCCAGGACGACCCGGATCACAGCGGCAGGCTCGCCCGGACGCGCCACGTTCCGCCCACCTCCTCCCAGGTGCACGTCCCGCCTGCGAGGCGGGCCCGCATGCGCATGCCGGTCAGGCCGCGCCCCGGCTCCCCGGGCGTGCCCAGGGTCGCGTTGTCCATGGTCAGGGTCAGGTCGGTGCCGACGGCGACGCCGAGCGTGACCGGGCCGTGCCCGTGGCGCAGGGCGTTGGTGAGCGCCTCCCTGGCGATCGCGAAGGCGGCCCGCGACGTCGCGGGGGGCACCTTGCCGAGGGGGTCGACGCTGACCCGGACGTCGAGGCCGCGGGTGAGCGAGCCGAGCGCCTCCAGGGTGGGCGTCTCGCCCGCTACGCCGTCGTCGAGCACGCTGAGCAGCACGTCGAGCTCCTGCTGAGCGTCGCGGGCGGTGGTCGTCAGGTGCCCGAGCGACTGCGCGACGAGAGTGGGGGCGGCGCGCTGCAGCGCCGCCTCGGCCGCCATGGCCTGCACCAGGACGACGCTGAGGGCGTGGCCGACGGAGTCGTGCAGTTCCAGCGCGAGTGACTGCCGGCGGCCGAGCTCGTCGATCAGGCGGGACGGCTCGGAGCGCAGCAGCCGGCGCGCGACCCAGCGCTGGCCGAAACCCGTGGCGACCATCGCGGCCAGCATGACGGCGGCGAGCAGCAGCACCTCGGCCACCTCGCCGGGCGCCACGCGCCACGCCCGCGGGAGCAGCCCGGGAGACAGCGCCAGCACGGCCGCGCTGAGCGTCGCGCCGACGTACAGGTGCAGGCTGGTCAGGGCCACCAGGTAGAGGCGGTCGCCCCGCTCGGGCACGTCGACGTCGAGCAGATCCGACAGCGCGGTCACCTCCAGGCGCCGCGTCAGCGGCATCATCGCGAGCAGCACCGAGGCGGGCAGGCACGCCGCCCACAGCACCAGCAGGCGTCCCGGCGTCAGCTCCGCCAGGATCAACAGGCCGAGCGCCGCGGCGACCGGAGCCAGCAGCGCGGCGCCCAGTAACTGGTAGACCCCGGCCCGCACGGCCCGGGCGAGATGGTGCTTCACGGGGATCGACGTTAGCCGACCCCTCGAGGGGTGCACTCCCCCGCCGGGGGGAGGTGGCACGGCCCGGTCGTTCCTAGCGTGAGCGCCATGACGAGAACTGATCGGTCACGCGGCGCTACGCCCTCGCTCGCCGTGATCGCCGGAACAGCAGGATCGCCGGTGACCGGCGGGCGGCTGCGTACAGTGTGGAGAGCCGCCCACGCCCCGGTGGCCGGGGTCTCCCGCTGGGCACGGACTGCCGCGTACGCCGTGCCGTTCACCGTGCTGCCATCCAGCCTCTGGCGGCTGCCTGCCGTGTTCGACGATGGGATCGGGCTCGGCGAGCGGGCGTACATCGTCTTCCTGTCGATCCTGTCGGAGCTGGTGGCGTTCACCGCCGTCGGGTTGGTCGCCGCGTGGGGAGAGCGGTTCCCTCGCTGGATCCCTGGGCTGCGTGGTCGCAGAGTGCCGACGCCGGCCGCCGTCATTCCCGCGGCACTCGGCGCCGTGATCCTGACGGTGCTGTGGACCGCCGCCTTCGTGACCGAGTTCGCCGGAGTGACCCTCCGCGGCGAGCCGACTCCCGCGGACTTCCCCACGCAAGCAGGCGGCTGGGAGGCCGCGATCTTCTACATCTGCTACCTTCCGCTTCTGCTGTGGGGACCACTGCTCGCCGCCGTCACCTACGCCTACCACCGGCGCCGGAACCAGTGAACCCCGTCGGCACAACACCGTGCCCCAACACCCTGGCGCGTTATGTGAACGCATCCGCTTGCGTTCCTCAAACGACGTGGGGACAGGTGCATCGGGTTACTCGTTCGTTCTGGCCCTCGCAGCCGGGACCGTCTGAGCCTCCCGCCCCGGGCGAGGTGCGGATCGCGCCTGGACTACGACGCGTCCTGATCGGCCAAGCCGCCGTCTTCCGGCGCCCGCTCTCAGTGGGAGAGGGCGGTGAGGCGGTTGCTGAAGCGGGCGAGCATCCCGCTCTGGGACGTCTCGGAGACCATCCGGCCGATGAGCGGGGGGATCCGCCAGTTGGCGGGGCTGCGCCTGGCCAGCCTGGACACCAGGTTGACGTGCGGGTAGCGGGCCCGCTCGTAGGCGCGTAGCCGTTGCGCCGGGTCGCCGCCCTTGGCGAGCTCGCGCCCGAGCACCCACACGTCCTCCAGGGTCTGGTTGGCGCCCTGGCCGAGGGTGGGCGGCATGAGGTGGGCGGCGTCGCCGAGCAGGGTGACGCGGCCCTTGCCCCACTCCCGGCGCACCTTCTGCCAGTGATGGCCGAAGAAGTCGAGATCGTCCTCGGACGCCTGGGCGAGCAGCTCGGGGACAGGGGACGCCCAGTGGCCGAAGCGGCGCCTCAGCTCGGCCAGGGGCGCGGCAGGGCGCGGCTCGCCGGGAGACCAGCGCACGTCGAACCACCACTGGAGCTTGCCGTCCCCGGCGGGGATGATCCCGCACGCACCCTCCCTTCCGGTGATCATGAGGTGGAGGTGGGTGCGGGCGAGGTCGATGTCGATCCGGCTCAGGGCCTGCCAGGTGCCGAAGGTGGCCGTCCGGATGGGGACGTCGCCCCACAGCTCGCGCCGGACGACCGAGTGGTGGCCGTCGGCTCCGATGAGCAGGTCCCCTGTGATCACCGAGCCGTCGTCGAAGGTCGCCGTGACCCGGTCGCCGTCCTGGGTCACTTTCCGGCAGCCCGTGCCGTAGCTGATCAGGTCGCCGGGCAGCCCCTCGGACAGCCGCTCCAGCAGAAGGCGGCGGGAGATCGACTTGTTCGGGAAACCGTAGAGCGTGGCCGCATGGGCCATGTCGGAGCTGAGCCGTAGCCGGCCGTCCGCCGTCAGGGCGTCGATCCGGTCGAACCGGCCGCCGACGCCGTCAAGGCTGACACCGAGATCATGCAGCACGGCGGCGCCGTTGCTGAAGATGCTCAGTCCCGCGCCGCCCGTCCGCATGGTCGGCGCCTGCTCATAGATCCGCACCCGGTGCCCGGCGGCCAGCAGGCTCCGTGCGACGGCCAGGCCGCCCACGCCGGCGCCGATGACAAGAACATCCATTTTCTCTCCAAATCGAAGTAACTTCGTTTTAAAGATACATCGATACGAAGTACATTGGGTCGAGTGACCGACAAGCACCCAGAAGAGGACGTCTTCCGCGAGTTCCTGATCGCGGTCATGCTGCACATCGAGGCGATCGCCGACCGGCTCGGCGTGCACCATGTGGACGTGGCCGCCCTCATCCTGCTGGAGATGCGCGGCCCGCTCCCCGTGGGGGTCATCTCCGAGGAACTGGGGCTGCCGTCCGCCTCCGCGACCCGGCTCATCGACCGCCTGGAGAAGGCCGGCTATGTGCGGCGGGTGCGCGGCGAGCGCGACCGGCGCATGGTCACCGTGGAGCTGATAGAAGGTGGCATGGCCGACTACCACGCCACCCGCATCACCTCCGAGCGGCACCTGGGAGAGATCCGCGGGCATTACACGCCGGAGCAGGTGCCGTTGATGCTGGGCATCCTCACCGGCGTCGCCCGGGCCTACCGCTCGGCGACCAGGGAACTGCGCGAGCAGTCCGGCTGAAGCGCCGCGGTGAACACTCCATTCATGGCTCTGCAAGCGTGAGGTTTTCGCTTTCGCGGCCGGGGACGCCTCCGGTCGCCGCCCTGCGGTGGGCGCCCATGGCCCCCCCGCTCTTCGACGAGTCGGTCTCCAGCGCCTGGCGGACCGCGGCCTCGGCGGCCGTGCGCAGGGTTCCCCTCGCGGTGTACGACGTGTCTCGGGCCCGCCGGCCCCGGGCAGGGGGCACCGGGTGACCCTTGCGCCAGGCGACCGAATGTTGTTCCGTTAAGGGTGACGGAACAACACGTTACCAAGCGCTTGCTTGTGGCGGCCGTACGGACTTAGAGTCGAGGAGATGTCCATGCCTGAAGGTCCTCTGGCCGGGGTGCGGGTGCTGGAGCCGGCCGGGCTCGCCTCGGGCCCGTTCGCCGGGATGATGCTCGCCGACCACGGCGCCGAGGTGCTGCGCGTCGACCGCGTCAAGGCGGTCTCCGACAAGCCGTGCGCCGACGTCATGGGCCGCGGCAAGCACACGATCGGGCTGGAGCTGAAGTTCCCCGACGGGGTGGCCGCCTTGCCCGGCCTGTCCCCGGCGACCCGGCTGACCGACCTGCCGTAGGGCTTGCACGGGGAGGAGGCGCGGAAGCTGCGCGAGGCGGGGGTGCTGGCCCGATGGAGCGAATGAGGAATGGTGAGCGACCAATGAGCATGGACGTCTTCGAGGCTCTCTACACCACGCGCGCGATGCGCCGGGTCAAGCCGGACCCGATCCCGCTCGAGGTGCAGCGCGCCGTCCTGGACGCCGCAGTGCGCGCCCCCAGCGGCGGCAACCAGCAGAACTGGCGCTTCATGCTGGTCGACTCCCCCGAGGTCAAGGCCGAGCTCGGCCCGCTCTACCGCGACGGGCTGCGCCAGCTGTTCGACAGCTACTACAGGCCGCTGCTGGACCAGGCCGACGATCAGGCCCGCCGCGTCTTCGCCTCGGCGCAGCACCTGGCCGACAACTTCGAGAACTACCCGCTGATGCTGTTCGCCTTCGCGCAGCACGACCCGAGCAGCGGCGGCTCGATCTTCCCCGCCGTCTGGAACGCCCAGCTCGCCGCCCGCGCGCACGCCGTCGGCACCGCCCTCACCAGTATTCTCGGCATCTTCCACCCCAAGCAGACGCTGAGCGTGCTCGGCGTGCCCGAGGGCGAGGGCTGGTGGCTGGCGTGCACGGTGACGTTCGGCTACCCGACCGGCCGCTGGGGCGTCGCGCCCCGCCGCCCGGCGCATCTGGTGAGCTACCGCAACCGGTGGGGCGACCCGGTCGGCTTCACCGTCGACGGACCGTTGTGGAGGGAGCAGCCATGAACCTCGGCGGCCAGGGAGTGCTCGTCACCGGCGGCGGCAGCGGCATCGGGCTGGGCGTCGCCAAGCGCCTTGCCGCCTCGGGCGCCGCCGTGACCATCTGCGGCCGCACCGAGGACCGGCTGGCCGCCGCCTGCGCGGAGATCGGCAAGGCGAGCTACGTGGTGGCCGACGTGGCCGACGAGGAGCAGATGGCGGCGGCCGTACGGCGGGCGTGGGAGCACGCGGGCCGCCGCCTGGACGGGGTGGTCGCCTCGGCGGGCGGCTCCGGCTGGCTGGGCCCGATCACCCGGCTGCCGATCGAGGAGTGGCAGAAGGTCATCGCGACGAACCTGACCGGCACCATGCTGGCGCTCAAGCACTCCGCCGCGCTGATGGCCGCGGCGGGCGGCGGCTCGTTCGTGGCGATCTCCTCGATCGCCGCCTCCAACACCCACCGCTGGTTCGGCCCGTACGGCGTGGCCAAGGCGGGCATCGACCACCTGTGCATGCTGGCCGCCGACGAGCTCGGTCCCAGCGGCGTCCGGGTGAACGCGATCCGTCCCGGCCTGATCCGCACCGAGATGGTGTCGATCATCACCGACGCGGAGAACCCGGTCCTGGCCGACTACCAGGCCTGCACCCCGCTGCCCAGGGTGGGCGAGGTGGCGGACGTGGCCGCGCTGGCGGCCTTCCTCCTGTCGCCCGAGGCCTCGTGGATCACCGGCCAGGTCGTCAACGTGGACGGCGGCCACTCGCTGCGCCGCGGCCCCGACTTCTCCCCCTGGCTCGAACCCGCCTACGGCCGCGACGGCCTGAGAGGGGTGACACCCACCCAGACCCCCTCCTGATATGTCCGGCGCCAGCGCCGGACATATCAGGAAATTTCGGCATGACCGCCAAATCGTCGGCGCGAGCGATGCGGCGGCTCCGTGACACTCCCCTACCGGAGCTGACCATGCACGATCTTGTCATTCGCGCCGCCACCGTCGTCGACGGCACCGGCGCCCCGCCGTACACCGCCGACGTCGCCGTCACGGACGGCCGCATCACCGAGGTCGCCCGCCGGAACGGCGCGGACCTGCCGGGGCGCGCCCGGCGCACCGTCGAGGCGGACGGGCTGCTGCTCACGCCCGGCTTCGTCGACCTGCACACCCACTACGACGGCCAGGCCACCTGGGACCCGCTGCTCGGTCCCTCGTGCTGGCACGGCGTCACCACCGTGGTCATGGGCAACTGCGGCGTCGGCTTCGCCCCTGCCAGGCCGGACCGGCGCGAGTGGCTGATCGGCCTCATGGAGGGCGTCGAGGACATTCCCGGCACCGCCCTGTCCGAGGGGATCGCCTGGGAGTGGGAAAGCTTCCCCGAGTTCCTCGACGCGCTGGAGCGGCACTCGCACGCGCTCGACATCGGCACCCAGGTACCGCACGGGGCGCTGCGCGCGTACGTGATGGGCGAGCGCGGCGCGCGCAACGAACCTGCCTCACCCGACGACGTCGCCAGGATGAAACAGATGGTCAAGGAGGGTATCGAAGCCGGGGCGCTGGGGTTCTCGACGAGCCGGACGCTGGCGCACAGGGCGATCGACGGCGAGCCCGTGCCGGGCACGTTCGCGGCCGAGGACGAGCTGTTCGGCATCGGTGAGGCACTACGCGAGCTCGGCAGGGGCGTCTACGAGATCGCACCGGCCGGAGCCGCGGGTGAGGACGTCAACGCGCCGATGAAGGAGGTCGCCTGGATGAGCAGGCTGGCCGAGACGATCGACCGGCCGGTGACCTTCGCGCTGCTGCAGATCGACTCGGTGCCCGACCTGTGGCGTGAGCTGCTGAGCGAGTCGGCCAAGGTGGCGCGGCTGCACCCGCAGGTGGCCTGCCGGCCGTTCGGGATGCTGATCGGCCTGGAGGCGCTGCATGCCTTCGCCGACCACCCCTCATACCAGGAAATTTCCACCTTGCCGCGCCACGAGCGTGTCCACCGCATGCGCGACCCCCAGGTCAAGCACCGCATCCTCCACGAGGTCCCGAAGGACGAGGACATGCTCGCGGCCCTCTGCCGCGGCTTCACCGACCGCCTCTATCCGCTGGATCCGGAAAACCCGGACTACGAGCCGCACCCCAGCACCTCCGTCAAGGCCCAAGCCGAACGCCAGGGCCGCGAGCCGCTCGAGCTGCTGTACGACCTCATGCTGGAGGACGACGGCCAGGCGATCTTCCTGCTGCCGATACTCAACTACGCCAACGGCGATCTGGATCCCCAGCGCGAGATGCTGCTGCACCCGCAGGCCGTACTCGGGCTCGGCGACGGCGGCGCGCACTGCGGCTTCATCTGCGACGCCTCCATGCCCACCACGATGCTCTCCCACTGGGCGCGTGACCGCTCGCGCGGTGCGCGGCTGCCGCTGGAGCACGTCGTCAAGCTGATGTCACGCGACACCGCCCGGCTGTACGGCCTGCACGACCGCGGCACGATCTCCCCCGGCATGAAGGCCGACCTCAACCTCATCGACTTCGAGCGGGTCGGCAACCACCGCCCGCGAATGGTGCACGACCTGCCCGCGGGCGGACGCAGGCTCATCCAGCGGGCCGGCGGCTACGTGGCCACCTTCGTCGGCGGCACCCAGACCTTCTCTCACGGTGAGCACACCGGAGCACTGCCCGGCCGGCTGATCAGGGGCGGAGCATGAGCGAACTGTTCAGGACCACGGAAGCGGCGATCGCGGACAGGAAGGGCACGGCCGCCGGCCACCGGACCGGCATCGACCTGCTCGACGGCGACATGTACGCGGACGACCCCTGGTCGCTGTACGCCTGGCTGCGCGAGCACTCCCCCGTCCACCACGACGAGGCGAACGACCTGTGGGGCATCTCCCGCCACGCCGACATCTCCGCCATCGAGCGCGATCCCAAGCTCTGGACCAGCACCGGCGGCTACCGCCCGCAGCTGCCGTCCGACCCCTCCATGATCGGCATAGACGATCCGCAGCACGCCGAGCGCCGCCGCCTCGTCTACCGCCGCTTCACCCCACGCCACGTGCACGGACGCTACGCCGAGCGGATCAGGGCGGTGGTGGTCGAGCAGATCGGCCAGGCGCTGGAGAAGGGCACGGTGGACGCGGTGCCCGCGCTGGCCGCGCCGCTGCCCGCCCGGATGATCGGCTGGCTGCTCGGCTTCCCCGACGCCGACTGGCCCAAGCTCATGCACTGGTCGGAGACGACGATCGCGGCGGGAGGCGGCTTGCGCTATGTCACTCACGAGGCCGCGGTCGCCGCCGGGGAGTTCGGCCTGGCCGTGCTCGACCTGGCCGCCGAGCGCCGCAAGTGCCCGCACGACGACCTCATGTCGCTGTGGTCGGCACGGCCCGACTACGACGACGAGCGCCTGGCCAACGAGGCGCTGCTGCTGCTCGACGGCGGCGCGGAGACCACCCGCACGGTGATCGCCACCGCCATCGACGCGCTGATCAGGCACCCGGACCAGTGGCGGCTGCTACGCGAGGACCCGTCGCTGACGGAGAACGCGGTCGAGGAGTTCATCCGCTGGACCACCCCGATCCTCAACATGTGCCGCGCCGCCACCCGCGACACCGAGCTGCACGGCCACACCATCCGAAAGGGCCAACAGGTCCTGCTCATGTACGGCTCGGCCAACCGCGACCCGGCGGTCTTCGCCGACCCCGACGTGTTCGACGTGACCAGGAAGCCGGGCGGCCACATCGCCTTCGGCCTGGGCACGCACTTCTGCCTCGGCGCGGCGCTGGCCAGGCTGGAGCTGAAGATCTTCTTCGAGGAGTGGGTGGCCAGGGTCGACTCGGCCGCGTGGGCCGACGCGGAGGGGCCGCGGCTGATGCGCAACTCGTTCGTGCGCGGCGTCACGTCCTTCCCGATCGTCCTGGAGGCGCGGTGATCAACCTCGCGGACGTCTTCGAACGCGCCGCGGACGCGGTGCCCGACCGGCTCGCCCTGGTCGCGGGCCAGGTCCGGCTGACCTACCGCGAGCTGGACGAGCGCGCCAACCGGGTGGCTCACTGGCTCCGGACCCAAGGGGTACGGCCAGGCGAGCACGTGGGCATTCTGTCCTGGAACCGCGCGGAATGGCTGGAGAGCATGATCGGCTGCTTCAAGGCCAGGGTGGCGCCGGTCAACGTCAACTACCGTTACCTCGAGCGGGAGCTGGCCCATCTGCTCGGCGACGCCGACTGCGTGGCGCTGCTGGGCGAGGCCGACCTGCTGGCCAGGGCGCCTTTCGACGGTCCCGTGCTGGCCTTCGGCGAGCCGTACGAGCGGGCGCTGGCGGGCGTACCGGGCGGCAGGGGCTTCGGGCCGCGGTCGGGGGACGACCCGTACATCCTCTACACCGGCGGCACGACCGGGCTGCCCAAGGGCGTGTTGTGGCGTTCGGAGGACATCTACCTCGCGGCGATGAGCGTCTACTCGGGGCCTGTCGAGGATGTTTCGGAGCTGCGCTTCGGGCCCGAGGGGCCGCGCTTCCAGGTGCACGCGCCGCTGATGCACGGCAACGGGCAGTGGAGCACCTGGATCTGCCTGTCGGCGGGCGGCACGGTGGTCCTGTGGACGGGGCGGCACTTCGATCCGGCCGCGGTGCTGGAGCTGGCCGAGCGCGAGCGGTCGCAGGTGCTGTCGTTCGCGGGGGACGGCATGGCCAGGCCGGTCGCCGACGAGCTGGGGCGCCGGCCGTACAAGCTGGAGGTCTTCTCGGTGGGGTCGGGCGGGGCGCCGCTGTCGGCGACGACGCGCGAGAGGATCCGCGCGGTGCTGCCCGACGCGATGATCGTCGACAACTACGGCGGGTCGGAGACGGGCGCGGTAGGGGCCGCCGCCGAGGAGGAGCGGCCCAGGTTCGCGCTGGGTCCCGGCTTCGCCGTGCTCGGTCCCGATCACCTGCCGGTACGGCCGGGCGAGCAGGGGGTGCTGGCCAGATCAGGAAACATCCCGCTCTGCTATTACAAGGATCCGGTGAAGACGGCGAGCACCTTCGTCACCGGGCCGGACGGGACCCGCTGGGCGCTCCAGGGCGACCAGGCGATCCTGCACGAGGACGGCACCGCGCTCATGCTCGGCCGGGGCTCGATGGTGATCAACACCGGCGGGGAGAAGGTGTTCCCCGAGGAGGTGGAGATCGCCGTGCGCAGCCACCCGAAGGTGTACGACGCGCTGGTGGTCGGCACGCCCGATCCGCGATTCGGCCAGCGGGTGACAGCAGTGGTCGCGGGTGAGGTGACGCTGGAGGAGCTGGCCGAGCACTGCCGCGGGCGGCTCGCGGGTTACAAGATCCCGCGAGCGCTGCGGATCGTGCCCGAGATCAAGCGGACGCCCGTGGGCAAGCTCGACTACGCGTGGGCGCGGACGTTGTTCGCGTAGTCCTTCGGCGTGATCGAGTCGTGGAGGCGGAGGCCCGAGGCGTCCGGCTTGGCCAGGCGGACCGCGGCCTTGTCGCTTCGACGACCGGCAGGTGGTGGACACCCGCGCGGCGCGCGATCTCCTACGTCATGAGCGGGGACTCCTCGGGGTCGACGGCGACCAGCGCCCGGCTCATCACCCGCGCCACCGTGAGGTTCCGCACGTCCATCACGCCTCCTCCGGGGCCCGCACGACCGCGACGGGGCAGTGGGCGTGGTGCAGGACCCCGTGGCTGACCGACCCCAGCACGGCCGAGCCGAGCCGGCCCTGCCCCCGCGAGCCGACGACGACCAGGTCCGCGGTCTGCGAGGCCTCGCAGACGACGGCGACGGGGTGCCCGCACACCACCGTCTCCTCGACCTCGACCTTCGGGTACTTCTCCCGCCAGGGACGGAGCACGTCCGCCGCGACCCGTTCCTCGGTGGCGAAGATCTCCTCCACCAGCGGCGCGTAAAGGGTGGCCCCCTGTCCCAGGACGGGCATCTGCCAGGTGTGGATCGCCTGCAGCCGGGCGCCGCGCCGGGCGGCCTCCTCGAAGGCGTACCCCAGGGCCGCCGCCCCGTGGGCCGAGCCGTCGAAGCCGACGACGACCTCATCGTAGGTCCGCTCCTGGGCCCCTCTGACGACCACGACCGGCGCGGGCACCTGCCCGGCCAGGGCGAGGGAGACCGAGCCGAGCAGCAGCCCGGTGAACCCGCCGCGACCCCGGCTGCCCAGCACCACCTGCTCGGCGTCCTGGGCCTCACGCCGGAGAATCTCGACCGGGCGGCCCGTCTCCAGCACGGTATCGCCCTCGATTCCCGGGGCGCGCTCGCGCGCCGAGCGGGCCGCGTTCTCCAGCACGCCCTGCCAGGACTCGGTCACCGAGTCGCGGAAGCCCGGCGGGGTCTGCAGCGGGATGTCGTAAACCCACGGCTCGCACACGTGGACGATCCGCAGGGCACATCCGCGCCGCGCGGCGTCGTCGGCGGCCCATTCGACCGCGGCCTGCGAGGAAGGTGAGCCGTCCACGCCCACCACTACATGCGCTGTCATGTCGTCCTCCTCCGGCTTTCCCCTTCTGTTCCCATCCGACCGCCTCCCGGCGTTCTCCACAGCGGCCGAAGGACCCGGGCATCAGGGACTTCCGACTCCTGCCATCAGGCTTCGTCCGGAGTGGAATGCAGGACATGGAGAACAACATCCGTGAAGGCAGGCCGGCCCGCGACCGCGCTCTTGACCTGCTGGACGTTGTCTTCCTTCTGATGAGAAGCCGGCGGCATCAGAGCGGTCCGCACGTGGTCGTTCGACGGTGCGCAGCACCCGACGGTTTCACGCCTGTGATCGTCTTTGCTTTCCCATCAGGAGATTTCCATGAGCGGACACATGACGGCCCCCGGCGACCTGGGCCGCCGGCTGGCCTCGCGGCGCAAGGAGCTGGGCCTCAGCCAGGAGCAGCTGGCAGGCCAGGCCGGGATCGATTTTCTGCGGATCCGAGATCGGCAGCGCCCGTCAGCGCTCCTGCCGGCACCGCAAGAAGCTCACAACGCGGCCCCGGGCGGGCTGATTTGATTCATCCGACGACCGCGACGGGGCAGTGAGCGTGGTGGAGCACCCCGCGGCTGACTGAGCCCAGAAGAACCGATCCGCCGGCGCCGAGGCCGCCGGACCCCACGACGAGCAGGTCGGCTCGTGCCGAGGCGGCCACGAGAGTCGGCCTTCGGGGAGGATCGGACCGGATTTTGACGCTGGAGAGAGGAGGTCCCTTCCGGATGCTCCCGTCCCAGAGGTGCTTGAGCGGGGCGTATCCGGTGGCCGGGGATGACCAGATGCGGCCACGTTGATCGATTGACCCATCGATTGCTTCAGATCATCGCCAATGGAAGGGCGGCCGTTCTATGAGCCGACGCTGGAGCTGTCCTTCATCCGGAACCTGAAGGAGGGCCGGTTCACGGCGGTGCAGGTGCCGACCGCGACGAACGAGATGTGGCGGTGGCAGCTGTTCGCGCACAACGAGGCCACAAGGCGCGTCGACTCCTTCAACGTCGAACGCGGCGCGGACGGCTGGTTCAACACCCAGGGCACGCGGTTCTACACCAGCCCCGGCCCGAAGTACCGCGACGCGGTGTTCGAGCGCAGTCCTGGAACGTGCCCGTTCACCAACCGCGAGCTGGTTCCGGTCGCGGGCGCGGCCGGCCACGCGGAGACCGCGCTGCTCATGGACGGCAAGGCCGCGCACGTGGACCTGGGCGACCCTGCCGCGCTGAAGTTCGCCGCCGGGCCGTACACGATCCGAGGTTCGGCCAGGCGACCTGGTCTTCCACGAAACCGACTCCTCGCGTCCGGGCCCAGACCATGTCGGCTTGGCGACCAGCAGGCGGCTGGTGAACGCATCCTGTACCGGCGCTGTGGTCCGTACCGACGCCATCGACCGGCAGGGGTTCGTGGCAGCGGTGCGTCCGTCCTGGCGAGAGGCGGGCTGGGCGTCAGCGCGGGGCGACGAGTGCCGAGCCGAACACCCACGGGGAGGTCTGGGCGATGAAGTCCGCCGGGAATCCGAGCGCGAAGCCGGTGGCCTCCTCCAGGCGGGCGATGCTTTCCGGCGGCAGGGTGAGGTCGGCGGCGGCGAGGTTGTCGCGGAGCTGGTCGAGGCTACGCGCCCCGACGATGGGGTGGATCGCGCGGGACCGGCTCGCGGTCCAGGCGATGGCCACCTGCGAGGGCGTGGCGCCGAGGTCGTCGGCGACCTCTTGCACCACTTGGGCCATCGCGTGGTCATGAGACGACAGCGACTCGGCGTTCAGCCGGCCACCGGCCGCGGGGCCGCCGGGGCGGGTGTACTTGCCGGACAGCACGCCGCCGCCCAGCGGGCTCCAGGCGGTGACGCCCAGCCCGAGCGACTCGGCCATCGGCAGCAGCTCGCGTTCGATGTCGCGCTGGAGCAGGTTGTACGGCACCTGGAGGCCGATGAACGGGCTCCACCCGTGCCACTGCGCCAGCGTGTTGGCCCGGGACACGACCCAGGCGGGGGCGTCGGAGATCCCCACGTACAGCACCTTGCCGGCCCGGACCGCGTCGTCCAGCGCGCGCATGGTCTCCTCGATCGGGGTGTCGCGGTCCCACATGTGCACCCAGTAGACGTCCAGGTAGTCCGTACGCAGCCGGCGCAAGCTGGTCTCCAGGGACGCCCGCAGGTTCTTGCGGTGGTTCCCGGCCGCGTTGGGGTCGGAGCGGTCGCGTGACACGGTGTACTTCGTGCCCAGGACGAACGACTCGCGCCGGCCCTCCAGCAGCTCCCCGAGTATCTGCTCGCTGGCCCCGTCACGGTAGTTGACCGCGGTGTCGATCATGTTGCCGCCGGCCTCGGCGTACAGGTCGAGCATGCGTCGGCACTCCGGCAGCGGCGCGCCGACGCCGCCCTGCTCGCCGAAGGTCATGGCGCCCAGGATCAGCTCGGAGACCCGCAGGCCGCTCGCGCCCAGTGTCCGGTATCTCATGCCGTCGCCGATCCGCTGAACAGCTCCGCGGCCCGGGAAACGATCTCCTCGTGCGGCACGTCCCGGATGTGCTGGTCCAGCGCCCAACGATGCCCGAATGGATCGAGCAACTGGCCGGTGCGCTGGCCCCAGAAGGCGTCGTGCACCGGCTCGAAGACCGTGGCCCCCGCCTTCAGCGCTCGATCCCAGGCGGCGTCGACGTCCGGGACCGGTAGGTGCAGGGCGGCGGAGGTGCCGCCGAGCGCGGCCGGCGAACGCATGCCCCGGTCAGGCATCTCCCCCGCCACCGCGAGGAGGGTGTCGCCGAGCAGGAGGTCGACGGTCAGCGTACGGCCGCCGGGCAGGGTGATGCGGTCCGTCTCGCGTGCGCCCAGGGCCTCGGCGTACCAGGTGGCGGCCTCGTCGGGGTCGGTGACGACTAAGTGGATGGCAATGCGCGTCATGACCATGACCATACACTCTGTATGGACAGCAAGTCCATACAGAATGTCTGTACGGCACGTCCATACATGCCGTCGTATGCTGGATCGCATGTCTCCCAAGCGTCCCGCCCCGTCCGCCCGCCGATCCGGCGCCGAGCCGGCCTCCGCAGAGCTGCGGGAGCGCATCCTGTCGGCTACGCGTGAGCTGCTGCGGGAACGCCGCTTCGACACCCTGAGCGTGGCCGACATCCTGACCGCCGCCGAGGTGTCCCGCGCCAGCTTCTACTTCTATTTCGCCGGCAAGCAGGCCGTGCTCGGCGAGCTGGTACGCGAGGCCGTGTCGCGGGGGCAGCAGGCGGCGGAGCCCTGGATCGGCGGACAGCAGGATCCGGCCGACGCACTCCGGGCCGGTGTGAGCGACGGCGCCCGGCTGTGGCGCGCCAACGCGGGCGTCCTCATGGCGATCACGGAGAGCTGGGGCTCCGATGACGGGCTGCGCACCCTGTGGCTCGAACAGATGGATCTGTTCACCGAGGCCGCCGCGGCCCGCATCCGATCCGACCCGGAGGCGCTCCGGCACCTCGGCGAGGCGGACGTGCGCGCCGTGGCCGCCTCGCTGACCTGGATGGGGGAACGGCTCTACTACCTCGCCGCGGCCGGGGTGCCGCCCTTCGACGACGAGCAGGTCCTCATCGACGTCCTCACCCATGCGTGGACCTCACTGCTCTACGGCCACCGCCTCGGTGACCACACCGTCCGGGAGCCCGGCCGTCGCCGTTGAGGTCGTCGGCGAGGCCCTGGTACGGCTGGTCGGTGAGGGCATCGCGGTGCGGCCGCACAACCGCGGCTCCGCGGTCCCGGACTTCTCCGATCGACGCTGGCAGGAGATCGCCGAGGCACGCCGCACGACCGAACCGGCCAAGGACGATCCCATCCCCCAAGCGGTGATCTGCGGACAGCATCGTCCAGGAAAGGAGTTGCCGTGACTCACGTGCCTGATCGGCCGCTACGCCGGCCTCGTGCGTCCGGCGACGTGACCCCGCGGCCGGGTCGCGGTCATGACGAGGCCGGTGCCGCCGGGCCGGACGTCAGAGCCGCCTGTACGATGCGGATCGCCTCGCCCGCGTCGATGCCGACGCTGGCGATCACGGCCGCGTAGTCGGCGGCGGCCCGGCGGGCCCGCTCCCGGCCCTCCTCGCCGGCGGCCGACACGAACGATCCCGCCCGTCCGCGCGTCTCGATCAGCCCCGCCTCCTCCAGCTCCCGGTAGGCCCGGCCGACCGTGTTGACGGCCAGGCCGAGGTCGGCCGCGAGGTGGCGGATGGTCGGCAGCCGGGCGCCCACGGCCAGCGTGCGGTCCTGGATCTGCCGGGCGAGCTGGGCCCGCAGTTGCTCGAACGGCGGCACCGGCGAGGCCGCGTCGATGACGATCATCGGACGCTCATGACCCGCCGGGCCACCGTCGCGCTCGACGGCGTCCTGGTGTGGAGCGCGGTGAGCGCGGCCAGGCCCAGGATCAGGCAGGCGATCGCGGCGGCGCCCCACCAGCCGGGCGCGGTGCCGAACAGCAGCACCATGGGCAGCGACCACTGCACGTTCGGCGTGACGAGCTCGCGGGCGTCCTCGACGCGCATGATGACGTCGGCGGTCAGCGACTCCTCGTCCTCCGCCACGACCGGACACCTGATCAGGTGGCGCAGCTGCATGGCGGTGATGGCCGTCGCGCCGAGCAGGCCGATCAGCGCGACAACGGCCAGCTGCCGCACGGTGGGGTCGGGGACGGCCAGGGCGCTTGCGGTCAGCGCCATCGCGCCGGTGAACGTGGCGAGTGCGAAGACGGCGTACGGCCGGCCGAGCACGGCCCGCCAGCCGGGCTGGACCAGATGGGCGGCCCTGCGCGACAGCGTCGCGCCCGCCCGCTGGTCGACGCGTCGCACCCACCGGTCGAGCAGCGACTGTGCCAGCAGCAGCCCGGCCAGCAGCGCGGTCAGGGCCAGCAGCGGCAGCGGGCGACCGTCGAAGGCGGAAATCGCGGCGAGCGCGCTCGCGATGATCAGCACGGCCAGGATGACGTAAGAGGCGAGGCGGGCGCGTCTGCGGACCGTCAGCCGGCTGGCCAGCAGCGGGGTCGGGTGGGCGTCGGCCAGGTCGTGCCGGACCAGCCACTCGCCCGCTATTCGCAGCTCGGTCGCACACGTCGGCGGGCCGGCGTCCGGTAACGGTTCACGGGTCATAGCGCCTCCCTTTGTCGCAAGCTTTGTAGCAACATGGTGCGTCATACCTTGCGACAAAGTCAACGCCCCCTGACGGAGCCGACAGCGCCTGCCAATCGATCCTGCCGAGAGGACCCTGCCGGGCTTGACCTTGACACCGGTGGCACCCTTTACGCTGGCGCCTATGTCCAAAGACACCCTGCTCAAGCACGACCAGCACTTCTTCCAAGCCCTGATGGACGCCGACGCCGCCCGGCTGGACGCGCTCCTTGCCGAGGACTTCGTCCTGGTGGGCATCGAGGACGGCGCGGTCGCGGACAAGGCCGCCCTGCTCACCCTGATCACCAGCGGGGCCCTCCGCTTCCCGGAGATCGACTCCTTCCCCGAAGAGGCCATCGTCCGCCGCGTCGGTGACGTCGGCCTGGTCGTCGGCCGAACGAGCATGACCTTCGAGAACCCGGACGGGACGACGTTCAGCGCGGGCAGCCGCTACACCCACGTCTTCGCCGCCGACGCCTCCGGCACGTGGCGCCTGGTCTCCGCCCAGGGCACGGCCATCAGGCCCTGACGGTCATCTGTGTCAACCAGCCCGGGAGCTCCGGTCACTCAGCGCCACTTCTCCCCCGATGACGCCGGCCCGAGCGCGGGTCCAGCCGAGATACCGGCAATACCGGCCATGGACGGATCCTGAAGGCGCCGACCTGGGCAGACGACAGTGCGCGCACAGGGCTGGGCGCCGCCCCGACTTCCGGGATCAGCCGATCTCGGAAGTCATCTCCAGGCTGGACTCCCGAGACTCCGCATCCCGTGACCTCGGAGAGGCTCCAGTCCCCTTCCGAGGCGGGTGGTCGTCGACGGTCATGGAGTTGTAGAGGCGTGCGCTCTTGGCGGTGAGGCGGAGGAGGGCGCGGCTGGGCCCCGCGGGCAGGGCGGAGATCAGGCGGGCACCCTGGGCCAGTCCCCGCACGCCGAGGCGTGAGGTGGGGATCAGGGTCTTCGCCGCGCTGAGCGCGGCCGCGTGGCCGCCGCGCACGTGCTCCGCCATCGCGCGCTCGTAGGCGGGGAAGGCGCGCTCGTGGTCACCGCCCGCCCGCGCCAGCTCCCCGGCGAGGACGTACGCGCCGACGACGGCCAGGCTGGTGCTGCCGCCGACGGCCGGGCCGGGGCAGTAGCCCGCGTCGCCGACGAGCGTCACCCTCCCCCGCGACCAGGTGTCCATGCGGAGCTGGGTGATCGAGTCGAAGTAGAACGTCGGGGTGCGGTCGAGCTCGTCCAGCCAGCGGTCCACGTCGGGGTGCATGCCGTCGAACGCACCGCGCAGCAGCTCCTTCTGCCGGGGCACGTCGTGGTGGTGGTAGTCGAGCTCGCGCTCGCTCCGGAACAGGAACAACGCCCGCGCGTCGCCGAGGTGCCGCGCGCCGTACATGCCGGCGGTGCGGCCGACGCCGACGTGCATGAGGAGCTCGCCGTCGAGGCCGGAGACGTTCGGCAGGGTCAGCACCCCGAGGTAGGCCCCGATGAAGGCGCTGAAACGGGACTCGTCGCCGAAGACGAGGCGGCGCACGTTGGAGTGCAGCCCGTCCGCGCCGACGACGAGGTCGAAGCGGCGCGGTGCGGCGTTGTCGAACCGCACCTCCCCGTCGGGCGAGATCGCGGTGATCGAGTCGCCGAAGACGTACTCGACGTCGTCGCGCGCGGCGTCGTAGTAGATCTCGCTCAGGTCGTCGCGCATGATCTCGACGTGCCGGTTGGACGTGGCGCTGAAGATCTTGGCGAGGTCCACCCGGACGGGACGCCGTGCGCCCTCCCGGTAGACGGTCATCCGGTTGGTGCCGGTGGCCCGCTCCTCGACGCGCGGGAGCACGCCCATCTTCTCCGAGATGTTCATCGCGGGCCGGAACAGGTCGACCGCGTGGCCGCCGGTCCTGCGCAGAGTCGGCGCGCGCTCAACGACGGTGACGGAGAAGCCGTGCCTGGTGAGCCAGTAGGCCAGGACCGGACCGGCGACGCTGGCGCCGGAGACGAGAATCCGCATGGCACCCTTCTTTGTCATTCAGACCACCCGTGCGGCGTGGAGCGCGGTGAAGGCCAGCAGGAGGGTGGCGGTCCGCGGTGGATCCTCGAGCAGGGGCGAGTGCCCGAGACCGGGCAGCAACTCGACCTTCGCCCCCGGAACAGCGCGGTAGTCGGAGGCGGATGAGGATCGCCATCTGCGGTCGTCCTCACCGAAGATCACCAGTAGCGGCCTGCCCAGGACCGCCAGCCGATCCGGGAGCGCCTGCTGCTCCATGTAGTGGCGGGTGGCCTGCATCGTCGTGGTGAGCGTGTGGTAGGTCATGGCGCGCACCTCGTCCAGGAGCTCTTGTGGGATCTGGTAGCCCGCGCGGCTGAAACCGGTGCTCGCGAACTGACGGAGCTGCTCGTCGGTCGGCGGCCACTGCGACGGTCCGAATGCGGCGGACTCCGGTGCGATGAAGGCGTCCAGGCTGGGGCCGGTGTTGATGAACGCGAGCGCGGTCACCAGATCGGGCCGCTGTTCGGCGAGGGCGGTGGCGACCGCGCCGCCGCTGGAATGGCCGACGACTACGACGCGCTCGACGCCGAGCCGGTCCAGCGCCGCGCCGGCCCTGCGCGCCTGGTCCGGGAGCGCGTAACTACGGTCGGCCGGTTTGGCCGACCGGCCGTGCCCGAGCAGGTCGATCCGGATGACGCGGTGAGATCCGGTCAGCAGCGGAACCATCGGGTCCCACGATCGGGTCGAGGATGCGGACCCGTGGACGAGCAGGAGTGCGGGGGCGTCGCGGGGGCCGTTCTGGCACACGTAGATGTCGCCGTCGTCCATAGGCAGGGTCGAGCTCTCGGTGGTCTCGGCGCCGCCGTTCAGGTGCGGTCCGCCGTCAGAAACAGTCATGAGCCCACTGTCGCCGCCGGTACGCGCCGGCGGATTGGACAAATGTTCCCCTCCGTCAGCTCGCTAGCATGGGACGGTGCGGACGTTCGTCCATGATGCGGCTGTGTGGGGCGTCGCGTGCCCGCGGCGGCCCAGCCGGGTGGCCGGTGTCACCATGGCCGGGTTCCGTGTCCGTGACCTGGACGCGCTCCGGATGGTCCCGCACCCGGCCGTGATGCTGCTTCTGGAGTTCGGCGCCGGTTCGCCCGTCGTGGACGACGCCGCCGGGCGGCAGCAGCGGGGAAGTGTCGTGGCCGGGCCCGGGATCGGGTCCGGAGGTGCGCTCTGGGCGCGGGGTGAGAACGTCGAGTGCGTGCAGGTGCGCCTGTCCCCGGTGATCGCAGGCGCGGTTCTGGGCGTCTCCCCCGCCGACCTCGACGGCGCCGTGGTGCCCCTCGAGGACCTGTGGGGCCGGGAGGCGTCACGGATCCGTGAGCAACTGGGTGATGTCTCGTCGTGGCAGGATCGCTTCGCGTTGACGGACGCGCTGCTCGCCCGCCGGCATGAAGCGGGGGCGCCGGTGGACCCGGAGGTGGCCTGGGCCTGGCACCGGATCGTCGGCAGCCGTGGCCTGGCCCGGGTCGACGGACTCGCGGCCGAGGTCGGGTGGAGCCGTAAGCGGCTGTGGTCCCGGTTCCGGTCGCAGCTCGGCCTGCCGCCCAAGCGCGCCGTGAAGCTGGTCCGCTTCGACCATGCCGCCCATCGCCTGGTCGCGGGTGAAGGCGCGGCCCGAGTCGCGGCCGACGCCGGCTATGCCGACCAGTCCCACCTGCATCGGGACGTCATGGCGTTCACCGGGGCGACCCCCGCGACCGTGGCCCGCGAGCCGTTTCTCGCCGTTGACGACATCGCATGGCCCGGCCGCGGAACACCCACCAAGCCTCACGTCTCCAGGGATCTCCGGCTCGGTCGCCGGCCGGAGGTGAGACGGCTACCGCTGTGAACGTCGCCGCGGTCACCTGCGCTGGGCGGGTCCGGCGCCGCTCAGCGGTCATCGCCGCCCGGCTCGTCATCGCCACAGGCGAACAGGCAAGAAGGGCCGGCACCCGTCACCCGCCACCGTCCTGCGCATGCTCCGCGGCCACGACGGACAGACCACCGCGCAGGCCCAGCCGAACAACGCCTGATCAGACACCCCGCCCCCAGGCCGGCAGTGGCTGACCGGACCTGGTGGTACACGGCCAAGACCTGGGGATGGGCGGCCACCGATCCTGACGGCTGGGAGCCGTACTCCCTGGCGGAGGTATGTTCCGTTTCGATCGGCTGAATCATGTGCCGGGCCTGGACGCGTGCTGCCGAGCCACACCGCATGCGCCCGGTAACCGCTCCGGCGGACCGGTCCTGTTACCTTCTCCCGACGGCACTCGTCATAGGTGCGACGGCCGAATACGAACGGTCGTCGCACCGACGAGTGAATCGAGAACAGGATGCTGACCGACATCATGTACGTGACGATCTACGTCACCGATCAGGACCGCGCGCTGGGGTTCTACACCGAGGGACTCGGCATGGAAAAGCGGATCGACTTCCCGGGGCCCGACGGACGTTTCCTCACCGTCGGCGTTCCCGACAGCCCGGTGCAGATCATCCTGTGGTCGCATGCGGCGGCCGCGGGACAGCCGGGCGACGTGGGCCAGCATGCCGCGCCCGGTCCGCTGATCCTCGAATCCGACGATTTGCGAAAGGACTTCGAGATCCTGCGCCGGCGCGGCGTCGTCTTCGAACAGTCCGAACCCGAGGACTATCCGTTCGGGGTCCGCATCGAGGCGGTGGACCCGGACGGCAACCGGATCTCGCTCCGTCAGCAGCGAAAGCCGTGACCTCCCACCCGTCCGGCCTCGTGGCCGAGGCGTTCGAAGCCCAGCGCGATCGGCTGCGCGCCGTCGCGTACCGCGTGCTGGGCTCGCACGCCGACGCCGAGGACGTGGTCCAGGAGGCCTGGATGCGCCTCGTCCGCCAGGACGAGGCGACCATCGGCAACCTGGCGGGTTGGCTGACCACCGTGGTCGGCCGGATCAGCCTGGATCTCCTGAGATCCCGCCGAGCCCACCCCGAAACCGCCCACGGGCAAGAGCTGGCGCACCTCGTGGTGACGCCGGCCGACGACCCCGCGCCGGACGAGCAGGTGGCGCTGGCCGATTCGGTCGGCCTCGCCCTGCTCGTCGTGCTCGACTCGCTCGCCCCGAGCGAGCGCCTGGCGTTCGTCCTGCACGACATGTTCGCGGTCCCGTTCCACGAAATCGGCCAAATCCTGGGCAAATCCGCCGACGCCACCAAAATGATCGCCAGCCGCGCCCGCCGCAAGGTCCAAGCCACGGACCGGCTGGCGGGCCCCGGCCGCGAGCACCGAGAGGTCGTCCAGGCATTCCGTGCCGCCGCCCTCAGCGGCGACTTCGAAGCGCTCCTGCGTGTCCTCGACCCGAACGTGAAACTGACCGTCGACACTCCCGACGGCGTGGTCGTCACCCTCGGCGCCACCAGGGTCGCCGCCGGCGCCCGCATGTTCTCCGGCGAGGTCGCCCGCCACCGACCCGTGCTGCTCAACGGCATCCCCGGCCACATGTCCTGGCGCCCCGACGGAACCCCTCTCTCCGTCATCGCCTTCACAGTCGCCGAAGGCCGGATCACCGGCATCCACATCGTCGTCGACCCGGCCAAACTCGCCTCGATCCATCTGCCCGCCCCGGCCTGAGCCGGTGTCGTCAGGGTCGCCCGTGCATGCGCAAGCCGTCCCGGGCCGTCACTACCGGCGGGGACCCCTGGCCGCCGCGGTGACGACGGCGCTGATGGACGCCGAGATCGCCTCCTGGGCCGCCTCGGACGGCCCAGGAGGTCCGGCATGAACACGCTCACCCGCCTGCTGCGCCCAGACTCGGAACCGGGCCAGGGCGAGTGCGGACCGCTCCCGCGCCAACCCGGTCCAGGATGGCCTAGTAGTGCTCTGTCAGGTCAGCTTGCTGTGGCTGGTCGGGTTGGCCGGGTGGTGGTTCGATCCGGGCGTGCCCCCGAACAACTCGTGCACATCCGTCAGCGGCTGGAGAGGTTCGCCACTGAGGTGTTCACCCCCTTACCCCGCGCTGACCAGCGGGTCAAGGGTCTGACCTGCCTGCGGGGACTGCTGCTGGACGGCCGCCGCAAGTCGATGCAGCCGATGGCCGAGCGCCTCGGCGTGGATCACCAGGGACCGCAGCAGTTCGTCACCGCCTCCACCTGGGACTTCTGCGCGGTACGGCAGCGCCTGGCCGTCCGGGCGACCGAGGTGACTGCCCCGCGCGCGTGATCCTCGCCGGTCCCCGGCCGATACAGCCACGCCGGGCCGATGTCCTTCAGCCGCGGCAGCAGTCCGAAGCCCAGCGGTCAGGATTCGGATCATAGGGCTGCAGGCTCTCCTGACCTGGTACGAGCAGCCGCTGGCGCGGACAGCGGGTGCGGGAGGGGGCTGGGCCACGGCTACGCGGAGGGTGTCGGCGACCAGAGTCCGGCCGCGGTTCCCTCCTCGACATGCTTGCGATAGGTGACGACCTTGCCATGGATGATCTCCAGGCTGGCCGTCAAATCGGCGATCCTGTCCCGGACGGTTCTTTCGTGCTCCTCCAGGAGCGCGAGCCGCTCCGCCTCGTTGCCCGGACCGGATCGGACAAGCCGAGCGAACCTCTTCAGGGCGGCGATGGGCATGCCGGATTCCCGCAGCCGGTTGCACAACAGGAGCCACTCCACGTCCGCCGGTCCGTAGACGCGCTGCCCTCCGGCCGTGCGCGGAATCGGACGGACGAAGAGCTCCTCACGTTCGAAGAACCGCAAGGCGTGCACGCCCAGGCCGGTCGCCTTCGCGACGTCTCCGATGGAGAGGCCGTCCGCGTTCCTGCTCATGCCACACCGCCACAGCTTGACCTAGATTGCACTCTAGATTTTAACGTCGACCCCATGGCAATCACGCAACACAAGATCGGCTCGGGATTCAACGCGCACAGCACGGCGGACGAAGTCCTGGCCGGCATCGAGCTGTCCGGCAAGAACGTCCTGATCACCGGCGGCTACTCAGGTCTTGGGCTGGAGGCCACGAGCGCGCTGGCCCGCGCCGGGGCGCACGTCATCGTGCCCGCTCGCCGTCCTGCCGTGGCGACGGAGGCGCTGTGCGGCATTCCGCGGACGGAGGTGCGGGAACTCGACCTGGCAGACCTCGACAGCATCCGGATGTTCAGTGACCGGTTCCTGGAGACCGGCCGGCTCCTCGACATCGTCATCGACAACGCGGGTGTCATGGCCTACCCGAACACGCTCATCGGCCCAGGTTGGGAACCGCACTTCGCCATCAACCACCTCGGGCACTACGCCCTGGTCAACCGCCTGCGCCCGGCCCTGGCCCCTACCGGGGCGCGGGTGGTGTCCGTCGCTTCGTCCGGGCACTTCCTGTCAGACATCCGCTGGGACGACCCGCACTTCCGCCACGGCTACGACCACTGGCTCGCCTACGGGCAGTCCAAGACGGCCAACGCCCTGTTCGCCGTCCATCTCGACGCCCTCGGCGCGGCCGGTGGCGTGCATGCCTTCGCGGTGCACCCGGGCAGCATCCTCACCCCGCTGCAACGGCGTATCCCCCGCGAGCAGCAGATCGCCCAGGGCTGGATCACCCCGGAGGGCCGCCATGCCGACGGCTTCAAAACCCCGGCGCAGGGTGCGGCGACGGCCGTATGGGCGGCCACGTCACCTCTGCTCGACGAGTACGGCGGCGCCTACTGCCAGGACTGCGACATCGCCGAGCCCGCGACCACCGACGACATGCTCGTCGGCGGCGTCAAGACATGGGCGATCGATCCCGATTCCGCGTCCCGGCTGTGGGCCCTCTCGAGCGAACTCACCGGGCTGGACTGCTTCTCCTGACCCAGGGGGTGAGGTCACGCGCCACGCCTCGTGCGCCTGGACCGGAGAGCACTGTGCGGGCCAGTCCTCAAACGCATGATCCGAATCCAGAACAGGACCTAGCGCGATCGCGTTCGACTGGCTCCCGCCTCGTCGTCGGCATCCGTCGTCTGCTCAGCGGCCAGGGACCCCAGCAGACGCAGGCGTTCGGCGGAGGGTGACCCGGGCTCGGCGGTATAGATGATCATCACCAGTCCGGGTTCTGCGGTGATGGCGAGTTCTTCGTAGGCGAGGACGAGCTCACCCACCTCGGGGTGGATGAATCGCTTCGTCCCCGCCCCGTGGCTGCGCACGTCGTGCGCGGCCCAGAGCGTGCGGAACGTCTCGCTGCGCGTGGAGAGCTCCCCGACGAGGTCCTGCAGGGCGCGATCGTGCGGGTCCCGGCCGGCTTCTGCACGGATGATCGCGACGCACATCTCGGCGAACAGCTCCCAGTCGGGGTAGAACTGCCGGGAGGCCGGGTCGAGAAACTGGAAGCGGGCGAGGTTCGGGGTGCGGCCGCCGTCGCCGATCACGGGCGCGTAGAAGCGGCGGCCGAGCGCGTTGGCGGCCAGCAGGTCCTGGCGGGGGTTGCGGACGAAGGCGATGCCGTCGGTGACGGCGTCCAGGGCCCAGTGCAGGCTGGGGCGGGAGGCGCTCTGCCTGCTCGCGCGGCGGCGCGGGCGGCCGGAGGCGGGGATGCCGTCGGCGGCGCGGGCCAGGTCGAACAGGTGCGCGCGTTCGGTGTCGTCCAGGTGCAGCGCCCGTGCGATCGCCTCCAGGACGGAGGTGGAGGCGCCGGCGATGGCGCCGCGTTCGAGCTTGGCGTAGTACTCCACGCTCACCCCGGCCAGGATGGCGACCTCGGTGCGCCGTAGGCCGGGTACGCGCCGGTTGAAGCCTGCCGGCAGGCCCGCCTGTTTGGGCGTGACCTTCGCCCGGCGCGAGGTGAGAAACTCGCGGACTTCGCGGCGATTGTCCATAAGCCCAGCGTAGATGGGGTCTGGCGGGTCTGGGGTGCCCTGCCGGTACACCCATCAGCAGAGACTCCCGCACCCGCGCCGGGCGGCGTTGACTGATGGGGTGCTGAACCAACGCCCACGTCTGCTTCCGACGCTGCTGCTCCTGCTGACCGTGTTCGGGCCCATCTCGATGGACCTGTACCTGCCCGTCCTGCCGGCGCTGACGGTCGAACTGGGCGCGGCGACCTCGACGGCGCAGCTGACCGTCACCGCCTGCCTCATCGGCCTGGCGCTCGGGCAGCTCGTCGCCGGGCCGCTGTCAGACCGGTCCGGCCGCACCCTGCCCCTGTATGCGGGACTGCTCGCCTACATCGTCACCTCGGCGCTGTGCGCGCTGAGCCCGAGCATCGAGACGCTCATCGCCGCCCGGCTCGTGCAGGGCCTGGCCGGCGGGGTCGGCCTGGTGATCGCGCAGGCCGCCGGGCGCGACGTCTACTCCGGCGGCGAGCTCATCCGCTACTACGGGCGCACGACCGTCCTCGGAGGCCTGGCCGCCATCGTCGGGCCGCTGCTGGGCGGCCGGCTCGCCACGGTCACCGACTGGCGCGGCCTGTTCCTTTTGCTCGCCGCGATCGGCGCCGTCGTCCTCGCCGCCACCACCCTCGTCTACCGCGAGACGCTGCCCGCCCACCGCCGCACCGCGGGCGGCCTCGCGCAGACCGGCCGCGACTTCCGCACGCTGCTGTCGGACCGCGTGTTCACCGGCGCCGTGCTCGTGCAGGGCTCCGTCAACGCCGCCCTGTTCGCCTACCTCGCCGGGGCGACCTACGTGCTCCAGAGCGTCTATGGCCTGTCCCCGCAGCAGTATGCGCTCGCTTTCGGCCTGAACTCGGCCGGCTTCATGACCTTCGGATACGTGGCCGGCCGTACCAGCGAGCGCTGGAGCGTGCGCGGCACGCTCGCCGCGGGCCTGGCGATGTGCGCGCTCGGCGCGCTCGGGCTGCTGGCCGCCGGGCTGCTCGCGCTGCCGCTGGCCGTGGTGATCGTGTCGCTGCTGGTCATGGTCAGCGGCGTGGCCGTCATCACCCCGCCGACGACCACGCTCGCCCTGGCCGGGTACCCGCAGCTGGCCGGCACCGCCTCATCGCTGCTCGGCATGGTGCGCTTCGCCTTCGGCGGCGTCGCCGCCCCCTTCGTCGGCCTTGCCGGGGCGGCCACGATGCTGCCGCTCGGCATCGTCGCCGTCGTCTCGGTCGCGCTTGCGGTGGCCGCCTGCGCCGCCTTCACCCCCCGTCGCCGCGCGCGAACGGCGGAGTCGTACCCGGTCAACGGACCCGAGCTCGCCGGAGCGCCGACGCGCTGAACAAGCCGTGCGGACGGACGCCGTGTCCGGCGCGGCTCCCCGTCGAAACGCCAGGAAGGAGACCAGCTCGGCCGTTCAGACCTCGCCCACCAGGGGAATGCCCCCCTTGGTGGGGTATCCCGAAGGATCCGTACGGGAAGCTGCCGCTTTCGGTGCTGCCGGGTATCCGGCCACCGGCCGGCGACGCACCCGCCGAGACGGACCTCGAACGCTTGAAAGCGTTCGCTGATCCGCCGCCATCACCTGACACTGTTGAAGGAGATACCTCTCATGCGTGGAGTAGTTCTGCATTCCCCAGGCGACGTGCGCGTCGAGGACCGCGCTGACCCGCAGATCGTCCAGCAGACCGACGCGATCATCCGCGTCGTCGCGTCCTGCGTCTGCGGCTCGGACCTGTGGCCCTACCGGGGCGTGGACAAGGCCGACGGGCCGGCGCCGATGGGCCACGAGTACGTCGGCGTCGTCGAGCAGATCGGCGACCAGGTCGAAACGGCCAAGGTCGGGGACTTCGTCGTCGGATCGTTCTTCGCCTCCGACAACACCTGCGAGATCTGCCGGGCCGGCTACCAGTCCCGATGTGTGCGCGCCGAGCCGATCGGCGCCCTCGGCACCCAGGCGCAATACGCGCGCATCCCACTGGCCGACGGCACCCTGGTCGCCACCCCCGCCATGCCCGAGCCTGACCTGGTCGGCTCGCTGCTGACCGCCTCCGACGTGCTCGGCACCGGCTGGTTCGCCGCGGTCGCCGCCGAAGCCGGCCCGGGCAAGACCGTCGCCGTGGTCGGTGACGGCGCGGTCGGACTGCTCGGCGTCCTGGCCGCCAAGCAGCTCGGCGCCGAACGGATCGTCGTCTTCAGCCGCCACGCCGACCGGCAGAAGCTCGCCACCGAATTCGGCGCCACCGACATCATCACCGAACGCGGCGACCAAGGCGTCGCACAGCTCAAGGAGCTCACCACCGGGCTGGGCGCACATTCGGTCATCGAGGCTGTCGGCACCCAGGAGTCGATGATGCAGGCCATCCGCTCCACCCGCCCCGGCGGACACGTCGGCTATGTGGGCGTCACCCACGACGTCGCGCTGCCGGGCGAGGAGCTGTTCTTCTCCGGCGTGCACCTGCACGGCGGACCTGCTCCGGTACGCCGTTTCCTGCCCGAGCTCATCGATCTGATCTGGGACCGGAAGATCGATCCCGGCAAAGTCTTCGATCTCGAACTCCCGCTGGAGGAGGCCGCCGAGGGCTACCGAGCGATGGACGGACGCCGCGCCGTCAAGGTCCTGCTGCGCCCCTGACGACCCGGTGCCTGGCCCTTACGTACACCGCGGCCCCGGCCGGCACCCGCTGGTGACGGCCAGGCGTTCAGGAGGAGTCGACATGGACTACAAGCACCTCGGCCGGAGCGGCCTGCGAGTCGGCCGGCTCGGCCTGGGCACGATGAACTTCGGCATGACCACCGACGAGCCCGCCGCCTTCGACATCATGGACCAGGCCGTCGAGGTGGGGATCAACTTCTTCGACACCGCCGACGTCTACGGCGGCCCCAGTCCCCGGACACGGACAAGGGCTACGGCGTCTCCGAGGAGATCATCGGCCCGCGCACGACCGAGCAACTCAGCCGCAGCCAGCGCGCGCTCAAGGTCTCCCTCACCGAGGAGACACTCAAGAAGCTCGATGACATCTGGCCGGGCCCGGGAGGCGAAGCGCCCCAGGCCTACGCGTGGTAGCTCACCGTGCCGCGCGCCTCGACCGGCACAGCGCCTCTCTTTCGTCAGGGAAACGAGGCCCATGACATCCGATCCCGCCACAGAGGAAGCTCTCTTCGAGATCTGACCGGTGACGCACAGTCACCGATCACAGCATGTCCGCCGGATTCCCTGGCGCGGCCGGAGGCGCAGTGGCGCTCAGCCGTGATAGGCGGCTGTCGCGATGCGGACGAACGAGGGGATCAGCGGGTTCGTGTCGCCCTCGTTCCACACCGTGACCACGCGGCTCGGCGGCATATCGATCAGTGGTACCGCGGTCAGGCCCTCGGGCATGTCATGCCCGAGCGGGGTCATGCCGACCGTGCCGTTCCAGAGCACGGCCTGCCGGCATTCCTGGACTGCCCGTACCACCGGTCCCTCACGGGGCTCGCCGCCGTTCCAGTACGACCACCAGAGCGGGTCGGTGCCGTCCGGGAACTGGAACCAGCGACGGCCGGCCAGGTCGGCCAGCTCCAGGCGCCCGCGGCGGGCGAGGGAGTCGTCGGCGCGGAGTACCGCGCCGACCGGGTCGGTGCGCAGCTCGTGCACGGCCAGGCCGGTCTCGTCGAAGGGGGCGCGCGTCAGGGCGAGGTCGACCAGTCCGGCGCGCAGTCCGCAGGTGGGATCGGTCAGGTCGGCCTCGCGGATGCGGACCTCGACGCCCGGGTGCCGGCGGCGGTAGGCGTTGGCCAGCCGGACGGCGCCCAGGTCGGTGCCGTCGCCGAGGAGGCCGATGGTGATGGCCGCGGGGCCGGCCTCTGCGGCCACGCGTGCGCGTACCCGGTCGGCCTGGTCGAGCAGGTTGCGTGCCTCCTTCAGCAGCACCGTTCCGGCGGGAGTGAGGGTGACGCCCTGGGAGGATCGGTGGAGCAGGGGGGCGCCGAGACTGGTCTCGAGCTGTTTGATCGCTCGGCTCAGCGGGGGCTGGCTCATGTACAGCCGGGCAGCCGCCCGGCCGAAGTGGAGTTCCTCGGCGACCGCGACGAAGTAGCGCAGTGTTCGCAGCTCCATGCTGCAACGATATCCGTACGGTATCGGGACCGCTGAGACCGGTCTTGGACGACCGTGGCACCGTGGCGGTGCAATCGAAGCATGAACGAAGTGCTGCTTCCCGATCCTGCCGTGCACGTTGCCGGCGCCCAGGAGATCGCCCCCGACCTGCTGGTGATCCCGGACCGCGGAGTCCCGTTGGTCCCCAACATCGGCGTCATCGGCGGCACGCAGGCCGTCCTCGTCGTCGACACGGGCATGGGCACCGCCAATGCCGAGCAGGTCCTCGCCCTGGCGTCCGAAGTGGCCAGAGGCCGCCGTCTGTACCTGACCACGACACACTTCCACCCCGAGCACGCCTTCGGCGCGCACGCGTTCGCCGACCAGGCCACCTACCTGGTCAACCGCGCGCAGGCGGACGACCTGAAGACGAAGGGCCCGGGGTACCTGGAGATGTTCCGCGGCTTCGGCGCGCCGATCACCCACCGCCTCGAAGGCCTAGGCACGCCCACCCCCGATGTGGTCTACGACGACGGATACGTCCTGGACCTCGGCGGCCGCACCGTGCGGCTTCGGCCCACCGGCCAGGGCCACACGAAGGGCGACCAGGTGGTCGAGGTAGCGGACGCCGGTGTGCTGTTCACCGGCGATCTGGCCGAGACCGGACAGTTCGCGATCTTCCCCTGGTTCCCGCCGCACGACACCGACGTCTCCGGCGTCGGCTGGCTGGCCGTGATGGAGCGGCTGGCGGCTGTCGGGCACCGGGTGGTGGTTCCCGGTCACGGCGAGGTCGGCGGACAGCAGGTCCTCACCGACGTCCGCGACTACCTGCGCGAGCTGCGTGAGGAGACCTGGCGGCGGCGTGACTCCGCGATGGGCGAGAGCGAGATCGTGGCCGAGGTCCGGGCGCTGCTGATCGAGCGGCACCCGGAATGGGCCGGGCAGGAGTGGATCGACAAGGGCGTCAGCTGCCTGTGCACCGAACACGTCGCATGACCCCATGCTGCTGTTTCTCGTGAACAACTTCGGGCCTCAAGATCTACAGCTGCTGTCCTATGGACCTGTTGCGCCACGACATGTTCATGACGATGTGCGGCGTCGGACGAGTCGATCGTCGAGATCGTGGACGAGGTGTGGCTGCCACTGCTGGGGGCGCCTGGGCCCCGTCCTCGTCGTCGGCTCCGGGACAGGGCCGCCGCCGGGTTGCCCGGGGGCCGTGAACGCTGCCCCGGCTGCGTCATTCCGCGCTGACGCACACCGCCGACGGTAGCGCCACCACCTTCACCCTGCTGTGGCCTCCTCCGGCCACACCTGCGTGACCTCAGACGTGAGGTCCTGCTGGGCGGCGATGGCCTCGAGCTGGTGCGCGTGGCTGGGGCAAGGTGGCGGGTGGCGGAATTCTTCCGATCCGGCAAGGGCCTGGCCGCACTGGAGGAGCACCAGGCCCCTCGCCATTCCTCCTAGTCCCGCTGGGTTCAGCCGTCGACGAAGGTGAGGCTGGTCGTGTCGTAGCGGGTGCCCGCCACCTGCTCGGGCGGGGCGGCGGCTTCGATGGCGGCGAGGTCCTCGGCGGACAGCTCGACGGTCAGGGCCGCGAGGTTCTCCTCCAGGTACCGCTGCCGCCGGGTGCCGGGGATCGGCACCACGTCGTCGCCCCGGTGCTGCACCCAGGCCAGGGCGAGCTGGCCTGCGGTGACTCCCTTCGCCGCAGCCAACTCGTTCAGCTTCGCGACGATCGCCAGGTTCCGTTCGAGGTTGCCGTCGGCGAAACGCGGCTGGCTACGCCGCACGTCGGTCTCCGCCAGCCCCTCGACCGAGCTGTATCGGCCGGTCAGGAATCCGCGTCCGAGCGGGGAGAACGGGACCAGGCCGATCCCGAGATCGCGGCAGACCGGGGCGATCTCCGCCTCCAGGTCGCGGGTCCACAGTGACCACTCGCTCTGCAGCGCGGCGATCGGGTGCACCGCGTGCGCCCGCCGGATGGTTCGCGCGCCGGCCTCGGACAGCCCGAGGTGGCGGACCTTCCCGGCCCGCACCAGCTCGGCCATCGCGCCGACGGTCTCCTCGATCGGCACCTGCGGATCGACCCGGTGCTGGTAGTAGAGGTCGATGTGGTCGACTCCGAGTCGGCGCAGCGACGCCTCGCACGCCTGCCGCACGTAGGCGGCGTCGCCGCGGATGCGGGTGGGCTCGCCCAGGCGGTTGGCGAAACCGAACTTCGTGGCCAGCACCACCTCGTCACGGCGCCCGGCGATGGCCCGTCCGATCAGCTGCTCGTTGTGCCCGGCGCCGTAGAAGTCGGCGGTGTCCAGGAAGGTCACCCCGAGGTCGAGGGCGTGGTGCAGCGTCGCGATCGACTGCGCGTCGTCCGCGGCGCCGTAGCCGTGGCTCATGCCCATGCACCCCAGGCCCTGCGCGGAGACCGCCAGTTCGCCTAGGTGCCGGGTGGGGACGTCGGTCATGCTGCTGCCTCCTGGGCTCGGAACCTTCTGCCCACGACGCTAGGGGTTGGAGCGCGCTCCAAGTCAACCGGGCATGAACGCCATCACGGCCCTTGCGGCGCGGGGACGTTGTCCGGGCGGGCTCGGCGTCATCTTGCCGAGCTGCACCTTCACCCTCCGGGCTTGTCTCATGGATCTTCGGTGGTGATCCGAGGTAGATCGGCGCGAGGGGACATCACCGAATCGACATGATCTATCCGACGCCGAGTGGGGACGGCTGTCGCCGCCGCTACCGGTCGATCCGCGGCAGGAACGCGAGCCGATCCACCAGGGCGCCGCCGCCGTCGCCTTGATGCGGAAGGTGTAGGCGGCCATGAAAGTCCTGGTAGATGGCCAGGTGAATCTTCTCAACTAGACCAATACCATAAATAGGATGATACTGATCATGGTGCCGGACGCGGAACAGATCGCCGCGACCCTGACCGGCACGGCCGGTCGGGCACTGGACATCTTGGACAGCGGCATCGGCGCAGCCGCAGCACCATCCGAGTAAGCGGGCACTCACCGCTCACCGACCGGGTCATCCCACCGGGACACGGTATCCCCCGCGGTCAGAGCCGTAGGTCCTCTGGCGATTACTCGCAACAACTCTCCCCGGTCGCCTATGCGCCACCGCCGACATTCACGTTCCCCTCGTGATCCTCCAATCTTGTCGAGGCGCTCGCCCACGGCACGCTGGTTGCCGTGGGCGAGCGTCTTCAGCCGCGTGGACCACGAGCCTGCGCGATGAAGCGCGGATCATCGGTGGCGGGCACCCGCAGCGGCGAGCCCTGACGCAGCAGGTGCTGCTGCCCGACCACCTCGTCGAGCGAGCGCGGGCGCGTCCGAACCGCAAGCGGAGCGGTGGGCGCAGCGGGGAGCGAGCTACCCACAAGGACTCGCCGTCGAAGCCGTAGACGCCGATTGTCACCATTCTGAGCACCGGAAATCCCCCACCTGCCTGCTACTCGTGCCGCCTCCGGCAGCCCTGCCGGAGGCGGCGAGGTCGCATCACGCGACGGCGGTCCCCTCAAGCTCGACCATCAGGTCGGGGATCGCCAGCCGTGTCACCCCGAGCATCGTGGTGGTCGGCGCCACCCCGGCGGCGCCCAGCCGCGACGCCAGCACGCCGTAGTGTTGGAAAAGCAGATCGACGTCGGTGGTGTAGACGTTGAGCCGGACGAGGTTCGCGAGGGACATGCCGGCCTCGCCGAGCACGGCCTCCAGGTTGTCGAGGCTCAACGCCAACTGCGCCGCCATGTCACCGGCATGCTGGGGCTTGCCGGCACCGCTCATCGCGGTCTGCCCGGAGCAGTACAGGGTCCGGGTGTGCCCGGAGACGATCTCACCCTGGTTGTACCCCATCTCCACCGACCACGCCCACGGGTTGACCGCCGTTCGCTCCATTGCCACATCAGCTCCATTCGAGTCATCGACATTACGTACGTCCATCGGCTCGGTAGCCACGATCTTTGACGTCGTGGTGCTGAGCCTCCCAATGAATCACGACATCCTGTGTCGTGTATTTCGATAAAGTTCACCTATGCGCGCCGACCGGTTGGTCTCGCTGGTGCTGCTGCTGCGGCAGCACGGTCGGCTGTCCGCGGCCACGCTGGCCCGCGAGCTGGAGGTATCCACCCGCACCGTGCTGCGCGACATCGAGGCACTGTCCGCGGCCGGCGTCCCGGTCTACGCCGAACGCGGCCGGCACGGCGGTTTCGCGTTGTTGCCCGGTTTCCGGACCGAGCTCACCGGACTGAACCCCGACGAGGCCCTTGCCCTGCTGGTCGCCGGATCGCGGCGCGGCGCGCAGGCGTTCGGCCTCGGCTCGGCGCTCGCTTCGGCGATGCTCAAGGTGGTTGACGCGCTACCCGAAAGCTATCGGGACACCGCGGCCGGCGCGGCCGAGCGCTTGCTCATCGACCCGGAGACCGACCTCCTGTCGCGTCGGCTGATCGCTGAGGAGGTGCCTGACGCCATAGCGGCCGAGGTCCTGCGCGCGGTGTTCGCCGGACACAAGCTGCAGATCCACTACGCGGCTGTGGACCAGACCCCGAAGTGGCGTACGGTGGACCCGATCGGCCTGGTCACCATACGCGACCGGGGCTACCTGCTGGCCACGAAGTCTGGCGCGGACCGCACCTACCGGCTGTCCCGGGTCTTGGCCGCCAAGGAACTCGCCGAACCCGCGCAGCGACCAGACCGGGTCGATCTGGACCGGGCCTGGCAGGAACGCAGCACCCGGTTTCGGACCGGCGGCGACCAGGTCACCGTGCTGGTACGGGTGGACCCGGCGCGGCGGGAGGAGCTGCTGGGCACCGCGCTGGCCGTCCGCGCCGAGGAAGCCGACGCAGACGGCTGGCTGCGGCTGGAGGTGACCTTCCAAGATCCGAGACACGCCGAATGGGCGCTGTGGCAGCTCAGCACGGACGCGGAAGCCCTGGCCCCGCAGTGGTTGCGCACCTCCCTGTGCAAGCGCGCCGCCGCGATCGCCACCCGCTACGGAGTGTCATCCTGAGAGTCAGTCGCCTTCTGCGGGCCACGATCCGCGTCATGTCGTCGGGCCGCGGATACGAGTACGGGGTTGAGGAACAGCGGAACAGCCGTTGGCGGTGAGGACGATCTTGCTTCTCGTAGCCGCCGTGAGCCGGCCGAACGTGAAACGCGAAGAAGCTTGGACCATCTGCAACGAAGGTCACGACCACGGAGAAGCCGCTGCGGCATCCTGCCCGACCCTCCCCTGACCTGCGACGGGATCCCCCAGCGCTAACAGCTGCACCACCAGTCCCACCCCTGGATCAGCAGACCAGGCGGACTTCAGCTCGACTGTCGGCGAGCCTTAGAATCGCCATAGACTCGGAGGATTGGGGACCCGGGATCCGGGATCCGGGCCGGGGATCGCCACCCGGAGGACGCCATGTGGCAGACAAGACTGGCCGACGAATCGGCGGACTACCTCGCCGCCCGCGAGGAACTGCGCCTGGCCGAGATCGACCTCATGCGCCACCGCGAGAAGGTCGCGGCCCAGCGGCGGGCGCTCCCGCAGGGGCCGCCCGTCGACGACTACGTCTTCATCGAGGGCCCCGCCGACCTTGGCGCGGGCGATGTGCCGGTCCGCGAGGTCTCCCTCAGCGGGCTCTTCACCGCGCCGGACCGCCCGCTGATCGTCTACCACTTCATGTACGGCAAGCTGCAGACCGACCCGTGCCCCATGTGCACCCTATGGATCGACGGCTTCAGCGCCATCGCCCACCACATCGCCCAGAACGCCGACTTCGCTGTCGCCGCGGCCGCCGACCTGCCCGTCCTGCGGCAGCACGCCCGCAACCGCGGCTGGCACCGGCTGCGGCTGCTGAGCTGCGGCGACAGCACGTTTAAGTATGACCTCGGCAGCGAGGACAAGGACGGCGAACAGGACTCCACCATCTCCGTCTTCACCCGCGACGGCGACGGCGCGGTCCGCCACTTCTACTCCGCCCACCCCCGCATGGCCGGCGATATCGACCAGCGCGGCATCGACCTCCTCGCCCCCGTCTGGCATCTCCTCGACCTCACCCCTTACGGCCGGGGCGACTGGTTCCCCAGCCTCCACTACTGACCTTCGACCGCCGGCCCCAGCACGATCGGCTCGGAGCCCGGCTCGCAGCCCCCCTTCGCCGAACGCGGCAGTTGCGGGAACTTCCGCGACGGACGGACTGGGCGGATGCCGCGCGCACCGGCCTCTGTCAACCGATCATTTACGAAGACCGAGTTGAGCTGGATGGCCGACTTCCTGATCTGCTGGAGGAAATCCCGCAGGCCGCGATGGAGCACGTCGCCGGACTGGTGAAGGCACTGGCTTGCGAGTTCGCGAAGTACGACTTGACCGGCCGTTCGGCGGAGGGCCACCGCGCACAGGTCCGAGAGACCCGGGCTTGCGACCTTCCACGCGGGCGGATGAGGAAGAGCTGATCGCGCCGGCGCGGAAGAGATCAAGACGCCCGGCTTCATACGGAGGCAGGGCCGGGGTGTGGGGCGGCGGGGCGGCGGCGTTCAGCGCGGGATTGCCCAGTCCGGCGCCCAGGTCCCGGCGGTGCCGTGGCCGGCCGCTGTGGCGGCGAGGTGGGCGCGGAGGGTGGCCAGCGCGGGGTGGGGGTTGTCGCGGTGCCACAGAAGCGAGTGCGGGTAGACGGGCGTGGGATCGGTCACCGGGATGCGGCGCAGTCCGTGGTCGGCGGGCCAGACGAGGCGGGTATGCGCGCCCATGAAGGTGGCCAGGGCCGGAGTGTCGGCGACGGTGTCGAGGAGCGCGTCGGAGCCGAAGTTGGGGCCGGTCGCCTCGATGGTGAGGCCGAACTCGGCGACGAGGTCGTCGTAGTAGGCGGCCCACTCGGTACCGGGGACGATGCCGGGCATCCAGATCCGGTGCCCGGCGAGCTGGGTCAGGGGCACCGACCGGGCGCCCGCCAGCGCGTGGGCGGGGCCGGTGAGGAGCTGGAGCGGCTCGTCGAGCACCCGGACGGACTCGATGTCCTCGGGAAGGGGCCGGCCGGGCACGGCGACGGCGCGGAAGGACGCGTCGATCACACCGGACCGAATGGCGGCGACGGCCGTCTCGATCTCGAACAGCATCACCACGTCGAGCTCGATCTCGGGGTGTGCGCGGTGGAAGCCGCGCATCAGGCCCGACGCCGCGCCGCGCGAGGCGATCATGTCGACGCGCAGCGGACGGCTGCCGGTGCGGACGGACGCGACCGCGCGCTCGGCGACCCGGAGCAGTTCGCGGGCGTGGGGCAGGAACGCCTGCCCGTCGATGGTGAGCTCGGCACCGCGCGGAGTGCGGGTGAACAGCCGTACTCCGAGGTTGCGCTCCAGCGCGGCGATGCGCTTGGAGACGGCCTGCTGGGTGACCGCCAGCTCGGCGGCGGCCTCCTGGAACTGCCCCGCGTCGGCGGCGGCGACGAAGGTCCGGACGATGTCGAGGTCCATGCGGACAGCCTATGGGTACAACCGTTGGTTGTTACCGGGCGGCCCTGGGGTTGTTTGATCTCCTAGTATGGCGCGCGCTTTGATGCATGCGATCGCGGATCGGTTGTGCGGATGAGTGGCGAGGAGCGTCGGGCATGCGGAGCGGGCACCGGTTGGGGCGGCAGTTCGGGTGGCTCTGGGGAGCGTACGGGACCAGCGCGCTCGGTACGTGGATCGCCTTCGGCGCGTTCCCGCTGATCGCGATCCAGGTGCTGCACGCCGGGCCGGCGGAGGTCGCGGCGTTGTCCTCCGTGGGGGCTTTGGTGGGCGCGGCCGTGGCGGTGCCGCTCGGCCCGTGGGTGGAGTTCCGCCGCAAGCGGCCGGTGCTGATCGGGATGGACCTGGTGCGGTCCGCGGCGCTGCTGACGATCCCCGCCGCGTTCGCGCTCGGCGTGCTCTCCTTCGTCCAGCTCCTGCTGGTCTCGGTCGTCGTCGCGGCGGCCGACATCACCTTCCGCGCCACCTCCGGCGCGTACCTGAAGACGCTGCTACCGGCCGAGGACCTGCTCGTCGCCAACGCCCGATTCGAGTCCACGGCCTGGACGACCACGATCATCGGGCCGCCGCTGGGCGGTGCCGCGATCGGGCTCCTCGGTCCGGTGGCGACGGTGGTGGCCGACGCGGTCAGCTACCTGCTCTCGGCCCTGGGCATCCGCGCGACGAGTGGCCAGGAGCCGCGGCCCGAGCGCCGGGAGGCCGCGCGCATGCGTGCCGGGGACCTGCTCGACGGTTGGCGGTACATCCTCGCCGACGCGACGCTGCGTCCGTTGTTCTTCAACACCGTCTTGTTCAACGGCCTGCTGATGGCCACCGACGCGCTGCTGGCCGTCCTGATGCTCGGCCAACTCGGGTTCGCACCGTGGCAGTACAGCCTCGCCTTCGCCGCGCCCGCGATCGGCGGGCTGCTCGGTTCACGGCTGGCCCGACCGCTCGTCACCCGGTTCGGGCAGCACCAGGTCCTGATCGTGGCCGGGGTGCTGCGCGTGATCTGGCCCATCGGGCTGGCCTTCCTGGGGCCGGGGACCGGAGGGCTGCTGCTGGTGATGGGCGTCGAGTTCGGGCTGATCTTCTGCTGCGGGATCTTCAACCCCGTCTACACCACCTACCGCCTCGAGCGCACCGCGACCGAGCGGGTCGCCCGCACGCTGTCCGCCTGGTCGGTGACGACCAAGGCCTCGACCGCGCTCCTGACTGCCGCATGGGGCGTGCTGGGCGGCCTGCTCGGCCCGCGCACGGCCATCGGCCTGGCCGGCGCGCTCCTGCTGGCGACCCCGCTGCTGCTCCCCCGACGCGCCACGGCACCCCTCGCCGAGCCGGAGTCGGCACCGAGCCGCGCCTGACGGGCCGCCACCGCCGTCACCGCGATCGGGCCGCGCCCCTGTCGGAGCGGTCCGCCCCTCCGCGTAGAGCTCGGAGATGAGCGCGACGGCCCTCACCGTGGCCGGTGGAGTCGCGGCGCGGCAGATCGTGGCTCACGTGCCCAATGTGCAGTCGGCCCCGGCGCGCGATCTCGCGTGTCAGGGCGCCCTCATCACCCAAGGAGAGAAAATGACCGTCACGACCCCGGCGCTGGACCCCCGGACGGCCGCACTGCTCGTCATGGATTACCAGCAGGGAATCCTGGCCTCAATCCCCGGCCTGGCCAAGCCGGAAGCGCTGCTGTCACGGGTGGCTGGCGCCATCGCCGACATGCGAGCGTACGGCGCCGCCATCGCCTACGTGCGAGTCGGATTCACCGAAGCCGACTGGGCGGCGATCCCGCCGGCCAACAAGACTTTCTCCTTCCTCGGCCAGCAGCGTCTCATGCACCACGCGGATCCCGCCGCAGACATCCACCATCAGCTCGCTCCCGAGCCCGGCGACATCACCGTCCGCAAGACCCGCTACGGCGCGCTGTCGACGACAGACCTGGACCGGCAACTGCGGGATCGCGGAATCACCACCCTGGTCATCGCCGGCGTCACCACCAGTGGTGTCGTACTGTCCACCGTCACTGACGCCGCCGACCGCGACTACCAGCTCTACGTCCTCTCCGACGGCGTCGCCGACCCGGACCCGCAAGCCCACCAGACCCTGATGACCAGCATTTTCCCGAGACTGGCCCACATCATCGACACCGCCGAACTGCGTTCGCTCCTGCACGAGAGCCATCCCGATCGGGCAAAGACCGACAGGGCGTAGCCGTCAACGATGATCAGCGGCCGTCAGGGGGATCGCTGTCGGCGGCCAGACCTCGGTTCCGGCCGCTGACGGATCATGTGACTATCTCGCTCCCAGAGCATCTTCTCGGCTCGCGGGCTCGTGCTCGCAGAGGTGAGCGGCTCTGCGAGGCCGGAGACTCCCTGCCGGGCGGGCGCGTTGGCGCAGGTCGTCATCCGCAAACCTCCTCGCAGAACCTGCGGGCTGCGCGAGGAGGTCCCGCGAGACTGGGCGGGTGGAGCTGACGCCAGAGGAGGCCGCCGAGGCGGTCGAACGGGTCAGCTGTATGTGCGGATGGTGTTGTTGATCCAGTCGGTGTAGGCGGTGACGTTGGTGTACAGGCCGGGACCCTGCTCGCAGGACGGGCTCTTGGCTCCGGGGCCGGAGGTGACGCCGATCAGCTCCCACCGGCCACCCCGGCCGCGCTGGAGCTGCGGGCCGCCGGAGTCGCCGTTGCAGGCCATGGCCTTGGGCTTTTGACTGACGGTGCACAGGCGGGTGTCGCCGGCATAGCCTGGCCCGCACTCGGAGATCGCGCCGCGGCGGGTGTCGAGCTGGTTGAGCGTCTTGGACATCTTCCACTCGGTCGGGTTGGTGCTGAACTTGGTGATGCCGAAACCGATGATCCGGGTCGGGGTGCCGGGCTTGCCCGCGTGGTCGGCGATCGGGACGGGCTTGATGGAGACGGGGCGGTCCAGGCGGACCAGCGCGAGGTCGGCGGTGTTGTAGGGCGCCTTGTCCGTGCCCTGGGCGTAGTCCGGATGCTGGATCGCCTGGGCGATATTGCGGACCGTGCCGCCTGATCTGCGCTGGTCGCTGCCGATGCGGATGGTGCCCTTCACGATCGAGCCGATCTCCATGTCGACGCAGTGAGCCGCGGTCACCACCCATCGCGGGTTGATCAGCGCCGCTCCGCAGTTGCCGTCTTTGAGGCCCATGGCGGGTGCGGCGATCGGGATGGAGGCCATGAAGTCGTAGGACTCGGTGGGCTTGGTGCCGTTGATGATCGCTCCGGCGCTTCCGGCCGTCATCGTGAGAGCCGCCGCGCCGGCCAGAGCGACGACCGCGGAACGGGACGCGGCTCGACGGAATTTCGTGCCAAACATAAGGAATAGCCCTTCAGTGGAGATTAAGGCGCTATAAACCTAGATGTCCGCATTTGGCTGGGGGATCATGCCAGCGCGTCAACTCAGGGTAGGGACAGCCCCACCTGAGCGGCGCAGACATCCCGGCATCAGGATGCGGCGGCACCCTCCCGAAAGCCGGGCAGCTCTTCCCACCCCGCACGGGCTGCCGGCTCGACGCCTTGAGGGAGGCGGGCTGCGAGCCGGTCCATGCCGAGAAGATCAGCATCCGGGTGAAGGTGCGGCCGGAGTCCGTCCAGGCGATGGACCACGCCCGCACCATCGAGGCCCCGGAGAGGATAGGGCCGGATTCTGGCGGTAGCGGGCAGCCGGGGGTGAGCCGGCGGGAGCGCGCCCGGAGGCGCGGAGTTCTTGCAGGTCGGGGATGTGGTTGTAAAAGGTGCCGGGGCTGACGCCAAGGAGCTTGGTGATCGAGTTCTCGGGGTCGGGGAGCATGTCGGGGGCGGCCCGGATGACCTCGGGGGTGGCGACGGCGGGCCGGCCGCCGACCTTGCCGCGGGTCAGCCGCGCGTGTTCTCAGAAGTCATGACCGTCTCCGCTTCCGAGAACACGATCTTCTCGGAAGCCGGGCGATCTGCGCAGGTCGGCCCGCCGTGGCGGGCCGCCTCTGAAACCGCGAAGAAAGCCCGCATTCGATCTTGGTTGGTGGATCCCGCCCTGTTCCGGGAGATGCTTGACAGATCAGTCCCAGGACATGTTTGACAGGCACCGGTGCCGGCCGATCTCGCGTGCGTCGTTTGCGGGTGGCGCGCGTCGGGATGTCGGGGTTGGCCCTGGTGGATCCGTCCGCTGTCGAGCAGCGTTATCGGGCGGTGTCGGCGGTCCTCGCCGGCGCGAGTGCGAGTGGACCGCCGGCCAAATTCGGGGTGTCGCGGCAGACGGCGCGTTCCTGGCTGCGCCGCTATCGGACACCCGGCCTTTCGGGGTTGGCGGACTGTGAGGTCGTCACCGCGGAACGAACAAGAAAGACCAGCCCCCTCCCCCCTTCATCATCACCTATTCCCAGCTCAGGAAAGAGCCCTGACGCGGGCGGCCTGCTCCTCTTGGACTCTTCGGGCAGTACGCAGGAAATCGAGGATGACGGCCAGTTCGTCCGGCCCGTACTCCTGCAGCGCCTGGGCGCCCGCCTGGCCGACCGGGACGAAGATCTCGGCATCGGCCGAGCGGGCGGCCTCGGTCGCGGCGACCAGGACGCGGCGGCGGTTACCCGGATCAGTGGAACGGGCCACCATGCCCGCGCGCTCCAGCCGGTCGATGACCGTGGTGGTGGCCGCTGGGCTGAGCTTCAGCGCGAGGCTGATCTGGCCCGCGGGCACCGGGCCGTCGGCCAGCACCACGTCGAGGCAGCGCAGGTCGGTGCGGTTGAGGCCGAGCCGGGTGGCGGCCGCTTCGTCGAAAGCGTCGAAGCTCTGCTGCAGCTGCCGGAGCTCCATGGCGATCTCTCCGAAGACACTATGTTTCGACATTCGAATCTTTCTGTCATCGTATATTTCGTTCTTCGAAGCGAAGATATCATGTATGGAGGCACGCACCCCCTTGCGCTCAACCATCCTCACCCGAACCGCTCCCAGCACGCGAACCGGTGACAGCGCTCAGATCGAAAGACTCTTCGCCGGCTTCCTGGCGGCCTGGACGGCGGGTGACGCCCAGGCGTTCGGCGCGCTGTTCACCGACGACTCCGGCTACGTCTCCTACGACGGCACCGTCACCCACGGCCGCCGGCCCCACCAGCACAACCACGACAAGCTCTTCCGCGGCGTCCTGGCCGACTCGGCGTTGGTCGGGGACCTGGAGTCGGTCCGCTATCTCACGCCGGACGTGGCGATCGCGCACAGCCTCCGAGTTCCATGTAGCCGAGCTCGTCGATGCAGAGCAGGTCGACCCGTCCGTAGCGGGCGATGGTCTTGGAGAGAACCCGCTCGTCCGCGGCTTCGACGAGTTCGTTCACGAGCTCGGTCGCCAGGGTGTAGTCGGGAGGCAGCTGGGCCGGGCGCCGTCCGGTCGGGGACGTAACCCTCTCGCGGCGGCTGAGGACGACGTCGTTGCGCTGGAGTGTGGGCGACTCGTCGTCCTCGCCGGCCTTGCGGGCCTCCAGGGCCACTGCAGGTGACGGGACTCAGCCCAACCATCTGAGGAGCCGGCCTGGCGCGCCGCCCGACGTGTCCTTCAAGACCGGCTCCACCATGGCACCGTCGACGGCGAGTCGTGGACGTGACAACCGTCTGTTGTCGCGTACATGGGCGATCACGGGGTGGGACCGAGCAAGGTCTCGGCCCGCCATGGCGATGCGCGACTCCAGCACGTTATCCGGCACATCGCCGCAGCCGTCACCGGACAGGGCACGGCGTGAACGTCGCACCCCGGAGATCATGAAGAGTGGCTGATCCCTGTCGTGGTACCGTCGCCGCGGAAGCCCGTAAGCGCTTGCCCCGGACGAGATGTGCGCCGTACCCGGCCTGCAAAGACGACGCACTCGAAGGAGACCTCGTGGACGCAGGCATGCCTCTGATCGATTTCACTGGAGTGACTCCAGAGCCTTGCGCGCTGGATGTCCGGTGGATTCACGGCTCACCGTCGGCCAAGCACAACACCGATCCTGACATCCAGGTCCACGCGTACGACGAGCACACGTTCATCTTGCGGCAGAACATGGCGATCAACTACGAGGCGCCGTTCTTGTTCCTGCTGTTCGGAAACGCACGGGCGGTGTTGATCGACACCGGCGCCACGGCATCCGCCACGTTCTTCCCCTTGCGCCGGGTGGTCGATGAGCTCGTCGCCGACTGGCTCGCCCGTCACCCCCGGGAGGAGTACCACCTGCTGGTGCTGCACACCCACTCGCATGGCGACCACATCGCGGGCGACGATCAGTTCACCGACCGCCCCGATACCACGGTGGTCGGCGCGGACCTGGTCACCGCCTGGGAATACTTCGGGTTCGGCAAGGATCCCGACGCCGTGGCGCAGGTCGACCTGGGAGGCCGTGTGCTGGAGTGCCTGGCCACCCCGGGTCACCACGAGGCGGCGGTCACGTTCTACGACCGGTGGACCGGGTTCCTGCTCACTGGCGACACGGTCTACCCGGGCCGTCTCTACATCCAGGACTGGTCGGCCTTCACCCAGACCATCGACCGCCTGATCGCCTTCTCCGACCGCCGGCCGGTCACCCACGTGCTCGGCTGCCACATCGAGATGACCAGGCAGCCAGGCGTGGACTACCCGATCCGCACCACCTACCAGCCCGACGAGCCCCCACTGCAGATGACCACCAAGCACCTGCGCGAAATCCGTGCGGCGATCAAGGAGATCGGCGACCGGCCCAGCCGGCGCGCCTACCCCCTCTTCGTCCTCTGGCCGAATCCGTGAGCCGCACGACCGCATCGGACCTCCTGCCCGATGCGACGTCGTCCCCGGCCGCGACATCTGCACCCAGCTCCGCGAATGTCGGCGGACAGCTGGACGTGCGAAACCGCCTACAAGTAGATGTGCAGATGTCGGTGCCGATGAGGTGAATTTCAGGACACGCACGCCACCGAGGAAGGCCTCGGGGTCGGGCAGCATCTCGTGCTCCAGATGCTCGACGCCGTCGGCCCCTGCTCCCAGCAGACGCTCAGCGAGGAACTGCGCATCGACCGCAGCGTCATGGTCAGCATCTGCGACCTCGGCCAGCCGTCGTTTGACGGCACAACATGCCCGGATTTCTGGGGGCACGTTCGGGGAAGGCCGCCGTTTCAACTGGTCCATGCATGATCGCTTGACGATCTGTGGCCACTGGTACTATTGCCGCATTTCGTGAACTACCAGCTCTAACGGGGCAATAGTGACGACGGGGCCTGGTTTCCGCCCGCAGTATCCGACCCAACCACCGCCGCCATGGCAGCAGGGCCAATGGCAGCAGCCGCCGCCCCCACCACCCCCCAGACGCAGGACCGGACTGTGGGTGACGCTGAGCATCCTCTCCCTCGTCCTGGTCGTCGCCGCAGGCGCGGGAGTGGGGGTGGTCCTGCGGGACCAGGGCTCCGCGTCGGCGCTCGACCCGCGTCCGACCGGATCGGCGGCCCCAGGGCCGACCGATCAGGGGCCGGTCGACCCCGACACGGTCGTGGTCACCGATGAGGAGATCTCCGCGCTGCTCAAGGCACACGGCGAGGCGCTGACGTCAGGTGACGCCAAGGCGTTCACCTCGATCTTCGACCAGAAGAACGCCGCCCTGGTCCGCGGCCAGGCGAGACTGTTCGCCAACCTGCGCAAGATACCGCTGACCCAGATGTCTTATGAGACGCTGCGCCGCACGGGTCGCACCGAGGACAGCTTCGGGCGCGGCGTGACGTTCACCCAGGACGTCGCGTTCGTGCACCGCTTCACCGGCATCGATCTCCGGCCGGTATCGGAGTGGTACCGCTGGACCATCGAGAAGGCCTCGGCTGACGCGCCCCTGGTCGTCACCAAGGTGGGCGGCGCGCCCCCGTCGATCACGAGCGGCGAGGGCTCCAAGACCGTGTACTACCCCGGCCCGTGGGACATCTGGCCCGATGTCGCCGTGGTGAAGGCCGGCTCCAGCATCGTGCTGGCCAGGCCGCAGGACGCCGCCCTCGCCAGGCGCATCGCGCCGGCCGTCGCCGAGGCCACCACTGCGGACCTGGCCTTCTGGCGGCGCAACGGCCCACCGGACGCCGCGGTGTCCACCGGGTTCGTGATCGCACTGGCCAAGGGCCAGGCCCAGCTGGGCAACCTGTTCCGCAAGCAGAAGGCGCACGAGGCGGGCGTGTCCATTCCGATGCCCAGCTGGGGAATGAGCGACACCGTCAGGATCGGCGGCAGCCGTATCGTGCTGGACACCACCTCGACCTTCTTCGACGACGGAGCGGGCATCCAGGAGATCGCCCAGCACGAGATCGCCCACTCACTGGTCGCGACCCTCGACAGCGCCCAGTTCTCGCTGTTCGGCAAGGCCAACTGGATCGTCGAGGGCTTCGCCGACTACGCCGCCACCCGGCACCAGAGCGTCGCTCAGGTCCGTCGCTTCCCGGAAGGCAGGGCCTACCTGGCAGGGCGGCTGGCCAGGCCGTTCGAGGGCAAGCTTCCCGACAACGTCTTCTGGGAGTACAAGAACCTGATCAACGCCAACTACTTCATGGGCAACCTCGCCATGCGCTTCATCGCCAGGAAGTACGGCGAGCGCAGGCTGGCCGAGGGGGTGGCCGCGGCCTACCGGGCGCAGGGCGACAAGAGTGAGGCCGCGCTGTTCGAGGTGCTCGGCGTGAGCAAGGCGCAATTCGAACGGCAGTGGGCGGCATACGTGCGCCAGCAGCTGGCGTGATGGGGGAACGCAGATGACCGACCAGCACAACGGCAACCCGTACGGTGGGCAGCCGGCTCCCGACCGGCTCCCGAACTGGGGACAACCCATCCAGGGCTCCCCCGGTCACGGCCAACCACCGTCGGGCGGGCCCGCTCACGGCCCCGGGTACGGCCAGCCATCCTCCGGTCAACCGGCTCACGGTCCCGGGTACGGCCAGCCACTCCCAGGCCAACCCGTCTACGGACCGCCAGGCCAGGGACAGCCCGCCTACGGACCGCCGGGGCCGTGGACCCCCCGGCCACCGGGACCCGCGCCGCACCCCCAGGGATACCCGAGCGGCCCGCCGTACCCCTACCAACAGCCCCACCCGCAGCAGCAGACCGGCTGGGACGCCCCGCCACCGCCGCCGCAGCGTAAGAAGGGCCACACCGCGCTGTTCGTCGCGCTCGGCCTGGTGGTGCTGCTGGCCGTGGGTGTGGGCACCGCGTGGTTCGTCGCGGGCACCGGCCCGGGGGCCGGTCGGGACGGCAGGCAGAGCGTCGGCCCCGCGGCGGCGAGCCAGTGGTCGGTACCGCTGGTCAACGCCGACAGCACCGACTTCACCGCGGGCCTGGCCTTCGCCGCCTGGCTGACCGACACCACGATCGTCCGCGCGCAGAAGGACGGTCTGCTCGCCTACGACCTGAAGACCGGCAAGCGCGCCTGGGGCGTGCCCTCGCCGGGTGAGCAGCTCTGCGGGGCCACCGCCGAGCTGGCGGCGGGCAAGGGCGCGGTCGCGTACGGCAGTGCCCGCCTGTGCGACCACCTGGCCGGCGTGGACGCGGCCAAGGGCCAGATCACCTGGAAGGTCAAAATCCCGGCCGAGAAGTCCACCCTGTCCGACATGCTCGCCGCGCCGAAGGTGATGAGCGCGGCAGGCATGGCGGTGGTGTCGGTGGATGAGACCGTGTACGGCTACCGCCTGTCCGACGGCGCCCGGCAGTGGACCGCCGCGCCACCCGAGGGCTGCCATCTCGATGACGTCAACGCGGCGGCCACCCGCGTGGTCCTCATCCTCGACTGCGCCTTCAACGGTACGAGCAACCGCTTGGAGATACTCGACCCCGAGAGCGGCAGGCCGGTCAAGCGGTATCCGCTCGGCGAGCTCGGGCTGGGCCCCACGGTCCTGTCGGCCGACCCGGTCATCGTTCACGTGGAGAAGGGCGGTCAGAGCACGTTCACCGTGTTCGACGACAACGGCGGCAAGGTCGACGTCAGGACCGGCCATGTGGACATGCTCGCCATGAACACGGTCGCGTTCTTCGACGGCATGGCCGAACAGCGCCGCTACGCCGTACACGGTGACCGGTTGTATCTGGCGACCTTCCCTGAGAACGTGCCGGGCGAGCTGCGCTCGCGTAACACGGCGGTGGCCTTCGATCTCAGGACCGGCAAGCAGGTATGGGAGTCGTCGGGCACCCAGAACACCAAGCTGACCTACATCCGCGCCGACGACAAGGGACTGCTGGCCCTGGAGGTGGGCGACCGGCGGGATCTCGCACCCCGGCTGGTGCGGCTCGAGGCGGGCACCGGCAAGGCGACGGCGGTGGCGGGGCTGCCGCAGGAGTTCGGCACCGAGGGGGAAAACGCCCGGGTGTTCGAGCGCGATGGCGCGGTCATCATCGTCCCGTGGACCTCGGTCGTTCCCAAGAACGCGGTCAGCTACGTCGCGACAGGGGCGAACTGACCGCTCACCCGCGGGTACGGATGCGGCGGAAGCTGTCCGCGGCCGGGAAGGCGCTGTCCGCGGCCGGGAAGGCGCTGTCCCGGTCGCGGCTGCTGATCTTGGCCGGCACCGGCGGTGCCGGCGAGACCCGGCCGACGAGTCAGGATCGCGGAGACTCCCCGAGGAACATGATCAGTCGATGACGATCTCGTCGGGGTCGCCGGCGCTTGTGGGCGGCAGCCTGCAGCTTCGGGGACCCGGCGACAGCCGACCGGGCGGCGGTCTCAGCGGCGGCGTTGGCGCAGCAGCTCCGCGCCCACGTCGACGTACCCCTCGAACAGGCCGATCACGTCCTGCAGGCGGTCCTGGGCCGGACCGGGGCCCACCAGGGTCTCGCCGTCGCGCAGGGCGGCGATCAGCTTTCTGGCTCGCGCGTGGCTCGCCTCGAGCAGCGTCTCCAACCCGCCCGCCGCCTCCACCAGCAGCCTGCGGCTACCCGGCTGCGGGATCACCCTGGCCAGTCCCCAGGAGTCGAGCTGCCGCACCGCGGTGCTCACCGCCCCTTTGCTCAGCCCTAGCTCGGCGGCGATCGCATCGAGGGTGTCCGGCCGGTCGGTGATCAGCAGCAGTCCGTAGACGCGACCGGTGGCGTGCGGTAGGTGCCACGAGGCGAGTAGATCACCCACCGAGGTGACGAACGTGGCCCGTCGCTCCGCGTTCACGCTGTCCCCCTCGTCTGGAGGCTTGTGTGGAGGAACGTCTCGACCGCGGCGTTGACCGCCTCGGGCGCGTCCTGGTTGGCGATGTGCCCGGCGCCGGGCACGACGATCTCTTCAACCCCTTCGGCCGCGGCCCACCTCGGCATGGCCGTGGCGATGTTCCCGGTACGGTCCCGGTCCCCGCGGATCAGGCAGAGCGGCACGGGAATGCGATAACCCGGATCCGGGTCGAGGAAGGTCACGGTCGCCCGCCAGACCTCCACGAACTCCTGCTTCGTGAGCTGCGAGAACGCCCTGCGCGCATCGGCCCTGGCCGCCGGGGTGACCGCGGAGGCGCCGGCCGTCAGCTCGGGGAGCCGCCCGGCCGGGATCACCGACAGGGAAGGCGCCGCCATCTTCAGCAGCAGGCGGTCCTTGGCGGACAGGAGCCCCGTGTTCCAGGTCGAGCCGATGACCACCAGCGCCCGGCACAGTTCGGGATGCCGCCGGACCAGCGCCTGGCTCAGATTGCCGCCCAGCGACTGACCCACCAGCACCGGCCGGTCGAGCCGCAGGTGCTCGACGAGCGCGAGCAGGTCCGCCATCGCCCGCTCGGCGGTGAACGGCGCGCCGGCCGGTCGAGAGAGCCCGTGGCCGCGCAGATCCCAGGTGACGACCCGGTATCCGAGTGCCCGCATGTGGTCCCGCTGGGCGTCGAACATCACGTGATCGGCCCCGGCGCCGTGTGAGAACACCACCGGAACGCCGTCACCGCCGCTGTCGGCGTATCGAAGGTCACAGCCGTCCACAGTGAGGGACAGATTTAGCATTTACTGAATATAGCGAATTTGAGTGTAGCTCCGGCCGCATGGGGTGCCGGCCTTTCTTCCTGCCCTTGGTGATGACGAGCTGGGCTGCGATGTCGCGCAGGCTGCGGTTCTGCTCGCGCGGGTACAGCGCCGGGGAGAGCATGGCGTGGTTGGTCACGGCCGCGCCGTCAGCCGCCCCGAACTCGGCCGGCGTCGCCGGCTCGATCCCGACGGCCGCCGGCGCCTTCCCCAACAGGGTCGTCTGGCGGGGCGACACCTATGTCGGCGGATTCGCCTGGTGACCGGCCCCTGCGAACGACCGGTCAGATCGCGTCCACCACCGCCGATGACGTGGATCCGCGTGGAGGGCCTTGAGCGGCGACGAACGGCAGGTGGCGTCAGCGAGCCGACGCGGGCGGAGTTGCCGCCATCCACCGTTCCGATGGCGGTACGGACTTCCAGGCGGGCGAACCCAACCGGTAAGAAGACGCAGACGGAGGGCGAGGAGACCGATTTCATTTGTCCCGTCAACGATTCGACCATCAGACGGGGAGATTCAAATGTCGTCCGTACATCGCCTTGTCACCACCCTGGCGATCATCTCAGCCGGCCTCATGGCCGCCACCGCCCTCACGATTCCCGCGCAGGCGGCGGCCGGCACGTCCGTGCACGTCAGCGGGCGCACACTGTTCATCGTCGGCACCTCCAGCGGCGAGACGGTCAACATCGGGGTGTTCCAGGGCAAGATCACTGTTGACTCCACGTCCGGGGTGAGCGCGGGAGCCGGCTGTACGCAGTCCGGCGCCAACGTGGCCCAGTGCGTGGGGGTCGGGAGCGGAATCCAGTTCATCGACGCGTCGCTGCTCGGGGGCGACGACACCGTCACCAACTCCACGTCGCTGCAGTCGTCGATCCTCGGCGGCGCGGGTCTGGACACCCTGAACGGCGGTTCGGGCCGGGACGGCCTCAACGGCGGCTCCGAGGACGACACCCTGATCGGCAACGGCGGCCTCGACGTCGCCAACGGCGTCGGCGGATTCGACGTCTGCAACGCCGAGACCGAGACCGGCTGCGAGGCCTGACGAGGAATGGCCACCCGGCACCACGTGTGCCGGGTGGCCATCAGACCAGCTATGCATGTGTCAGCCCTGGGGTGGGGGAACGTCGGAACCGGAATCGAGGTTGGCCCACAGGCCGGCGGGAGGATCTCCAACCTGCGGTGTTCCGTCTGAAGCGGTACGACTGGCGTGTGACGGGCGCTGGCGCCTCGAGAGGTTCTCGAAGATGTGGCAGAGGATGTCGAGAACGGCCTGGCGGTTCCGTCCTAGGGTGGATGCGGCCACCGTGGCTGCACGACACCAAGGAGACCCAGCATGACGATCCAGCGGATGGACAACGTCCTCATCGTGGTCGACGACCTTGACGCCGTCATCTCGTTCTTCGTCGAACTTGGCATGGAGCTGGAGGGTAAGGCGCCGATCGAGGGACGTTGGGTGGAGCGTGTCATCGGGCTCGACGACGTCCGACAGGACGTCGCCATGCTGCGGACGCCGGACGGCCACGGCCGAATCGAGCTGGCGATGTTCCACACGCCGAAGGCGGTCGGTGCCGGGCCGAAGGACGCGCCGACGAACACTCTGGGCATTCGTCGCATCATGTTCGCCGTCGACGACATCGAGGACGTCGTTTCCCGTCTGCGCACTCACGGCGCCGAACTCGTCGGCGAGGTGGCGCAGTACGAGGACAGCTACCGGCTCTGCTACGTCCGCGGTCCCGAGGGCATCATCGTCGGACTGGCCGAGCAGCTCAGCTGAAGGCTGCCGAAGGGACCGCGCACCCGAGCCATCCGAGCACCCGCGCCGGACGCCGGTCGTCGTACGCACCCGCGGACTCCCCCACCGCCACCCCTGACGGCCAGGTATCGGCGGTCCCTGACTTCCGCGGCCCCGGCCCTCACCGGCGGGCGTAGCCGGCGAGGGCCGGGGAGAGCCGGTCGAAGCCGGGACGCGCGGTGTCGGCGAGGCGGATGTCCTCGCCCGCGGCGGTCAGCCGCAGCACTTCGTCCACCTTGCCGCCAGCCCAGGTCGGGCAACAGTGCCCCGGCCAGGAGGAGGAAGGCCACCCCCGGGAGGGCAGGTCACGTACTCGCTGTTGCGTGCGGCGGGTCTGGCGCAACGCCTCATCGACCACGTCGAAGGCCAGTTGTCGGGTCAGCTCCCCCGGGTGGCCGGGGCGAATGCGTCCGATGGCACCACACGGACGTGGTCGATGACGGACTTGGTCTCCAACGGAGCTCCCGCCGAATAGTGATCTTGGTCGACACTGTTCCAGCGGGAGCTCCGCACGTATTTCGGCGGGCTTGACGCTCTCACACCGTGTCTAACCACACGGTATTGGGTCTAGGGGTTGTAGACGGCGGAGCTGCCGTAGAGCTTGTTGGTGAAAGCCGAGATGTAGGAGGCCGTGTTCGCCGCGGTGAGGTTGTAGGTGAGGAAGACGCCGTACCCCTCGTTGACCGTGCGCTGGGCGAGCCTCGCGGCGGTGGACGAACTGGTCGCGGTGAACGACACGGCGGCCGGGGAGAGACGGGACCTGGAGCTCGGGCCGCTCGGCACGGACCAGGTGCCGTACCACGGATTCCAGGCGTAGTCGAAGGTGTTGGCGATGCTCACCCCGTCGTAGCTCAGGCGGTCCGCGGCCGGGCCGATGTCGTACAGCGTGATGAGCTTGTCCGGCAGTTTCTCGCGCAGGGCCGAGACCAGGTAGACGAACGAGAAGTCGTTGGGCTGACCGGTGCCGTTGTTGCCGTACTCGACGTACTCGTCGTCGAAGTCGATGCCGTCGAGCCCGTACCTCGTCACCGCGTCGGCCAGTTCCTGGGCGAACGCGTCAGCGGCCTGCCGCGACGGGAAGTTCGCGAAGCCGGCGCCCTGATGGTTGCCGAGGACCGACAGCAGGACCTTGATGCCCTTCTGCTGCAGCGGGCGGACCTCGGTCGCCACGTTGTCGAGCACCCGCTGCACGTTCTCGTTGAAGTGCAGGTAGGCGTTCGTGCCGTCGTAGTTGATGTTGGCCGCGAAGATGACCGCGATGTCGAACACCTGAGCACCGCCCCTGGCGAGCGTGTACTTCGCGGCGTTCGTCATGCTCTCGCTGTTGACCTCGATGTAGACGACCGAGATCGGTCCGGTCTTCGCGGGTGAGCGGCGCTTGGCGTGCGCCGTGGTGGGCAACGCGACACCGGCGGTGGTCGCGGCCAGGACTGACAGCAGAGTCCTTCTGCGCATCAGCGGTGCACTCATCGATCGACTCCTCGTCACAGGGGGGCAGTCTGCTATAGCGGTTAAGTCCAGCCCGCCACCTGATAGCAAGTCAGGTGGGGGCCGGAGATAAATCGGTATAGCGCATCGATCATCGGCAGCTCCGGGCCCGCTGTCAAGATGTCGTCAGCGCAGGGGGGGGCGATCTCGGCCCGGCCACGACTCCCGACGCGGCGGAGGCGGGGCCGGCACAGGTGAGCGCGGGGGCTCCGGCGGCGGCTGCGGCCAGGAGCGCGGAGATGTGTCGCATCGGCTGTCCTTTCACGGAACGATCCGACCCATCACAATTTGCGATCAGTCGCGACTCAACGTAACCGTCGTTGAGGGGAGACACCCCTTCCTTGCGCAGCCCAAGGCGGGGCACCAAGGAAGCGGGCGGATGACGGAACCCAGCGCCGAGCGAGCGCGGCCAGCTGCCGAACTGTTCTTATGAGGGAGGTAGGCCAAGTACGTCGGAAAGTGGCAGTGGCCGCCGGTTCTCTTCCGGCAAATCCCCCTTCCATGAAGTAAGCCTGGCGGCATGCCGCAGCAGCCGCCCAGGCCAGCCGACCCGCCCCGGGCCGGATCGCGCCGAAATCACTTCGCGGAAGGCACTCAGCCTCGCCAAGCCCCTCGATCTGGCCAACGGCAGCCTCACCGCCCGGAGCGAGCGCTGCCTCGACTGGCCGTGCGCGGGTCCGCTCTGCGGAGATGCATCTCCTCGCCGTCGCCCGGGGTCGATGAACCGGTGAACCCGTTGTGGCGCAGGGCCTCGGCGGCGGTCAGACCGGCCACCGAAGCTCCTACGATCACGATGCGAGAAAGCTGGTTCACGACCTGGTCAGCTGGATCGCCAGGGCCGGGCAGATGCGGGCGGCCTCACGGACGTCCTCCCGCAGTCCCGGTTCCGGGCTGTCGTGGAGGAGCGTGACGATGCCGTCTTCATCGCGCTGGCCGAACGTGTCGGGGGCGATGAGGACGCATTGCCCCGAGCCGGCGCAGGCGTCTTGATCGACGGTGACCTTCATGTGCTTTCTCCTTCGGAGATTTACCAGGTGACGGGCAGTTCGCGGACGCCGTAGAAGACGGCGCGGTGTTTGAAAGTCAGGTGTTCCAGCGGCACGGCCGGGGCCAGCGTCGGGATACGCCGGTAGAGGGTGCCGTAGACGACCTGCAGTTCCACTCGGGCCAGTGACTGGCCCAGACACTGGTGGGCGCCGTAGCCGAAGGCGACGTGGTGACGGGCCTTGCGGCGGACGTCGAGAGTGCCGGGGGCGGGGAAGGCCGACGGGTCGCGGTTGGCGGTGCTTTTCACCACGATGATGCCTTCACCCTTGCGGATCAGCCGGCCGCCGATCTCGAGGTCCTCCCGCGCGACGCGGCGGGCCTCGGTGTGAGTGATGGACAGATAGCGCAGGAGTTCTTCGACGGCGTTGGCCACCAGCCCCGCATCCCCGTCGCGCACCGCTGCCAGTTGCTCCGGGTGTGCCAGCAGCGCGGCCGTACCCAGCGCGATCATGTTCGCGGTGGTGTCGTGCCCGGCCACCAGCAGGAGCTGACCCATCGTGGAGATCTCCCGCCGGGTCATCGCGCCACTGCGATACTGTTCGACGGCCAGCCTGCTGAGGACGTCGTCGCCCGGTTCGGCGTTCTTGCTGTCCACCAGGGCGTCCAGGTAGACGTTCAGTTCCTCGCTGGCGGCCATGGCCTGCGCGGGGTCGCCCTCGTCCATGACCAGCGCGCCCGCCACGCGCTGGAAGAAGGCGCGGTCGGCGTAGGGCACTCCCAGCAGCTCGCAGATCACCAGCGTGGGAACCGGTAGCGCGATCGCCTCCACCAGGTCGGCCGGGTTCGGGCCGGCGAGCATCTCATCGATGAGGTCATCGACGATCTGCTGGATCCTGGGCCGCAGCGCCTCCATTTTTTTGATCATGAAGTCCGCGGTCATGAGCCGCCGCTGCGCGATGTGCTCCGGCGCATCCATCTGCATCAGCGTCTTCATCTGCGCGTCGCGGGCCTTGCTCACCGCGTTGGTGTGCGGGAAGCCGGGTTCTGCGACGTCTACGCTGACGCGCGGATCGGCGAGCACCGCGCGGGCATCCGCGTAGCGGGTGACCACCCAGGGGGTGCTGCCGTCCCACAGCCTCACGCGTGAAACCGGCGCTTCCTTGATCCGGCGGCCCAGCTCCGGTGCCGGATCGAACGGACATGGCGCCGCACGAGCCATCGGGAACATCTGTGGCTCTGACAGGTCGTCAGCCATGGGATCTCCTTGTTTCGAATTGCGGTCGGCGATGATGTCAGGCATGCGCCGAACAGGGGATCGAGGTCCTGAGCCGGGCATCGGGTCACGATCCTCGATGAAGCGGGGCTTGATCGGCGGGCTCCTTCCGGTCCGTGCGATCGGCGGCTCGTGCGGTGAGAGCGCCGACCGCGCAGATGATCGCGAGCCCGAACAGTACGTACCGTGCCGCGTCGAGCATCGACCCGCCCAGGTTGACCAGGGCCCCGGCCACCGCCGTGCCGAACGCGATCGCCAGGCTCGTCACGGTGGCGATCGCCGCGGCCGCCCGTCCGCCCTCCTCCGGATCGGAGGTGCTGGACATCGCGGCCACGGACAGGTGCGGGTAGGCCAGGCCGATTCCCGCACCGGCGACGAACAGCACCGGCACCCAGACCAGTACCAGCCAGATCGGCGTGTCCTCGCGCTGCAGCAGCCCCTGAACGACGAGGCCGAGCGCCAGCAGCACCGGGCCGAGTACGCGCAGCCGGCGCACCGCACGCTGCCCTGTCACCGACGAGCTGCCGATCTGGGTGAGCGACCAGCCGAGTGAGATGGCCGCGGCGAAGAACCCCGCCGCGAGGGGTGGCAGCCCGGCCAGCCGCTGACCGAACAGCGGCAAGAACGACTCGGCCGCGACGCCGAAGGCCAGCAGCCCCAGCGTCAGGTAGATCCACTTCAACGACGCCCCCTTCTGGTACGTCGTCCGCGGGAAGACCCGCAACTCGTTGCGCCGCTCATGTACGACGAATCCGGCCACCAGCAGCAGCGCCACCGCGATGCCGGCGGCCTTCGCCGGCGTGCCGGCCACGACCCCCGCCATGCTCACGGCCCCGGCGGCCCCCGTGATCAGCAGCAGCGACCCGGCCGGGACCGGCACCCGCCCGCCGCCGCGTTCGCTGCGCGGCAGCACACGAGGTACGAGCGCACCGCATCCGGTCCCGATCACCGCCATCGCCGCGAACGCCAGCCGCCACGACCCGAACTGGGCGAACAGGCCGCCGAGCGCCGGACCGGCGAAGTTGCCGACGCCGTACATCGCCGACATCAGCGCGGCGCCGCGTGTCCACAGCCGGGCCGGCAGCGCCGATCGGATGACGGCGAATCCCAGCCCGGACAGCAGCCCGGCGCCGAGCCCCTGCACGCCCCGGGAGGCCAGCAGCAACGCCATCGCCGGGCTCAGCGCGCAGGCCAGCGAGCCCGCGGTGAACATGGCGAAGCCGAGAAGGTAGGCGCCGACGTTCCCCCACAGTGACAGGGACCGGCCGGTGAGCATCGTCGCGATCACCATGGCGACGAGGTAGACCGTCATGTTCCAGGCGTAGAAGCTCGCGCCGCCGAGATCGGCCACCGCGGTCGGCAGCAGGCTCGCCGCCAGATAGATGTTGATCGCACCGACAAGCACTCCGCCGGCCAGCACGACAGCCGCACCGAGATACTCCCGGCCCAGCAGTTCCCGCCACGCTGGCGGGACGGATGTCTCGATGCCGGGCTCCGCGCCGCCGGGCTGTTCGTGGTAGCCATCGCTCATGGCTCCAAGCCTGTCGTTGAACAGGTCCCGGAGACTTCCAGCCGCGTGTTGTCCACGGTGCTGGGCCGATGGAGGAAAACCCTCAAGCCGCGGTGGAACCCTGCCCCCGCTCGCCCTGCGGGAAAGAGTCCTCTGGAGACTGCTGTACGACACGGCCGCCCGCGCCGAGGAAATCCTCACCTTCAACGGCGAAGACCTCGCCCCGGAGTTCCGCCGCGCCCGTGTCACCTCCAAGGGCGGCGCTTTCGAATACATGAACTGGGCCACCGCCACCGCCACCGCCCGGGTCCTGCCCCGTCCGCCGGCCGTACCAGCGGGCCGGTGTTCCTGGCCGGCCGGCACCGGCGTCGTGCGCCGACTCCTTCACGGTGCCGTCAGCGCGGTGCGGGTCATGACCGCAAGAGCCGGACGGCTCAGGTCCACCATCTTGACGCGGTAGGCGGACGGCTCAGCGCGGCTCCTGGATGCGGATCATGTTGCCGGTGGGATGATCGCGAGCCCGGAGGCCATGGGCTCGGACGGTCGATCGGCAGCCGCACGTACGTCTGCTCTTCGTCGGCTCGGGGACCGGTAAGGGAACTGCCATACGACGTCAGCTACGACGGCCGTGCAGGTCACTGGCTGTACGCGTGGCCCGTCCGCTGGACGGGTCCCGGTCTGGGCGTGGCGGGCCAGGGCGGGTGTCCCGCCACAGCACCGGGCCTGCTGGGCGGCCGTCACTGATGCGGGATGTCGATGCCGGCCGCGCGCAGGTCCGCCTCGACCAGCGCGTTCAACCGGGCGATGGACGGCTCCTGGTCTGCTCGGTGATGGTTGACCAGTCCGTACCGGGCGGCGGCGTCGGACTGGTTCCCGAAGCCGGTCGGCGTCGCCAGCACCGCACGGTTGGCCAGCAGCTTGCCAGCCAGCGCGGAGGCCAGTTTCTCGATCCGCGGGTCGTCCGGATCCCAGGACCTCGCGTCCAAGCCGCGCTTGGTCAGCTCGACGAACTCGGGGTCGTCGAGCGAATGTTCGAGCTGGGTCAGGAAGCTGTCGAAGATCTCCGGAATCAGCGCCCGGGCCAGCACCAGAGCCTCCCGTTGAGTGGCCACGTAGTCGGAACCGAAGCCGAGATCGGCGAGTCGCTCCAAGACCGCGCAGGCCCGGTCGGGCAGCAGGGCCCGGTCGCCATGGTCGAGCCGGTGCAGCGTGTCGCGGCGCGCGATCAGGTCCTCGATCTGTTCGGTGAGCCGACGATGGACGTCGTCCAGGGCGGCGGCGAACCGCTCGGGATCGGCGTCGAGCAGGTCACCGATCTCGGCCAGCGGCACGCCGGCCCTGGCCAGAGTCCTGGCCTGGACCAGCCGGAGCAGGTCGGCCGATCGGTAGCGTCGGTAGCCGGAACCGTCGCGTTCCGGCTCGGCGACCAGGCCGAGCCGGTGGTAGTGCCGCACGGTCTTGATCGTGACGCCGACGAACGCCGCCGCCTGACCGATCGTGAGCCCGTCTGCCATCGGCTCAGCGCGCTTCCAGATCGTGGGCGGCTGCGGTCTCGCGAACCGCGTCGGCGACAGCGCGGAAGTCCTCGCGCAGGATCGAGCCGTGGTCGCTGGCGACCTCCGCGCTCGCCTTGAAGTATGGGTTGCGGGCGATCACAGAGGCGAGGATAGCGCGTATCTGTTCCAGCTCCTCTGGTCGCGACAGGAGTTGACCTTGACCTTGGGTCAGGGTGCACGCTCATCGCATGGCCGCCTCGAAGGGGTCGGTAGCCACCAGGGCCGCCGTTGCGCTTTCGAGCTGTGCCCAACGCCTACTATCGCGAGACAAGGAATGACCGTTCATGATGGGTAAAAGCAACAGCGGCTTCTCCGAAGCGGGGCTGCGCAGGCTGCGCGAGGTGCTGGCACGGCATGTCGATTCCGGGAAGATTCCCGGGCTGGTCGCCCTGGTCGGCCGGGGCGGACAGACGCACGTCGAAGCGCTCGGGACGATGCGCCATGACGGTGGCGCGCCGATGCGCCGCGACACCATCTTCCGGATGGCGTCCACGTCCAAGCCGGTCACGATGGCGGCGGCGATGGCCCTGCTCGATGAGTGCCGGCTGCGGCTGGACGACCCGGTCGATCGGTGGCTGCCCGAACTCGCCGACCGGCGGGTGCTGAAGCGGCCCGACGGCCCGCTGGACGACACCGTGCCGGCGCGGCGACCGATCACCGTACGGGACCTGTTGACCTCCACGTTCGGACTCGGAGTGGATTTCGCGTTGCTGGACTCCCCGATCAGGGCCGCGACCTTCGAGCGGACCGACTACAGCGTGGCATCCGGGCCGGCGCCTGACCCGGACGAGTGGATGCGCCGCCTCGGCGAGCTGCCGCTGTCGTACCAGCCCGGAGAGCGGTGGCAGTACGACCTCAGCAACGAGGTAGTCGGCGTGCTTGTCGCCAGGGTCACGGGCCGGCCGTTGGAGACGTTCCTGCGCGAGCGCATCCTCGATCCGCTGGGCATGAAGGACACCGCCTTCCACGTGCCGGCCGGCAAGATCGACCGGCTGCCGCCCCTCTACGGGCCCGACCCGCAGACCGGAGAGTTCCATGTGTGGGACGAGGCGGCAGGTGGAAGGCTCAGCCGGCCTCCGGCCTTCCAGGGCGGCGGCGGCGGGCTGGTCTCCACCGTCGACGACTACCACGCCTACTTCCAGATGCTGCTGAATCACGGCATGCACGGGAGCGAACGGATCCTGTCCCGGCCCGCCGTCGAGCTGATGACCACCAATCACCTCACGCCCGAGCAACAAGCCGCCCGGGACGCCATGTACAGGAACAACGTCCATATCATGTTCGGCCAGGGGCAGCAGGGCGGCTGGGGCTTCGGGATGGCGGTGCGCACCTACCGTGGCGACTACGCGCCCGTCGGCCAGTTCGGCTGGGACGGCGGCAGCGGCACCACGGCCTACGCCGACCCGGACAACCAGCTCACCGGAATCCTGCTCACCCAGGTCGGGCTGTCCACCCCGGATTCGATGCGGCTCATCCACGACTTCTGGACCACGCTCTACCAGGCCATCGGCGACTGACAACGCACTCGCTGAGCTCGGCGTGGCCGGTCCACATGCGCAGACGCCGGGCCGAGCGGGCACAACCGATCGACGATCCCGTCAAAAGACGAGGGCGATCCCGTCAGAGACGAGGGCGGCAAGAGGATGCCGGCGTCCCAGAGCGGCCGGCGGCGTTCGGGCGGTTCGTGCTCTTCGCCATGGCGCTCATCCGGGTCGCGGCCGGCCTGGGCCTGATCAGCCCGAACGGCGAGGCCGCCGGCGAGAACGCGATGCCCGGTGGTCCTGCGCCCTCGGCATGGTCGGCCTCCACCATCGCGACCCCGACACCACGGTCGCCGGGATGGAGGAATTCCGCGCCCTCTCCCTCCGCCTCCCCTGATCGCCGGGCAGGCGCCGTATCCACCCCGCGTGGATGCGGCGCCTGCTTCAAGACACGCAGGAGCCGGGTGAGCACCCATCCGGGGTCCGTCGGCCTGTGCCGATGTGGTCGCCCGGCTCGGGGTCCGCGGGCGATCCCAAGCCTTCGGTGATCCACCTGATCACCGGCTCCAAGCGCCTGCTACGCCGAGCCGGGTCAGCCACCGGCCGGCGGCTCGATGGCCGGACAGTGCGCACCGCGCGCCGGCGTCCGCAGGCTGATCAGGTACCGCTCGGTCGCCGCAGTGACGCAGCCGCTGTCCATCGAGTACACCCCATGGCCCCACCCGTCGTAGGTGAGCAGCACCGTACCCGGCTGGCGCGCCACGTTCTGGGCCCACTCGTACGGTGTGACCGGGTCGTACCGGCTGTTGAGCATCAGCACCGGGGGCACGCCCTTCCACCGCAGCGGCTCCTGCGGGTTGCGCGCCCGGGCCGGCCAGCCGACGCACGTCATGGTCGAGGCCCAGGCCTGTGCGGGTAGTTTCATGTCCGGCGCCACCTGAGCGAGTTTTCGGCGGTATGCCTGCACCTCGTCGACGTTGCGGACCGGCACTCTCCAGTCCTGGCAGAAGATGGGCGTGGCCGGGTCCTCGACCGGCTTCTCCGCGACCAGCTTCGGCGTGGCGGTGACCGCCGGCTCCGGCTTGCCCGCCAGCAGTTTCTCCTGGTCCTCCGACAACGACTTCCAGTACGGGCCGATGAAGGCGTATTGGGTGTCGAGGAGCAGTTCGATGAGGCTGATCTTCTCCGTCGTACGCGGATCGATCAGCTCCCCCCGTTCGGCTCTGGCGTACAGCTCGGCGAAGACGCGGCGGACGTCCCTGCCGTGCAGCGCGCAGTCGGTCGAGCGCCGGCACCAGGCCACGTACTGGTCGAAGCTCTCCTGCACGGCCTTCGCCTCACTGCGCAGGAAACTCCACGTCGTGGCCTGGCTGTGGTCCATGGTGCTGTCGAGCACCATCGCACGGACCCGGTGCGGGAACATCTGGGCGTACTGCTGGCCCATCAGGGTGCCGTACGAGTTGCCGTAGTAGGTCAGCTCGCGCTCGCCGAGGGCGGCCCGGATCGCGTCCATGTCCCGGACGACGCTCTTGTTGTCCACGAGGTCGACCAGCGGCCCGCTCAGCTTCCGGCAGCTGTCGCCGTACGCCCGGTTGAGCTCGCGGAGGCGGCGGAACTGCTCCGCCGTGGTGGGCAGCACGTCGGGGGGCTGCAACGTCGTGGGCCGGCACCGGATCAGGTGGCTGCGGCCCACGCCCCGGGGGTCGAACCCGACGAGGTCGAAGCGGCGGCGCACGTCGGCGGAGAAACTGCCGCCTATGGCGTCCGCCTGGACGTCCTCCACGCCCGATGCTCCCGGGCCGCCCGGGTTGATCAGGATGGAGCCGATGCGTGCGCTCGGGTCTGTGGCCTTCCGCCGGGCGAGCGCGATCTCGATCGCCGGTCCGTCCGGTTGGGACCAGTCGATCGGCACGGTCACGCCGCCGCACTCCACCGCCGGCGTGTCCGGACACGGCTTCCAGCCGATGCTCTCCGTCACGGAACGCGGCTCGCCCTGCGAGTCCGCGCGCACCGGCGCGATGCCGAGCGCCGCACTGGTCACCAGCGCGGTGAGGGCCGCGCCGGCCCAGACTTGTCGTCTCATGTCATGCCTTCTCGTTCTGGCCGGTACGGGCGGTGTCAGCTCGGCATACCGGCGACGACGCGGGGGCGTCGGAGGGGTCGTGGGTGTCGTGGGTTCTATTCGCTGCGCAGTCCACCGGGCTTGGTCAGTCGCCACAGCAGCGGCAGGCTGGCCGTGGTGGTCAGCAGGACGACCAGGGCGGCGGCGCCGGAGGTGGCACCGATGCCGAGCCAGTCGAGCCGGATCGAGGCGCCGGCGGCGGCCTGCAGGATCACCGACAGTCCGGTGCCGGTCAGAACGGCCAGGGTGAGGCCGAGCATGATCGGAATGGCGATCTGGTGGAGGACCGATCCGCTCAGGGTGTTGCGGCGGGTGCCGAAGGCGACGAGCACGGCGAGCAGCCGGCGCCGTTCGCGGAGTTGCTCGGCGATGTTGACCAGCAGACTGGCGCCGATGAGCAGCAGCAGCGCAGTGGCGCCGGCGAGGAGCCCCTGCCTGATGGTCACCAGGGTATCGTCGAGTGCCCGCGACTCGATCAGCTGGACGTGGGCGGTCGGGTTCACCCGGGCGGCGGCGTTGCGGAGCCGGTCGAGGGCGTCGGGGTCGGCCGGGTCCAGCGTGACGTAGTGCGTGACGCCGGACGGGATGGGCTGGCTGCCGCGCAGCGCCGCGGGGGTGGCCAGGACAGTTGCGACCGTCGGCTGGACGGGCCCGGGGTGCGGCTGGACGGTGCGGACCGTGGCGGGCAGGGTCCACCGCGGAAGCGGTCCGGCTGCCGTCTTCGTGGCCTCGCCGAGGGTGTAGGCGGTACCGGGGCGGGGTGGCGGCGCCGACGAGACGACGACGAACGTGTCGCCGTCGGCGCAGGCGCCGAGCTGGGCCTCCTGCCGCAGCACGGCGCAGTCCCCGACCAGCAGATTGGTGAAGGCGTCCGGTGCGGCGGCGGATCCGGCGGGGACGGCCTTCACCGATGCCACGGCGGCGGCAGCACGGACGCCGGGGGCGTTGTGCAACGCGCTCTCCCAGCGCCTCAGCTCGGTCGCCCGGTCGGCGCCGGACCCGCCGAGCCTGGACGTGGGGAACACCTCGGCCTGGAACCGGTCGGTGTCGCGCCGGTTCTCTGCGGTGTTCTGGGCCTGGACGGCGGCGAGCAGCCCCTGCAACGCGATCACGCCGGCGACCGCGACGGCGATGCCGGACACCGCCCGCACCGCGGTGCCGCTGTCCAGCTGCAACCGGCGGACCGCCAACTGCCAGGCGACGCCTCCGCCCCCCAGCCGGCGGACCGTCGCCTCCACCACCCAGGGCAGCAACAGGGCCACGCCGACCAGCAGGGCCGCCACCCCCGCCATGACCTGGAACTCGAACCCCGTCGCCTGCTCGGAGAGCCCGCTGCGCAACGGGTACAGCAGGACCAGTCCGGCCGCGGGCAGCATCAGCCTCCACCACAGCCGCCGGCGGCGGTCACCACTGAGCCTGACCACGCCGAGCGGCTCGACCACCACCCGCCGCAGCGCGGACAGCGTCACCAGCACCGCCGCGACCGGCACCATCGCGACCACCAGCACCGCCAGAACCGGGACCGGCCGGAAGTCGGCAGGGTAGAAGCTCATGCCGGCCGGGAGGATCCATTCGGCCGGCACGCGCACGGCGACGTAGAACAGCCCGCCGACGGCCAGCCCCAGCAGGGCGCCGGCCAGGGTCTCCCCGGCGGCGATCCGCCGGGTCATGGCGGCGTCCGCACCGACCAGCCGCAGCGCGGCCAGCCGGCGGTCACGGGCCTCGCCGCCGAAGCGCACCGCGGTGGTCACGAAGATCGCCACCGGCAGCAGCAGCACGACCAGCCCGACCACTCCCAGCAGCATCAGCACCGGCGGCACTCCCTCGTCGAGGTCCCACCCGCCGAACGACCGCACCCGGGTGGCGGAGTCTTCGGTGAGCCGGTCGGTGCCCAGGTAGAAGGCGTACTCGCCGGGACCGGCCAGTCCTTCCACGCCGATAGTGCCGACCACGCGCGCGCCCCACCGGCCGCGCAGCAGCGCCCCCTCGTCGGCGGCGAGCAGCCGGGCCAGGGCAGGCGAGATCGCCATCTCGCCGGAGGCAAGCCGCCGCGACACCCCCGGCGGCAGCGGGGCCCGCTCCCCCTCGAACTGCACCAGCCGCCCGTAGATCTCCCTGCCTCGGTACTGCGTGTCCGCTCTGTCGATGAGCAAGGTGCCGGCGCCGCTGGGCATCGACTGCGTCCAGTCCACGTCACGGGCGGCGAGCCGGGCGTCGCGGGCCGCCACCATGGTCGGGAGGCTGGCGGCGATGAGCAGCATCGCCACCCCGAGTCCCACCCCGAGCGAGATCATCGCGAGCCGGGCCCAACCTGAACGGCCGCCCGCCACGCTCAACCGCATCCCCAACGCCAGCTCGCCGACCCACCGCGCGAAGGCACCGCGCCGCGGCGCGCCGCCCGCGCTCATCAGACGTACTCCTGCTCGCGGACGCGGCCATCACGGACCGTGGCCTCCCGGTCGGAGTACGCGGCGACCCGCGCCTCGTGGGTGACCAGCACCACCGCCGCGCCGGTCTCCCGGGCCGCCGCGGTGAACAGCTGCATCACCCGCTCCCCGTTGAGCGAGTCCAACGCTCCCGTCGGCTCGTCGGCGAAGATCACCCGAGGTCCGGTGACCAGCGCGCGGGCCACCGCCACCCGCTGGCCCTGCCCGCCGGACGCCTGGCCGGGCCGCTTGTCCGCCACGTCCGCGACTTCCAGCCGCTCCAGCAGGCCGGCCGCCCGCCGGGTCGCCTCCCGCCGCCGCGTCCCGGCCAGCCGCAACGGCAGCGCCACGTTCTCCAGGCAGGTCAGCTCCGGCACCAGCTGCCCGAACTGGAACACGAAACCGAACTCGGTGCGGCGCAGCGCGCTGCGCTGCGCGTCCGACATGGCCGCCATGTCCTGACCTGCGTAGCTCACCCGGCCGGAGTCCGGGGTGAGGATCCCGGCCAGGCAGTGCAGCAGCGTGGACTTGCCGGAGCCGGACGACCCCAGCAGCGCCAGCACCTCTCCGGAGTGCACCTGCAGCGAGGCGCCGTCCAGGGCCGGGGTGGCACCGAAGCTCTTGACAAGGTTCTCGGCGACCAGCAGCGGCGCGTTCGGGGTCGGGCGGCTCATCACGCGTCCCCCCGCACCTGGTCGCCGAGCTGGTCCAGCCTGGCCGCGGTCAGTTCGAGCCAGCGCAGGTCGGCCTCCAGGTGGAACAGGGCGTGGTCGCAGATGAGCTGGTCGGCCAGGTCGCCGTCGCTCTTGCGGCGGGTCAGCTCGCGCATCAGCCGCAGGTGCTCGGTGCGCTGGGTGTCCAGCAGGTCGGCGGCGTCCCGGCCGGTGAGCAGAGCCAGGACGACCTTGGTGTAGAGGGTGCTCTGCAGGTACGGCTCGGGCTTCTCCGGCTGGGCCAGCCAGCCGGCCACGTCGGTGACGCCGGCCGAGGTGATCGCGTACCGTTTGCGGTCCGGGCCGTCGCCCGGTTCGGACTCCACCTCCACGAGGCCGTTCTTCAGCAGCCGCGCGAGGGTCGCGTAGACCTGGCCGTAGTGCAGCGCCCGGCCCTGGCCGAACCGTTCGTCGTAGGAGCGCTTCAGGTCGTAACCGTGGCGGGGACCGGATTCCAACAAGCCCAAGAGAGCAAAGCCAACTGACATGCCGATCACTATACACACCGTCTATACACTCAATGTCTAGCCTGGCTCGGAGCCGATCTCGTATCTCCACGTCGGGGTCGAGCAGCGCGAGCAGGGCCGCGAAGTCACCGCCACGTGACGCGGCCTGGAAGGCGGCGACGATCTCCCGCTGCCTGGCGGGATCGGTCCCGGAGTCGGGGGCCGTCGTCCGCTGTACGCGTCGGCGGGCGCGGCTGGCCAGTTGCCGGGCCGCGGCAGGCGAACGGTTCACGATCAACGCGATCTCGCCGAACGGCACAGCGAACATGTCGTGCAGGACGAACGCGATCCGTTCCGCGGGCGCGAGCATGTCGAGCACCACCAGCAGAGCCAAGCCGACCGAGTCGGCGATGACCACCTCGTGCTCGGGGCCGTCCGCCTCGGGAGGGTCGGCCATCGGGTCCGGCCCGGAGGCGCGTAGCGGCTCCTCGCGGCGCGTCCTGCGGTCGCGCAGCATGTTCAGCGCTACCCGTGCGACGATCGTGGTGAGCCAGCCCGGCACGTTCCGCACGTCCTCCGTGCCGGCGCGGCTGAGCCGTAGCCATGCCTCCTGGAGCGCGTCGTCGGCCTCGCTTGACGAGCCGAGCAGCCGGTAGGCCACTGCCCACAGATGGTCGCGATGCTGCTGGAACCAGCCGGCCAGCAGGTCCTTCTCCTCCATTGACCCCGTCCCCCTCGTGCTGCCTGTAACGGATGACAGAAAAAACCTCGGAGATGTGACAGACGGCTCGCCGTCACAACCTCTCCTCACGGCGTGTCGTCAGGGCGGAAGTCCAGCCAACGGAGCGGAGAAACACATGCAAGCACGGATGAAGAATCCTGCCGTCGTCCTGTCGGAGGCGATGGCACCCGTCCAGGAGCTCTTCAAGGCCGCCCGTACGGGCGGCGTGCCGGAGAGCACGCTGGAGCTGGTGCACCTGCGCGCCAGCCAGATCAACGGTTGCGGCCCCTGCGTGGAGTCGGGTGTCCGTACCGCCGGGAAGAGCGGCGAGAGCGATGAGCGGATGGGGCTGGTCGTGGCCTGGCGGGAGGCGCCGTACTTCACCGACGCCGAGCGGGCCGCGCCGGCCCTCACCGAGGCCGCCACCCGGCTCGCCGACCGTACCGACCCGGTCCCCGACCAGATCTGGGAGGAGGCGGCCCGGCATTACGACGGAGCGGGGCTGGCCGCGATCGTTCTGATGGCGGCGGTGACGAACCTGTCGAACCGGCTCAACGTCGCCACCCGGCAGCCCGCGGGCCAGAAGCGGGGCTGAGTCGCGTGGCGAACACGACGGAGTGCTCATGACCGCACGTATCTGGCCGCGACGGCTGTCCACGACCCTTTACTGGTATCTGGCCGTGTCGTTCCTCATCGGCTCTGTCACCAAGTTCTGGCCCGGGCCGACATTCTTCGGTCCGGCCTACGCGGAGAAGTTCGCCGACTGGGGTTGGCCACCGTGGATGCGGTTCGTAGTCGGCGCCCTGGAGCTCGTCCTCGGGCTAATGATGATCGTCCCGCGGCGTCGGGTCAGGTTCATCGGCGCCGCGGGACTGGTGTCCGTGCTGATCGGCGCGGTGACGACCCATCTCGTCGATGTCGCCCCCTTGTATGAGGAGGTATCGGCGCCGGTGCACCTGATCATCATGATCGGCGTAGCGCTGGCGAACCGGCCATCGGACTGGCGGGACCTTCTCCGTCCCCTCGACGACCGCAGTGCCCGCACGGCGCCGAGCCCGTCGGTCGGCCGGGCGTCGACCGTTCGGTAGGGGAAACCGGCATGGCCATGATCCAGCTGGTGATCATGGCCATGCCGACTCGCGCTCGCCGCCTCTTCCAGCCGCCTCCCACTCTCCCACTGGGCCACGTCGACGAACCGTAGCTCAGCGTCGTCGATCATCGATCGGTGCAGCCGGGCGCGGATGAATCCCGGCTGCCTGGCCATGATCTCGGCGTTCTCCCGCCACAGCGGCAGGAACGCCTCCGACTCCTCCACCGGTACGGTGAAAGCGTTGATCATGGTGATCGGCTCGTCGACAGGCGTTTCGGTACGGGTGATCGGAACTTCCTTCATGATTTCTCCCTTGCGGTCGGCGACGAGAGCGTCAGTTGGCCATGCCGATGACCTGCTCGACCGTTTCCGGCCGGTCAAGCACCGCGAGCATGGCGTGGGCCACGTCTGCGCGCGAGACGTACCGGCCGCCCAGCACGTTCTGCCCCACCGCCGTCCGGTAAGCGCCGGTCACCGGCTTGTCGGTCAGCTGAACCGGCCTGAGCAACGTCCAGTCCAAGCCGCTGTCGCGCACGGCGTCCTCCATGACGGCCAGGTCCAGGTACTGCGGACGTAGCGCGGCCTTGACAATCGGATACACCAGGTAACGCAGGAACAGCCCATCGCCAGGGTCGTGCCGGGGCGGGTTGGGGCGGCCGGGAGAGGGGGTGGTGCCCACCGGGGCGGCGCTCACCACGATCAGCCGGCGGGTCCCGGCGGCCCGCATCGCCGCGAGGATCGCCTTGGTGCCTCTGGAGGCCACCCCGGCCGCGGCGTTGTTCGGCGGGCCGAGTGCCGACAGAACGGCGTCGGCTCCTTCGACGGCGGGCAGCAGGGTCGCGACCTCGGCCGTGGCCATGTCAGCGGCACGCACGACGCGGACAGGCTGCCCGTCCAGCTTGGCCGGATCCCGTACGACGGCCGTAACGTCGTGCCCCTTGGCCAGAGACTGGTCGAGCAGATGCCGACCGACGCCACCACTGGCGCCGAAGACGGTGAGTTTCATGGACGAATCCCTCCAGGTTCGTTGAAAAGGGGGTGCCGGAACAGGTGCCCCCCGCTCGTGGACGGCCGCCGGCCGAGTCCGTTCCATCGGCTCAATGACCCGGCGCGCGGTGGAAATGTGACACCGGGCAACTCGCCCCTGCTCGGCTTCCGGGTGCGCGGAACGCGCGCTGCCCCTGGACGGGGGACACACCTGGGCGCAGCACCTCACACCCATCGTTCCCGGTCGCCCGCCGCGACCGGTGGCCACGTTCAAGCGCCGGATCCGAGCGGCTCAATCGTCGTCGTGGTCGCCGGCGGCGTGGACCCCGCCCAGATCGAATCGGGAGAGAACGCGTTCGACCTCCTCGTCATCGGCACGCCTTCGACGATGATGTCGTCGTCCACGTTCAGACGAAGATGCGCGAAGCGTGGTATCGGTCCGGCCACTGGTGGGGTGTGCACGAGTGGTGCCGGCCGGCGGCTTCACGTGGAGTTGCCCCGGTTCGGTAGACACATCAGGGCTTCCGGCTACGCGGCAGCGTAACCGTCTTCTTGGCTGCTCTTGAGCAGGTGTCGTCGTCCGTATGCTGCGGTATCAGCCTTGCAGCTGCTCAACAGTGATCACCTGGGTGGTCCCTGCTGTCAGGCGCTGCGGCGTTCGGCTTGGGCGAAGCGTGCTTGCCAGCAGGCCAGCAGGGCCGCGTCCTGCTGCGGATCGCCCGCCAGCTCATCCAGGGTGACGGCGCCGGCGGCGTGAAGGGCGTAGTCGGGATCGCCCGGAGCGAGAGTGACGGCACCGTCGGCGTGCCAGCCCTCAGGAGTGTCAACGTGTACGGGCACCACGAGATGGCCGTCGTCACGCTTGAGTGCGGTCCACATGGCGCCTCCCCTCACACCCCATAATGCCTTCGATAGTACGCCCACACCATCTCGGCGAGGTTCTCTCGGCCGTCGAGCATGCGCACCAGCCGTCCTACCTGCCGGGATGCGCACAGGGCATAAGCTTCGGCCCACCATTCGAGCGTGTCCAGATAACGCGGGTGCTGCAGGACCGGCCGACACATCTGCATGATTGTCCGCCATTCGGCGGCCTGGGACATGCCGTCGAACAGGTCCAGGGCATGACCGACCTCGTGCAGGACCAGACTGGCCGAGACGTGCTCGCCGGTGCCGATGGCGATCAGGCGGCCGGTACACAGGCCGGGAACCTGCTCCCAGCGCACGGTGCCACCCGGCTGAGTGGGCTGCCCACGCAGAGCGCCGAGCCCGTCCAGGTCGGGGACACTGCCTGGGCCCAGCCAGATTTCATCGAGCTCTTCGGCCAGACGGGTGGCGATATGCACAGGAAGGGCCGCGAGCTCGTCGACGGCGGCGACGAGCGCGGGTGAAGGCAGCGTCAATTGCGGCCACTGTCGACGGAGAACCCGTTCGAGAACGCCACAGTGTCGGCGTCCGTCGCGGGGGATCGGATGGACGTTGGCGGGGTGCGGAGCGCACCAGGCAGGAGAGTCGACCATGGCGAGGCCATTGTCCCGTGCTTTCCGGGTACGAGCCGCGAAAGTACACATCTGCTGCCCGGCGACGGAGCCTGCGGTCGCAAGTGGGTGAAGCGCTCGGGGCGGGGCCTTCGGCGCCGAAAACTTGCCCGACCAGTCACATTTCCATCACAGCGAACTTCTGTGGGCTGCTGCATCACCGCCAACCCTTCGCATGGTCGCTTGACCACGTCATAACAGATCCTGTCAGCGAGGTCCGGGTGGGGTCTTCCTCCCTCGCCTGACATTCTGATCCAACCATGGAGCGGGATCCAGCGACCGGCAGCAGGTCAGCGCGGCGGGGCCGGTCCGCGGGTGGGATGATGGACGCATGGGCGTCCCGGACGACCTCTCCTGCGTGTTCTGCGACATCGTCGCGGGACGGGCTGAGGCCAGTGTCCCCTACGAGGACGAGGCCGTCGTCGTGATCATGGATATCCGTCCCGTAGCTCCCGGCGACGCGCTGGTCATACCGCGCGCGCATGCCGTGGGGCTCGAAGACCTCGACGAGGAGACCAGCACACGCATGTGGCGGATCGGCCACCGTCTGGCTCGTGCGCTGCGCCTTTCACGGTTACGTTGCGAGGGCGTCAACGTCTTCCTCGCCGATGGCGAAGCAGCCTGCCAGCAGGTGTTCCACGTGCACCTGCACGTGTTCCCCCGGCACTGCGGGGACGGGTTCAGCCTTCAGGTGGACCCGATCAGCAGGGAGCGGCCGCTGCTGGACCAGGACGCGTCCGCGCTGCGCGCTGCGCTGTACGCGCTCCGCCCCGGACCACCCTCCACCGGCTGACGTCACGGGTGCCGGCCGTCGTGGGTGGTATTCGCGGACCACCGTTCGGCTGGAGCCGCGTTGCGCCTTTCGCCGAAAGGCGACATGCACACCGGTACGCACACGTTGCAGGTCCCGGCCGTCACTCTGACGGCCGGGGCCTTCGTCATGTCCGGGCTGTCGTTGCGGGGTCGGCGGCCAGCTGCCCGGGCCCGGCGGCCGGCAGCGGATACAGCAGCCGGATCAGGGCCAGGCCGAGCGCGGCGCCGGCGAGCTGGGCGGCGATGAAGCCGGGCGCGGAGTCGGGGGCGATGCCGGCGAAGGTGTCGGTGAGGGTACGGCCGAGCGTGACAGCGGGGTTGGCGAAGCTGGTGCTGCTGGTGAACCAGTAGGCGGCACCGATGTAGGCCCCGACGGCGGGCGGAGCCAGCGTCGCGCGGCCGGTACGGGCCAGGGCGAAGATCAGGGTGATGAGCCCGGCGGTGGCGACGATCTCGCCCAGCCACAGCCCGGCGCCGGTGCGCTGGTGGGTGGAGGCGGTGACGGCGGGCAGCTCGAACATCAGGTGGGCCAGCACCGCGCCGCCGAGCGCGCCGGCGACCTGGGCGGGCAGGTAGGCCAGCAGGGCACGCCCGTCCAGGCCGTCGCCGGTACGGCGGCCGAGCAGCCAGTCGGCCAGCGAGACGACGGGGTTGAAGTGCGCGCCGGAGACCGGGCCCATGATGAGGATGAGCGCGGTCAGCGCGAACGCGGTCGCGGTGGAGTTCTCCAGCAACTGCAGGCCCACATCGCCCGGGGAGAGCCGCTGGGCCATGATGCCCGACCCGATCACCGAGGTGACCAGCAGGCCGGTGCCGACAGCTTCGGCCAGCGCCCGCCGGGCCAGATCGATCACGTGCCGCTCCCGGCGGCCGGTACGCCGAGGTCGGCCAGCAGGGCGCGCACCCGGCGTTCGATCTCATCCCGGACGGGTCGGACCGCCTCCACCGACTGCCCGGCCGGATCGGGCAGCTGCCAGTCCTCATACCGTTTGCCGGGGAAGACCGGGCAGGCATCCCCGCAGCCCATGGTGATGATGACGTCGGCGGCCTGGGCGATCTCGTGCGTCCAGGGCTTGGGGTACTCGCGCGCGATGTCGATACCGCGCTCGCGCATCGCCTCGATGGCCGAGGGGTTGATCTGCTCGCCGGGTTCGGAGCCGCCCGACCAGCCGATCGCCCGGTCGCCGGCCAGGTGCGTGAAGAAGCCGAGTGCCATCTGGGATCGCCCGGCGTTGTGCACGCACAGGAACAGCACGATCGGGGTGCCGGAGTTGTCCTTGCCCTCGACGCGGGCCAGGGCGCGCAGGCGCTGGCGGGCGAAGTGCTCGGCCATCAGCGGCAGGAAGTCGGCCACGGTGGCGCGGCCGGCGAACTGGTCGTAGCTGGTGTGCAGGAAGCGGTCGATGGTCCCGGTGCCGAAGGTGCCGGCGAACTCGCCTGCCAGAGTGTGGGCGGCGGCCAGCAGGGCGTGTTGCTGGTCGATGGTCAGGTCGTCGCGGTGGTAGGCGGGCTGGGTCATGGCGTGTCCTTGTCGAGACGGTGCTCGGCGGCGGGGGGCGTCGGGGCCAGGGCGGTGGTGAGCCGGTCGATGCGGCCGGACAGGTCGGTGTAGGCGCGTTCGAAGGCGTCGTCGGTGTCGGCGGGCACGGGGTCGGGCACCGACCAGTGCAGGTTCGGCCGGGAGGGCAGGTGTTCGTAGGCGTTGTCGCAGACCGCCACCACCAGGTCGCCGGCGCGGACGGTGTCGCCGATATGGGCGGTGGCGCGTGGATCCAGGTGCAGGTGGTGGCGGCGGGCGGTGGCCAGCGCCCGCGGGTGCACGCGTGCGGCGGGGCGGGTGCCGGCCGAGGTGGCGGGCAGACGGCTGCGGTGCTGCCACAGGGCGGCGGCCAGCTGGGAGCGGGCGGAGTTGTGGGTGCAGACGAACACCACACGCTCGGCCGCCGGCGGTGCGGAGGGTGCGGGGGTGAGCCCTGACAGCGCGCCGGGCAGCAGGCGGACGTAGCTGCGCCGTCGGTCGGCCTCCGAGCGCGCCCGAGTGATCAGCCCGGCCTCCTGCAGCACCTTCAGGTGGTGGGCCAGCAGGTTGGACGGCAGGGCGAACGCCTCCCCGAGCTCGCCGGGTGAGCGATCGCCCAGCAGGAGTTCATCGACCATGGCGAGCCGGATCGGATCGCCCAGCGCCGCGTGCAGGGCAGCACGTCGCCTCACATTGGATGACTCAGCCATAATTGACTCAATAATGGCTGAGGTAAACTGCGGGCGTCAATCCGGACGTGCAGTCCGTTGCCTTCGGGGAGCGGCCGGATACTCCTGCTTTCGTCCGGTACGGGCGGCAGTCGGCTGGCCCCCTGTCGGGATGCAGTACCGCAGCCAGGTGCTCAAACTGATGGCAACTCCGCGCGCCGACACCCGCTTTCACGACGCCTACCTGCCTCAGCCCATCCAGGCGGCCACCGGCTGCCGGTCGCACGGCGCGGAAGGCGTTGTGGGGCTGTTCACTGACGGCCTGATCTATCTGGCCCCCGAGCGGCAGCCGGCCAGTGATGACTGGCGGTGGAAACTGTCAGAGCGGGGCCACAGTGCGGTGGAGGGCGGCCCGCAGGAACCGTACGATCCGGAAGGCTACCCGCGTCGGCTGCGCCGCCAGGTGCCGGACCTGCGCTCGATCGCCTAGCAAGCAGTACATGCAGGAGGCTCTGCAGTCCTTCAGCGCAGGCCGCTGCCTGGCTTGCTCGGCGACGCTCGGGGCCGCGGCCGAGCAGGTCTTCCTCGGCGTGGCCGACCTGCTCAGGGTCACCCGCAATGAGGCCGGTCATCCCCGCGGGCGAACCGTTGATGAGGACACCGCCTGCACACACCTGCGACTGGCCGCCCACCACCTCGGCAAGATGACCGCTCTCCGGAGCACTTCACCCAGCAGGTCGCTGCCCAGTCTCCACCATCGGCACCTGAGCAACAGCGGCTACGCCCGGGGTGGTGCCACCGCATGGCGATCAGGGCGAAGCTGGGCGGCTAGCAGCTCTACGGTGGCGACCAGCAGTCGTGCCGCCGCCACGAGCGTGTCCGGCTCCACGCGGTCGGGGGTTTCGGCGGGTGTCTGATAGCCGGGCATGCCCATGCCGATACCGACTGCGGCCAGCCCGGCCGCGCCGCTCACCTGAGAGCCGGGCGCGGCGGCGGGAGCTCCGCAGCAGCCTCCGGCGGCGGGCGGCGCGAAGGCCTCTGCCAGGTCGCCGATGAAGCCGCCGCCGGTCTGGTCCGTCATGATGATTTCCTCCCCGGAGGTGTGACGGCGGAGCCCACCCACACCTCGAAACTTAGATGGATGTCTAATCAGGAGATAGGGCCTCACGCTACTTAGATAATCGTCAAGATAGATAGATATCGAATCATCGTGTGGAGTAACGCCACTCGGGTGTGGCGGTCTACAGCTGGGCGGTGATCTCCGTGGCGAGCTGCCGGGCAGTGCGGCCGGCCCCGATCAGGGTGGCCGAGGCTGGGCCGGTCCAGTCGCCGTAGCCGAGCAGGTGCAGGCGCGGCTCGGCCAGGGCACGGGTGCCGTCGGTGGGGATCACACCGCCTGCGCCGCGCAGCCGCAGCGGGGCCAGGTGCCCGAGGGCGGGACGGAAGCCGGTGCACCACACGATCACCTCGCACGCCGCCGTACTGCCATCGGCCCACACCACCCCACCAGGAGTGACGGCCGAGAACATCGGTTCTGCCTTGAGCGCGCCGCGGTCGCGGGCCTGGCGCACCGGCGCGACGGCGACGATGTCGCCCAGGTCGCCGATGCCATCGGTGTTCTGCCCGACCAGGGCCGCCTGGTGGCGGCGGGTGGCCAGGGCGAACAGGGCGCGGCCGTCGACCTCGTCGGGCAGCAGCCGGGGCGGGCGCAGCGTCACCCAGGTCGTCTGGGCGACGTGCGAGAGCTCGGCGAGGATCTGGGCGGCGGAGTTGCCGCCGCCGACGACCACCACGCGCTTGCCGCGGAACGCTTCAGGTCCGTGGTAGTCGGCGGTGTGCAGCTGCTCGCCACCGAAGTCGCGCATGCCGGGGTAGTGCGGGACGTAGGGACGCCACCAGGTGCCGGTCGCGCTGACGACGGAGCGGGCGTGCCAGGTGCCGGTGCCGGTCTCGACCGCCAGGCGCTCGCCGGCGCGCCGGACGGCCCGCACGGCGGCCGGGCGGATGATCGGCAGCCGGTAGCGCTGCTCGTAGTCGGTGAGGTAGGTGACGGTGTGGGCGGCGTCCGGATAGCCGCCGTCAGCGGGGACCGGCATCATGCGGCCGGGCAGGGAGCTGTACTGCGCGGGCGAGAACAGCCGCAGCGACGGCCAGGCGTGCCGCCAGGCACCACCGGGAGCCTCCTGGGCGTCCAGGATGACGAAATCGGCGCCCGCCCGCCGCAGGTAGTACCCGGCCGCCAGCCCGGCCTGCCCGGCGCCGATGACGACGACATCGGCCAGGCGTGGGGGCACGGTCATACGGTGATGAGCTCCACGTCCGCCGGGCCGCTCTGCCCCCTGGTCGGAGCGGGCGTGGCCAGCGGGGTGAACAGTGCGCCCAGCTTGTTCACCACCTCCGGGATGATCCGGTAGTAGACCCAGGTGCCGCGGCGTTCGCCGTCGATCAGCCCGGCGGTGCGCAACACCTTCAGGTGGTGGGAGATGGTCGGCGCGGTCAGGTCGAAAACGCCGGTCAGGTCGCACACGCACGCCTCGCCGCCGGCGTGCGAGCCGATCATCGACAGCAGGCGCAGCCGCACCGGGTCGGCGACGGCCTTGAGCAGCGTTGCCAGCTCGGCCGCGTCGGCCTCGCCGAGCGGCTCGCGGGCGATCGGCGCGCAGCACTGGGTGGTGGCGGGGGCGACCATGACGCGACTCCTTACTTCGATGCTGGTCTAAATTATAGGCGGTGGTAGGCGAACGGCGCGAACGCCGCGAGTGCGCAGGCCGCGGCCACCGCGCCCATCACCCACCCGTACCCGGCCGCCTGGGCAAGTGTCACCGGGCCCAGCGGGGCGACGGGCTTGCCGGCGACGGAGAACACCGCGATCCGGCCGGACAGGCCGGCGTAGGCGGCGATGCCGTACCGCTCGGCCAGCAGGTGCGGCAACGTGATGGTGCACCCCGAAGCCGAGGCCGAACAGCAGCACGCAGCCGACCGCTCCTGCCGTGCTGCTCCCGATCAGCGGCAGCGGCAGCGCGCCGGCGCCCCGCAGACCGCGACGCCGTGGGCGTCCAGCCGGCGGCCGGCCGGCGGCGCGCACAGTGCCATGGTGAGCACGGCACCGGTGAGCGCGGCGGCGACCTGCGTGCCGCCGGCCCTCAACGCGCCGCTCATCGGGACCAGGAAGACGGAGAAGGCGTAGTAGAGCACGCCGACAGGGGCACGTAACGGCTCAGCCGCAGCAGCCGCCGGACTCCCCGGAGGCCCCCACCGTGGCCAGCGGCAGCGGGGCGGCCAGCAGGCCGCCGCCGATGCCGGTGGCCAGGCCGACCCGCTGCTCCTGGGCCTCGACCAGGCTCGAGGAGCACACCCCGGTCTCCGGCAGCTCCAGCCGCACATCCCGGGCCGCCTCCCAGTCCCCCGCCAGCGCGGCGACGACGGAGCGGACCTGCTCATAGCCGGTGGCCATCAGGAAGGTCGGGGCGCGGCCATAGGACTTCACGCCGACGGCGTAGTAGCCGCTTTCGGGGTGGGCCAGTTCATCCACGCCGTGGGCGGGGACGGTGCCGCAGGAGTGCTGGTTGGGGTCGATCAGCGGGGCCAGCGCGCGGGTGGACCCGAGGATCGGGTCCAGGTCCAGGCGCAGCTCCGAGGCGATCGTGTGGTCGGGCCGGTAACCGGTGGCCGCCACGATCTGGTCGACGACGACGGACTGCTCGTTCCCGGACGGGTCGCGGCTGATGACCTCGATGCCGGCCTCGCTCCGGCGGACCTGGTGGGTGAAGAACCCGGTCAGCAGCCGGATACGGCCGGATTCGACATGGGCGCGCAGGCGGGTGCCGAGTGCGCCGCGGGCCGGCAGCGCGTCGGCGTCGCCGCCGCCGTAGGTACGGCTGGCGCCGCCGGCGCGGATCGCCCAGGTGATCTGCGTGTCCTCGGCCAGCTCGGCCAGGGCCAGCAGGGTGGTCGCCGCCGAATGGCCGGCCCCGACCACCAGGGTGTGCCTGCCCTCGTACCGCTCCCGGTCGGCGCCGAGCACGTCCGGCAGGGCGTGGTCGATGTGATCGACGGACACCTCGTCCTCGCCGTGGGCGGGCAGGCCGCTCGCGCCCAGCACGTTCGGCGTGGTGTAGCTGCCGGAGGCGTCGACGATCGCCCGCGCCTGCAGCTCACCGCCATCGGCCAGGCGGATCAGGAAGGGCACCTTCTCGCGGCCCGCCGTGCGCATCCGGTCGTGGCCGAGGCGGCTGATCGCGGTCACCTTCGCCCCCAGGCGAACCCTGTCGCCGAACAGCTCGGCCAGCGGGGCGAGGTAGTCGTCGACGAGTTCGGTGCCGGTGGGCAGCCAGTCGCCGTCCGGGGCCGTCCAGCCGCCGGCCTGGAGCAGGCGGCGGGCGGCGGCGTCGATGTCGTACTTCCACGGGCTGAACACCCGCACGTGTCCCCACTGGGCCACCGAGGCGGCCACCCGGTCGCCGGCCTCCAGGACCAGGAAGTCGATGCCGCGCTCGGCCAGGTGGGCGGCGGCGGCCAGGCCGACCGGGCCCGCGCCGATCACCACCACGGGCAGGTCGCCCCTCTGCCCGGAGGGGGCCTGCTGGAGGGGGGTGAACTGCTCGATCGCGATCGGGGTGGTGCCGCAGCAACTGTCACTCATGACTGCTCTCCAGGTGCGCAAGTGGGTTAGTGGGTTAGCGGAACGACAGGGCGGAGGTGCGGGCGCGCTCGACGGCGGCCCCGGCGCGGCACTCGATGTCGCACACCTGCGAGGTGGCTTCATCGAAGGTGATGCTCGCCCGCTCGGCGGCGGGGCGGTGTCGTCGGGTGAGCAGAGCGCGCATCGCGCACCCCCTTGAATAGAAGTTCATCTAAGTAGGAGCCATCATGCGCCACTGCTTTGATGGAAGTCAAATCAGCCTGTCGTGTGAGGCCGGACGGGGAAGGAAGCCGGCGGATTCAGGTTCAGGCGCGGGTGCGCTGACGGCTGCCACGTAGGTGACGGGTAAGCATCCCCATCACGTGCCAGGCGTCGGCGCCCAGTGCGCCCAGCCCCGCCCGGTAGGGCAGGTTCGGCCGGTAACCGGTGGCCGGTCGCGCGGAGTGCCGGCAGCCGTCGGCACTCCCGGACGCCGCCGGATTCCTGTTCGGATATCCGATTCACCGGCGGCGCGGGCGCATGCCCATCCCCCGGTGTCCCGTCGTCCGCCTCCCCCCGGTGTCCCGTCGTCCGCCTGGCAGCGACCGTCTCAGCGCCCCGTTCTCCGCGAAGATCACCATAAGGGCGATCCCCGCCCCGCCATGGTCCGGCGCCGCGGTCGAGAGGCGGTCAGTGACAGTGCTTCCAGCTCCAGGTGGCGGCCCATGTCGAGCTCGGAGCGCCCGTACAGGTTCAGACAGGTCCGGAACAGGGCCGACAGGCCCCGCCGGTCGGCCGGGGTGAGCCACTTCTGCCCGGCCGGATCACGCGGCACAACGGTCTTCGAGTGCCGATTCGCCCAGAGGCTACGTCACCGTGCCGTCGACGAGCTCCTGCACTCGTTGCGGGGTGTAGATCCCATCCACGAGGAGCTGCGCGAGCCCGAGGATTCCCGCGTGGGGGTCGAGGTCGCTGCGGACGATCTGCAGGTTACGGGTGGCCAGGGGCAGAGACCGCCGGTAGACGATCTCGCGGATGCCGGCGAAGAGCTGCTCGTCGGTGTGGGCGAGCTGGCCACCGATCGCGATGACCCGGGGGTTGAACAGGTTGACGGTGTCGGCGATGGCGCCGCCGAGGATGCGGGCCGCCCGCCGGGCGAGCCGTACCGCGACGAGGTCGCCGCTGCGGATGAGCCGTACGGCGTCGTCGACGGTTACGACGTCGCGGCCGGCCTCCCGCAGGTCGCGGACGAGGGCCCATCCGCCGGCGTGGGCCTCCACGCAGCCGGCGTTGCCGCACCGGCACAGAGGAGGCTCGTTCACATCGTCGACGGTCACCTGGATGTGGCCGACGTCGCCGGCCGCGCCGTCGGCGCCGCGGTGCACCTGGCCACCGGCGATGAGGCCGGTCCCAACCCCCGTGCCGATCTTGACCATGAGCAGGTGCGGGACGTCGGGGTATCGCAGGCGCTGTTCGCCGAAGGCCATGGCGTTGACGTCCTTGTCGACCAGGATCGGGCAGTCATAGTGGGAGCTGAACCATCCGGGGATGTCGAAGCGGTCCCAGCCGGTCATGATCGGCGGGCTGACCACCCGCCCGGTCGCGAAGTCGACGGGGCCGGGGACGTCGATGCCAACGCCGAGCACGGCGCCGGGCTCGTGGCGGCTGTCCTTGAGAATCTCGGTGAACAGCTTGTCGACGATCCCGAGGATGGCCCGCGGGCCCGCCGTGACGTCGGCGCGTGTCTCGCGCTCGATCCGTACTTCCCCACCCAGGTCGCACAGGGCGGTGCGCAGGCCGGTGGCGCCGATGTCGGCCACCAGGAGGACCCCGCGGTCGCGGTTGACGACGAACCGGCCGGCGGGCCGGCCGCGGGTGCGCGCGTCCTGGGGCGCGGCCACCAGCAGCCCGGCGGCGAGCAGCCCGTCGAGGCGCTGGTTGACCGTGGTGCGTGACAGGCCGGTACGGCCCATGACCTCGGCTTTCGTGAGGCCGTCGGAGGCGTCGCGGAACAGGCTGAGGATTTCACCTGAGCTGATTCCCATCCGCGGAGCGACGAGGGCCGTTGTGTCCACCCGACCACTTTAACTATGTCGGATGTTACGCGTAATTCAAAAATCTTTCGACTTAAAAAGTCGAAAGAAAGGTTGTTGGGTCTCATAAGTGGCCATACCGTCGTCCCATCGACGCCGAAAGGGGTATCCGATGCACGCGAACACCAGAGGCCGTCGAGCGGCGACGGTCAGCGCAGTCATGGCGGCCGGGGGCCTCGTGCTGGGAACCTGCGGTTCCAGCGGGTTCACCGGCCCGGGAACCCGGGCCGAAGCGGCCGCGGGCAGCGGTACGGCGAGCGACGCTCCGAAGATCGCGGCGGTGATCAAGGGCCTGGACAACCCGTTCTTCCAGACGATGAAGCAGGGCATCGACGATCAGGCCCGTACGAGCGGCGCGACCGTCACGGTCCAGGCGGCCAACTCCATCACCGACACCACGGGCCAGGCCGACAAGCTCAACGGCCTCGCCGGGCAGGACTTCTCCTGCTACGTGGTCAACCCGATCTCCGGCACCAACCTCATCCAGGGCCTCGCCAAGCTCTCCATGATGAACAAGACCATCGTCAACATCGACAGCCCGGTCGACGCCACCGCGGCCAAGAGCGCCAACGTCAAGCTGGCCACCTACATCGGCACCGACAACGTCGAGGCGGGAAAGACGGCCGGGCGGCGGATGACCGAACTGCTGCCCGCGGGCGGTGACGTCGCGGTCATCGGCGGCATCGCCGGAGATGTCACCAGCGGGGCCAGAGTCCAGGGATTCCAGCAAGGGATCGGCCCCAACCTCAAGGTCGTCCAGACCGTCGCCGCCAACTGGGAGCGCCAGACCGCGCTCACCGCCGCGACCGACGTCATGCGGGCGAACCCGAACCTGCTGGGTTTCTTCGTCGCCAACGACGACATGGGGCTGGGAGTGGCACGCGCCGTGGCCAACACCGGCAAGACCGGCAAGGTGAAGGTCATCAGCGTCGACGGCATCAAGGACGCGCTCGAGGCGGTCAAGGCCGGCACGCTGGACGGCACCGTCGCCCAGTACCCGTACGCGATGGGCCTGATGGGCATCGAGGCGTGCCAGGCCGCCGCGGGAGGCAAGACGCTCCCGGCCAGCGTGAAGGCGCCGGTCGAGATGGTCACCAAGGACAGCGCCGACAAGGCACTGTCATCGGCGCCCAAGCCGTTCGGCACCTACGACGACCCGTTCAAGACCCTCATCCCGTAGCGACCACCACCGTCGTCGACGGGCCGCCGGACATGCCGCAGCCACCACGACGAAGGGAACGGACATGGCAAACGCAACGCTCGCGGCACGCGACCGCGAGGCATGGTCTGCCCGGCTGAAGGATGTGGGCTTCTGGGCCGAGTGGGCGGCCCTCGTCGGGCTGGTCGTCCTCGTGATCGTCTTCCAGGTGTTGAACCCGACGTTCCTGAGCGCCGGGAACATCGCATCGATGCTGGTCGCCGCCGCGATCCTCATCATTCTGGCGGTGGGTCAGACCTTCGTCATCGCCACGGCGGGCATCGATCTGTCGATCGCCTCCATCATGACCCTGGGCGCGGTCGTCTTCGGCCAGGCCTACTCGGCGGGGCGGGGACTGCCGCTGTCGTGCTTGCTGGGGATCGTCGCCGCGGCCCTGGCCGGCGTGGTCAACGGCGTGATCGTCGCATGGGGCAGGATCACGGACTTCATCGTGACGCTCGGGATGCTGTCGGCGGCTTCGGGGCTCGCGCTGATCCTGTCCGACGGCAAGCCCGTGACGATCATCGACCCGGCCCTGCTGAGCCTGTCGACCGGCGGACTCGGGATCTTCGGCTGGTCGTTCGTCATCGCGGTCGTGGTCGCGCTGGTGGCGCACGTGACGCTCTTCCACACCCGGTTCGGCACCCACCTGCTGGCCACCGGCGGGGCGCCGGAGTCCGCGACGGCCATGGGGATCAGCACCCAGCGCATCAAGACCGCCGTATACACGATCAGCGGCACGCTCGCCGGGCTCGGAGCGATCCTGCTGGTCGCGCGCATCGGTGCCGCCGAGCCCGCGTCCAACACCTCCTTCCTGCTCAACTCCGTGGCCGCGGTCGTGCTCGGCGGCGTCAGCCTCTTCGGCGGGCGGGGGACCATCATCGGCCCGGTCATCGGCGCCCTGTTACTGGTCGCGCTGGTCAACGGCCTCACCCTGCTCGGCGTCTCGCAGTTCTACCAGCCCCTGGCCGTCGGCATCGTCGTGGTGCTGGCCGCACTTCTGACGAGGTTCCAGCGATGACCGCCCAACCCGAGCCCGGCACCCCGTCCGGCGACACGCTGCTGCGCTGCGAGAACGTCTCCCTGTCCTTCGGCAACGTCCGCGCTCTCGTCGAGGTCTCGCTGACACTGCGCCGGGGCGAGATCACCGCCCTCGTCGGCGACAACGGCGCGGGAAAGTCCACACTGGTGCGCTGCATCTCCGGGATCCACCGGCCGCAGAGCGGGCGCATCATCTTCGACGGCGATGAGATCGACTTCCACTCCCCCGAGGACGCCCGCGAGGCCGGCATCGAGACCGTCCACCAGAACCTCGCGCTCGTCGAGGACCTCACGGTATGGCAGAACCTCTTCCTCAACCGCGAGATCGTCCATCGGCTGGGCCCCGTCGCCGTCCTCGACCGGCGCGCCATGCAGTCCCGCGCGAGGGAGATGGTCTCCACGCTCGCGGTCAACGTGCCTGCGGTGCGGTCACGCGTCCGGAGGCTCTCCGGCGGCCAGCGCCAGGCCGTCGCCATCTGTCGCGCGGCGGGCTTCAGCTCCAAGCTCGTCATCATGGACGAGCCCACCGCGGCCCTGGGCGTCCAGGAGACCGCCCGCGTCGAGGGGCTCATCCTCAGGCTGCGCGATGAGGGGCATGCCGTCCTGCTCATCAGCCACAACTTCGCGCAGGTCATGAAGCTTGGCGACCACGTGTGGGTGATGCGCGCCGGCCGCTGCGTCGGCGGCCGCCGTACGGCCGAGACGACCGGCGAGGAGATCGTCGCCCTCGTCACCGGCGCCATCGGCCAGTGAACACGACTTCAGGAACACGAGAAAGCGTCCACCTCATGATCATTGATACCAAGGCCAATCCGATCGGCGTGCACGCCCTGGTGTGGGTCGGCGACACGAGCCCCTCCTCGATGGCCTACGCGATCGAGAAGACGAAGGACACCGGTTTCGACCTGCTCGAGATATCCCTACACGACTCGGCGAACCTCGACGTCGGCGCCGCACGCGACGCCCTGCGCGCGGTGGGCCTAGGCGTGGCGTGCTCGCGCGGCCTCGCCTTCGACGCCGACGTCTCCAGCGACGACCCCTCCGTGGTGGAGCGCGGCGAGAAGCTGCTGCACGACTCCCTGGCCGTCACCGGCGCGCTCGGCGGCACGCATTTCACCGGCGCGCTCTACAGCGCCCTGGGCAAGTACGACCACCCGCTCACCGCCGCCGGACGCCGCAACGTCGTCTCGGTGCTACGCCGGCTGGCCCAGGAGGCCCGGCAGCACGGCATGACGCTCGGTCTCGAGATCTGCAACCGTTACGAGACCAACGTCATCAACACCGCACGCGACGCGCTCGTCCTCGCCGATGACATCGGCGAGGACAACGTGCTCATCCACCTCGACACCTACCACATGAACATCGAGGAGGACGATCTCGTACGCCCCGTGTATGAAGTCGGTGACCGGCTCGGCTACGTTCACATAGGTGAGAACCACCGCGGTTATCTCGGCTCGGGACATCTGGACTTCACCTCGTTCTTCCACGCGCTGGGAGATGTCGGATATCGGGGGCCGATCACCTTCGAGTCCTTCTCCTCGGCGGTCGTGATGCGAGGTCTCTCCAACGACCTGGCCATCTGGCGCAACCTCTGGTCGGATGGTGAGGACCTGGCGCGTCACGCCCACGCCTTCATCACCAACCAGCTCCACACGGGCCGATCCCGATGACGACCCTCGACGACCTGGCAGACCGGGCCCGCTCCCTTGTGCGGGACGGACGCCGCGCGCTGCTGGGCATCACAGGAAGCCCCGGGGCGGGCAAGAGCACACTCACCGAGAACCTGGTCGCCCTGCTACGGCGGACGCCTCCTGCGGGCCTGCCGCCACTGGAATGGGTGACACACCTACCGATGGACGGCTTCCACCTGGCAGACGCCGAGCTTGACCGGCTCGGGCGGCGTGACCGGAAGGGGGCCCCGGACACCTTCGACGCCGCCGGATACGCGGCCCTGCTCCGCCGGCTTCGAGAGGACGACGACGATGTGATCTACGCGCCCGCGTTCGAACGCGACCTGGAACAGCCGATCGCCGGGAGCATCCCGGTCCCCCGGGTCGCCAGGCTCGTCGTCACCGAAGGGAACTACCTGCTGCTCGACCGGGGGGACTGGGCACGCGTGCGGCCCCGGCTCCACGAGGTCTGGTACTGCGATCTCGACTCGGACGAGCGCGTGCGCCGCCTCATCTCCCGCCACGAGCGGTTCGGCAAGGACCACGACGCGGCCGTGGCCTGGGTGCTGGGAACCGACCAGCGCAACGCCGACCTCGTCGCCACCACCCGCGCCCGCGCCGACCTCGTCGTCCCCGACGGTGTCCTCCGCTCGATCGGCGCCCGCGACCAGGCGCTGATCGACTGACTCGCGGGCTCATTCCGGTGCGGGAGGCCCGCGGTTGGGCAGCTGATCCGGCGTGGAACGCGCCGCACCCCGGCGATCACCGGGGTACGGCGGGCGGAACAACCCTGCCCCGGTCTTCGACCCGGAATGTCGGTCGGACGGCGCAGGGTGAACGGCTCGGCGAGGATCTCGTCCAGGACTTGGGCGATGTGCTTGAAGTGCGGCAGCGAGAAGTGGTGATCCAGTGCGGCGCTGTCGGTCCACTCCTCAACGAGGATCATCCGGTCGGAGCGGTCCGGGTCGACATAAGGGGTTCAGGTCGGCATAGGGCCGGTATCCCAGGCACCCCTCCTCGGCCAGGGAGGGTGCGATCATCGCATCCAGTTCGTCCCGGAGCCGCTGCTCCTGACCAGGCTTGGCGACGACGAAGCCGGCAATGATGGCGAGCGTGTTCGACATGGTGGAAGCTTCTGATCTGGTGTGATTGATGCGGTGTTCGCTGGCGAACGATGTCCATCCTGCGGCATCTGCCCAAGACCACCCAGAGCTCCGCTCCACCCCGGCCGCCGGCAACGCGTCGGCGCCGAGATGCGCCAGGCCCCGGACGCCCTCACCACCGTCCCCGCCTATGATCGATGTCGACGTCAGCCGCGGCGCCCCAGGTGGTGCCGCCGGACGGCGGACACCAGCTGCCGGAGGTGGCGGCGCAGCCGGCGTTGACGACGACGTTCGTTCTGTAGGGGTCCCTGTAGCAAACGGCGAAAATCCAAGTCAAGGTTGGGCGGACATGACGCGCCCCCTGACCATCGAGTTCGGCGGGGTTAGCGGAGGTTGGTAATGCCGTCGAGGATGAGGGCGATGCCGGCGAGGAACTGCTCGCGATCATCGTGCTCGCGCATCTGGCCGCTGATGGCGTGCATGAACGGGTAGTCGGCGGGGTCGAGTTCCTGCCACGCCGTCGACGCTGCCTCGAGGAACTTCTCGCGGTCCGTGTCGGCCTCGACGCCTGAGGTGTTCCCGCCGATGCGGGTCTGGCTGACGGCGCCGAGGATGTAGTGCACGAGCGTTGAGGCCGCGACGAACCAGATGGCTTGCGGCACGCCCAAGGCGCGCACCTGCCGACCGATCTTCTCGAAGATCCCCACGGTCACCGGACCCCACGGGTTTCGGGTGAGCTGCACGGCCAGCCGCGTGGCGAGCCACTGGTGTTCGGCGACCGCGTCGAACAGGCCCAGTGCGACGACTCGGATCTCGTCGTCGGGCGTGGCCGGGGCCCGGGCAGGCTTGGTGGCCAGGGCGGCGGCGACGACGGTTTCGGTCGCGGTATCCAGTAGCTCGTCCCGGGTGCCCACGTGGTAGTAGATCGCTCCAGACCCGGTGGCCAGGCGCTCGGTCAGCGCCCGGACGGTCAGCCCGCCCTCGCCGCCCGCGTCGAGCAGCTCGATGGCGCTATCGATGATCTGCTCGCGGGAGAGCACCTGTCTGCGCCGCTGTGTCCGGCGCGCTCGCGTTGCCATGTCCTGCATTCTGCCACCTTGGAGCACTAAACCAAGTTAGAATAGTGTTCCAACATGGAACATCACACCATAACTGCCGGCCTCACCGGCCCTTGCACGAAGGAGCCGTCATGAACCCCGTCACGATCATCGGCGCCGGGCTCGGCGGACTCACTCTGGCCCGCGTCCTGCACGTCCACGGCATCCCGGCCGAGGTCTACGAGGCGGAGGCCTCACCGGAGGCACGGACGCAGGGTGGGATGCTCGACATCCACGACTACAACGGGCAGCTCGCCCTTGAGGCGGCCGGTCTGATGGAGGAGTTCCGCGCCATCGTTCTGGAGGGCCGCCAGGCGATACGTGCTCCGGGGCCGGACGGCGCCGTCCTGTTCGAGAAAGCCGACAACGGCATGGGCGGCCGTCCGGAGGCGCAGCGCGCGGACCTGCGGCGGATGCTGCTGGACGCGCTTCCGGAGGGCACCGTCCGGTGGGGCCGCAAGGTCATCGGCGCCCGGAGCCTCGGCAGCGGCCGCCACGAGGTGATCTTCGCCGACGGCGGCAGCGTCATCACGAGTCTGTTGGTCGGCGCGGACGGCGCCTGGTCGCGGGTCCGCCCGCTGCTGACGGAGGCGGTGCCCGAGTACGTCGGCACGTCATTCGTCGAGACCTACCTGTTCGACGCCGACACGCGGCACCCGGCCGTCGCGAAGGCGGTCGGCGGCGGTTCGATGTTCGCCCCTGCGCCGGGGAAGGTGATCACCGCTCACCGCGAACGCGGCGACACCCTGCACGCCTATGTGGAACTCACCAGGCCGCTGGAGTGGTTCGACGGCATCGACTTCTCCGATCCGCCCGCGGCCGCCACTCGCGTCGCGGCGGAGTTCGACGGCTGGGCGCCCGAGCTCACCGCGCTGATCAGCGACACCGACACCCCGCCGGTCCTGCGCCCGCACTACGCCCTGCCCGACGGGCATCGGTGGGACCGGACGCCCAGGGTGACCCTGGTGGGCGACGCCGCCCACCTCGACGACATCGAGGCCGGCCTCGCCGAATACGAGCAGGCCATGTTCACCCGCATGAGCCAGGCTGACGACGAGACGGCCATGCACCTTAAGGAGATGTTCGGCGACGCAACTGACGAAAGCCTCCTCGCTCTGATCCCCGACCACCAGCAGGACCACTGAGCCGGCCGGCTCAGTGCCCGTTTCGGTAACGGGCGCACTTCGGGAACGGGCACCCTTCCGCTGCCCCCGCTGCCGGGCCGAGCCCGGCACGACATCCCGCGCGCCAAGGTGTTCTCCGAGAAGATCAGCGCTCAGGTGCACGTACGGCCCCGGTTCGAGGCTGTGCGCTCGCTCGGCGGGCCCCCGCGCTGCCGCGTCATCTTCACTGTGTGCGAAAGGCGGCGAGAGACCCGCCGATGAGCGCGCCTTTGTACGCGCTCTCCAGCCGCTTGGCGATCCGTGTCCGGGGCGTGGTCAGCTCCACGATCACCGGGTCTTCTTCTCCTGCGGCTGGGGACGTTTGGGGGCGGTCCCGGCCGGGGGCGTCGGTGTGGGTGGTCAGTGCCGCGATCAGGGAGGGCACCGCGATGATGAACGAGCCGGCGCCCGCGATCCACGACAGCGTCTCCAGATCACTCAGGAACAGAGTGGCCGCCACCACCGCACACGCCGCAGCAGCCGAGGCACCCACCCATACCCATCGCATGTGCGCATTCTGCCCGCCTGGTGCTCGCGACGACAGCCGGATCGGAGCGGACTGCAGCCCTGGAAGCGTGCCTGACGAGCCGCAGTTCGGCGCGCGCCCGCTCGGCCCACACCTGCATGCCGAGACGGGCGCAGATGTCCAGCGCGGCGCGCAGCCGCCGGCGTGACCCCGCCCGCCTGCGCGCCCGCCATTGCTACCGGGGCCCCGCCTGGCCGCGGTGCAGGAGGACGAGCCAGGCCGGATCATGGACGGTGCCGGGGTCGGTGCGGCGGTCACGCTGATGGCGGCCTTCCGCCGTCAGCGTCACCAGGAGCACGCCACGCACGTCACCGCCAGGGGAACCGCCACTCCCCCGCCCGCAAGATCTGCCACGGCAAGAAGGGCGAGCTCTACCACCGCTACGAACGCGGCCTGGAGAACCAGCTCGGAGCGCTCGGCCTCGTCCTGAACTGCGTCACGCTGTGGACGGCTAACCCCCTCACACAGCCGGGAGTGCCGCGATCACCCGGTCGGGCTCCTCCTCGGGGTGAACGATGTAGCCGGCCGCGCTGAGCGTGCGGGTGAGGAAGCCCATCTCTCTCTCTGCGGCCGGGGCCTCCCCGACCAGGTAGCTGGGACAAATTCCGCGCTGCCGGAACAGCATCGGCCGCGTGGTGTCCAACTTTGATCATTCAGGGGCGGCCAGGATCGGATCGTCGACCGTGACCAGCCGGACCGCCACGCCGGATTCACCTGCAGCCGCACGGGCCCGTCTGAAGTCGTGATCACGTGGCTGGAAAAGGGTTGGACGGGCTGATGCTCGGGCTTGTAGCTTGCAGTTGACCGTGACACCGCCCGAGGAGGTGAGACCCATGAACGCTGCATCGATGTGGGTGCTCCCCCTTTCCGTCACGGCCGGCGATTGACGTAGGTGTCGCCGGGAGCGCCTCGCCAACAAGGCACTCCCGAAAGGCAACACCTATGGACTCTCCGCAGTTCACCGCCGAGCCGTCGTCGAACGATGCGGTCGAGCGCGACTTCACCGTGGGCGACGTCTCCGGACTCCGGTCGCCGGCCTCCGGCGCCGATCGCGTGCCCATGTTCGACGTGATCATTGCCGGGTGCGGGCCGACTGGTGCGATGCTGGCCGCCGAGCTGCGACTGCACGATGTGCGGGTACTCGTTCTGGAGAAGGAAACCGAGCCCAAGTCGTTCGTCCGCATAGTCGGTCTGCATATTCGCAGTCTCGAGCTGATGGCGATGCGCGGACTGCTGGATCGCATTCGCGAACACGGAAGACAGCGTCCGGCCGGCGGATTCTTCGCCGCCATTCCCAAACCCGCACCCAAGGGCCTGGATTCCGCGCACGCCTACCTGCTGGGCATCCCGCAGCCGGTCATCGAACGCCTTCTCGAAGAGCATGCGATCGAACTGGGTGCGCAGGTCCGGCGCGGTTGTGCGGTGGCCGGTTTCGAGCAGGACGACGAGGGGGTGACCGTCGAGCTGGCCGACGGGGAACGGCTGCGTGCGCGCTATCTCGTCGGCTGTGACGGCGGGCGCAGCACGGTGCGCAAACTGCTCGGCGTCGGCTTCCCCGGCGAGCCCTCGCGGACCGAGACGCTGATGGGCGAGATGGAAGTGGGGGTGCCGCAGGAGGAGATCACCGCCAAGGTGACCGAAATCCACCAGACCCATCAGCCATTCTGGCTCCGGCCCTTCGGCGAAGGAGTCTACAGCGTCGTGGTCCCCGCCGCGGGAGTCAGCGACCGCGCGGAACCGCCCACCCTCGAGGATTTCCGACAACAGCTGCGCACCATCGCCGGAACCGATTTCGGCGTGCACTCCCCGCGCTGGTTGTCCCGCTTCGGGGATGCCACCCGGCTAGCCGAACGTTATCGGGTCGGGCGGGTGCTGCTGGCCGGCGATGCGGCACACATCCATCCACCCACCGGCGGACAGGGCCTCAACCTGGGCGTTCAGGACGCATTCAACCTCGGCTGGAAACTGGCCGCACAGATCCGCGGCTGGGCGCCGGAAACACTGCTGGACACCTACCAGGCCGAACGCCATCCGGTCGCCGAGGACGTGCTGGACAACACCCGCGCCCAGATGGAACTGCTGTCCACCGAACCGGGCCCGCAGGCCGTGCGCAGGCTGCTCACCGAACTGATGGACCTCGACGAGGTGAACCGCCATCTGATCGAGAAGATCACCGCGATCGGCGTCCGCTACGACTTCGGCGAAGGCCCCGACCTGCTCGGCCGCCGCCTGCGCGACATCGACGTCAAACAGGGCCACCTCTACGATCTGCTGCATCGCGGCCGCGGCCTGCTGCTGGACCGCACCGAACGCCTGACCGTCGGCGGCTGGTCAGACCGGGTCGATCACCTCGCGGATCCCACTGCGGTACTGGATGTTCCGAGCGTCCTGCTACGCCCCGACGGCCACGTCGCCTGGATCGGCGACGATCAGCAGGACCTGGACGACCACCTCTCCCGCTGGTTCGGCAAGCCCGCCGACTGATTTCGCCTGAGCAACCGAAAAGGCCCGTGAGGATCGGAACGGCCGGTAGCGACTGACCATCGGAAGGCTGGAGGCAGCATCCGCCATGGTGCTCTGACGCCAGGGTCGGACCTCAGCTTCCGAAGGCGGCCCCAGCCCCAAAGTAAAAGTAGAGGGAGCTGCCTTCCGGAGGTGTCGGGATTAGCAGGCACCCTCAATGGGTCAACGCACCACCCATGGATGATCATGTAGCCGTGGAGGTGTGTGCGTGACTACGGGTTTTCACCCGCTCAGCAAGACGAGATCTGGCGGCGCTGGCGCGATGGGGAGTCCTTCAGCTTGATGGGCCGGGCACTGGGCGCCCCGATGCGTCACGTCCGGCGCTTTCTCTGCCAGAGCGGCGGCGTGCACCAGGCCCCGCAGCGACGGTCCGTGCGCCATCTGACGGCTGCTGATCGCGAAGAGATATCCCGGGGCATCGCCGCTGGACAGTCCGCTCGGCTGCTGGCCCAGCGGCTGGGAAGGGCATCTTCGACGGTCTCGCGGGAGATCGCCCGCAACGGTGGCCGTGAGCGCTACCGGGCCGCCTTGGCCGAGGTTGAGGCCTATCGGCGGGCGCGTCGGCCGAAACCGGCCAAGCTGGCCCGGCAACCTGCGCTTCGGGCGATGGTCGAGGCCAAGCTCGCGCTGTGCTGGTCGCCGGAGCAGATCTTCGGTTGGCTGCGGCGGCGCCACCCGCAGGAGGCCGGCATGCAGGTCTCCCACGAGGCGATCTACCTGTCGCTTTATGATCCGCGCCGCCGGCAGGCCATCGACCGAGCGCTCACTCAGCGTCTGCGCACCGCGCGTCCGATGCGCCGCCCTCGAGGCGCCCGCCGGGCCACCGGCTGCGGGGTCCTGCGGGACATGGTCCCGATCACCGCCCGTCCCGCCGAGGCCGAGGATCGGGCGGTTGCCGGTCACTGGGAAGGTGATCTCGAGCGCCACGAGGCGCCATGTAACCGAGCGGAGGTGGAAGGACTCCGCCGCTGTGCTGTCGCAGCAGCCCAGCGAAGCTGGGGGCAGGCCGATCCGGGGAACGCCGGTGAGGCTGGCAAGCAGCCCCGACAACGACGGGACGGACCAGCACTACCGGATGGTCCGGGTCCGGCAAGCGAGACGGGAAGGTGGACGAGAGGAACCAGCGCTGTCACGCCTCTTAAGTTTCCCGCCAGCTCAAATCCGGTGGATATGGGCTGGATCGCGGTGCGCACCCGCCCCTCTCATCACGGGGGTGGGGAACTCCTGAGCCGGTTTCAGGTCGCCGGCAGGGAGGCCACGGTGAAGGTCTGCGGCGTAGCCGTGGCGATACCGCAGGGGCATAGCTGGCCACCTCACCCGACGATCGGTTCATGGTGAACGTGGGAACCACCCCGGGGTTCCCGTCTGCGTCCGGCCGTCCAGGCCAGGCGCAGCGGGTTGGCGCGTTGTCCGCCGACGACCGCAGGGTGGGGCGGAGGACCCGTAGTAGTCCGAGTCGGGGAAAGCCCGTGCACATGGCGAAGGGGTCCAGCGGGTTCATGCACGCGACGTACTGCAAGGGACGGAGACGCTGGTGAATACCGGTGAGCCGTGGCCCGACCCGTTCTGGGCGGAGCGACGGGTACGACGGATGCAGGCCAAGCTGCACCAGTGGGCGGCCGGAGATCCCGGTCGTCGGTTCGATGATCTGTACAACCTCATTCATCACCCGGACTTCCTCGCGGTCGCGTGGGAGAGGGTGAGTGGCAACAAGGGCGCACGCTCGCCGGGGGTGGACCGGGTCATCCCGGCATTCATCGCCAGCGAGGCCGACGTCACGGCGTTTCTGAACGACACGCGCGAGCAGCTCAAGGCCCGCACGTTCGCTCCGCTGCCGGTCCGGGAACGCATGATCCCCAAGACCGGCTCGCCGGGGAAGTTCAGGCGCCTGGGCATCCCGTCCGCGATGGACAGGCTCGTGCAGGCCGCCCTTGTGCTGGTGCTGGAACCGATCTTCGAGGCGGACTTCAAGCCGGTTAGCTACGGCTTCCGCCCGAAGCGTCGGGCCCAGGACGCGATCGCCGAGATCCACGCCTTCGGCTCCCGGAACTATCACTGGGTGTTCGAGGCCGACATCACGGCGTGCTTCGACGAATTGTCACACACCGCGATCCTTGAGCGAGTGCGGCGGCGAATCGGAGACAAACGGGTCCTGGCCCTGGTCAAGTCCTTCCTCAAGGCGGGCATTATGTCCGAGGCGGGACAGGTCGAGGGAACGGCGTCCGGCACGCCTCAAGGTGGCATCGCCTCGCCGCTGCTCGCCAACATCGCGTTGTCGGTGCTGGATGAGTACTTCTGCGCCAAGGACGATCACGGCACCAGATGGCAGCGAGAGAAGCACCGCAAGGATGGCGGTGCCTACTACCGGATCATCCGCTACGCGGATGATTTCGCGATCATGGTATGCGGTTCCAAAGCCCATGCGGATGCACTCTGGGAAGAGGTCGCCGACGTGCTCGCCCCGCTCGGGTTGCGCTTGTCGGAGTCCAAGACCCGCGTGGTCCATCTGGATGAGGGGTTCGTGTTCCTGGGGTTCCACATCCAGCGGCGCACCAAAGCAGGAACCACCAAGAAGCACGTCTATACCTACCCATCGAAGAAGGCACTGCTTTCGATCATGGCGAAGGTGCGGGTGCTCACGAACAGATCACGGCACCTGACGCTCGAAGCCCTGTTGCGCCAGCTCAATCCGGTGTTGCGGGGATGGTGCACTTACTTCCGGCACGGAGTGTCCAAAGCCACCTTCCATTTCCTTGACGCCTACGTCTGGCGACGGGTCACGGCATGGCTACGCAAACGATACCTCGGGATCACCTGGGAGGAGCTCTACCGGAAGTTCCTGACCGGCAGGCCAGGCAACCGCCCGGCAGAGAAGGGGATCGTCATGTTCGACACCACGCAGGTCGAGGTCACTCGCTACCGATGGCGCGCGAACAACATCCCCACACCATGGACGGGCATCGTGGCGGCTATGGCCGCCACCTGACACGGGAACCTGTGGAGCGCCGGATGCGCGGAGACGCGCTCGTCCGGTGCGGAGGGCGGGCCGGGGAAACGGTCCGGGAGAAATCCCGGAACCGCGTCCCGGTCCGACCCCTACATCATGGGCACGCGCCCGTCTGCCATCGGCACACTGGTCGAGCGCACCAGCCGTTACACGGCCTTGGTCGCGTTGCCGGACGGCATCAAGGCTGAGCAGGTCAGGCCCCATCTCACTCGCAGTGTCTTGGCCATCCCGGTCCGGCTGCGGCGCTCGTTGGCCTGGGATCGCGGCCGGGAGATGGCCGAGCATCGTGCCTTCACCAGCGCGACCGGAATGCCGGTCTACTTCTGCAAACCGCGCAGCCCCTGGCAGCGGGGCAGCAATGAAAACACCAATCGGCTCCTGCGCCAATACCTGCCCAAAGGGGCAGATCTGCGCGCCTTCAGTCAGGACGACCTGGATGCCATCGCCAACGAGCTCAACAACCGCCCCCGCAAGATCCATGGCTATCGCACTCCGACAGAGATCTACGCTGAGATCCTGAACAGCGGTGATGCATTGATCCTTTGAGCGCGCCATTGTTTTTTGAGTCTGGAAGTGGCGCTGCTGTTCGCCTGAAGTGTTGATGGCCACCGTCTGGTGTCAGGCTGGGTACGTTCGATTCTTTGCGCCTTGGAGGTTTTGATGCGTGCAGGCGTCGTGGTCACCGCACACCCCGGTGTGGAGGACCTCGCCGTACAGGCTGAGGAGTTGGGCCTGCACAGTTTCTGGCTCAACGACACCCCGATGGTTCACGGCGACCCCTTCGTCGCCCTGGGACTGTGTGCGAAGGCCACCAGCCGAATCAGGCTCGGCGTCGGCGTGACCTCACCGGCGCTGCGCTCGGCCCCGGCCGCCGCGAGCGCGTTCGCCAGCCTCAACGCCCTGGCGCCAGGCCGGATCATCTGCGGGGTCGGCACCGGAAACACCGCCCGGCGCACGCTGGGCATGCGGCCGACCACGGCAGCCACGATGGAGAACTTCACCGCCGCACTGCAGGACCTGTGTGCCGGACGCACGATCGAGTACCACGAAGGTGACCGAGTCCGCGACGTCCGATTCCTGCACACTGAGGCGCACGCGAACACGGCCGACCCGATCGAGTTCGTCGTGGCCGCGCTGCTAGGACCGAAGGCGGCCGCCGTCGCCGGTCGCCGCGGCACCGGCCTGATCTCCTTCGGCCTGCTGGACCCCACCGCCTGGCAAGCACTGCACGATGTCCGCCGCCACGCCGCTCACGACACGCCACGCGACCCCGACTCCCGCATGGACTCCTACGTGGTAACCGCGCTGCACATACTCGGCGAGGACGAGGACCCCCACGGCGACGCGGCCAGGGACGCAACCGGCCACATCGTCCTGTCGCTGCTGGTCTTCGCCGCCGACACCGCCGCCGACGCACGCGCTTTCGCCGAGCAACTCGGCCCCGAGGAACGCGAGGCGGTGCGGCGACTCCTCGACCGGCGCCGCACCACCGCCACCGCACCCGACCGGCACACCAAGCTCTACCCCAACTACCTCGGACGCATCGCACCGGAGGACCGGGACCTGGTCCTGCCCTCACTGATGAACACCCTCACCTTGGTCGGCACCCGCAACGACCTCCGCGCCCGCATCACCACCCTGGAACAGGCCGGCATCGACGAACTGCTCATCCAGCCGGTGATCGACCCACCCACCGAGATGGCCCAGCTCGCGAAACTCCTCACCTGAGCGGACCCGCCAGCCGTCCGCACGCGGTCCACCGACAACAAGACTTGAATAACTTTCAGCCGAAACCGTTCGGATCAACATGACGGGCCGCAGGCCAGCACGTGTCCCTCCCGCCAGCCTCATCTGGAAGGGGCATCAAGGATGGAATTCGCGAAACGTCCGAACTGGATGTAATTGAACTGCTACGGTCTGGTGCGGGTGGATGAGCGGGTCACAGGAGGCCACCATGCCGGCACGCATCGATTGCCCGCAAGGCCCGCGCCGACCTGCTCGGCCTGCCCAGCTGGCGCACGCCCCCGCCACCACCGGACCCTGAGAAGTGAGCTGCTGCCGACCCACTTCACCAACCTGACCGGTGCCACCACGCTGGAGACCGACCAGTTCGCGCCGGCCCGCCGGATCATCGGCGATCTGATCGACCACCTGGCCACTGGCGTCGTCCACGGCTGCGCCGGCACCGGTAAGACATTCGCGGTGCAGGCGGTGCTGGAGGAGCCGCGCGCCGGGAGCGGGCCGCGCGGCCGCATCGCCGCGCTCACGCCGGCCTTCACCAGCAAGCCCACCATGCGCCTGGTGGCCGAGGAACTCCTCAAGAGCTTGACCGGCAGCGCGCCACGCAACCGCAGCCGTTTCTACCCGATCGCCACCCTGGTCGACCTGCCGAGCGGGCCGCCCCGGCTGATCGTCATCGAAAGTGATCACGGCGGAAAGGGCGGTTGCCGATGCCAGGAGGAGGTGGAGGACGGCGTGCTGCCGACGGGGTGCCGGGCTCGTCGAGCAGGGCCGCGGGATCGCGCGGGCTCAGGGGCTCTGGCGACGACCACACTTGCCCGCAACCGAGTCCGCCGCGTCCCCAGCCTCGGCCGGCAGCAGAGATTAATATTTGACTTATATAAGTTGTTTCTGAAATTATGGATCCGTGCACGCCTTCGACGTACTCGGCGACCCCGTTCGCCGCCGGATACTGGAGCTGCTCGCCGAGGGCGAGCAGACCGCCGGCGCAGTGAGCGACCGCATCCGCGAGGAGTTCGGGATCTCCCAGCCGGCCACCTCACAGCACCTCCGCGTGCTACGGGAGTCGGGGTTCGCGACCGTCCGGGCGGAGGGCACACGCCGCCTCTACGCGGTCGACGCCCAGCCCCTACAGGAGGTCGACGTCTGGCTGGAGCACTTCCGGCGGTTTTGGAACCAGCGCCTGGACGCGCTGAGCACCGAACTCACGCGGGGCAGGCGCGAACGCAGTGAACGGCGCGGAGACGGGCCGTCGGGGGGCGGCAAACCACCCACCAAAAGCAAGGAAGACACATGATCGACGTCATCGACCAGGTCAACGCCGCCCACCGGGAGATCGGCAACCAGCCCCTCAGCACGGGTGCGGGACGCTCGGTGCTGCTGCGCCGTACCTACGACGCCGCGATCGAGGACGTCTGGAGTGCCTGCACCGAGCCCGACCGGATCGGCCGGTGGCTGGGACCGGTCAGCGGTGATCTCCGCCTGGGCGGCACCTTTCAACTCGAGGGCAACGCCGGCGGGGAGATCCTGCGCTGCGAGGAGCCGCACCTGCTCAAGGTGACCTGGACCATGGGAGAAGGCATGGCCACCGAGGTCGAGGTCCGCCTCTCCAAGGGCGAGGACGGCGACACCGTCTTCGAGCTGGAGCACGCTTCCCCCGCCGAGTTCGTCGACGAGATGCTGCGCGCCTACGGCCCCGGCGGCACCATCGGCATCGGCACCGGCTGGGACCTCGCCCTCCTCGGCCTGGACCTGCACCTGCGCGGCGCGGGCCTCGACCCGGCGACCTGGGAGAACGCACCGGACGTCAAGGAGTTCGCGGTGCGCAGCAGCCAAGCCTGGGGAGAGGCGATCCAGGCCGCCTGGGGCACCGGCGACGACGACATCGCCGCGGCGGTCGCGTTCGCAACCCAGCACTACGCCCCCCACGACGAGACAGGACACTGAGGTGGCCAAGACGATGCCGACCGGGGCGACGGTGGCCGAGGTGATGGCCGACCTGGCCGAACTCGAGGACCCGAAGATACGCGAGGTGAACGAGAAGCACGGTGACGATCACGGTGTGAACCTCGGCAAACTGCGCATGCTCGCCAAGCGGCTGAAGACGCAGCAGGAACTCGCGCGCCGGCTCTGGGAGACGGACGACACCGCGGCGCGGCTGCTGGCGATCCTGGTCTGCCGCCCGAAGGCGTTCGGGCGCGACGAGCTGGACGCCATGCTGCGCCAGACGCGCACGCCCAAGGTGCACGACTGGCTGGTGAACTACGTGGTGAAGAAGAACCCGCACGCCGAAGAGCTGCGCCTGGCCTGGTCCGCCGACCCGGATCCGGTGGTCGCCGGTGCCGGCTGGGCGCTGACCGCCGACCGGGTGGCGAAGAGACCCGAGGGCCTCGACCTCGCAGGACTGCTCGACGTCATCGAGGCGGAGATGAAGGACGCCCAGGACCGACTGCAGTGGGAGATGAACAACTGCCTGGCCCAGATCGGGATCGAGCACGCCGAGCACCGCCCCCGTGCGATCGACATCGGTGAGCGCCTGGAGGTACTCAAGGACTACCCGACGTCCCCGGGCTGCACGTCTCCGTTCGCGCCCACCTGGATCGCCGAGATGGTGCGCCGACAGCACGACAACACGGTGGCCTGATCGACGGTGGCTCGTCACCTCGGGCATGGGGACAGTCGAGCGGCTGGTGCCGGACGGTCGGCGCTCGGTGCCCGCCCCGGCGCTGCGCGCCGCGGCCGTTGACCGCTACCGGTAGGCGAGCTGAGCCCATTCCCCGCCGCACCACCGACTCCCCCATTCGGCTCCGCGCGCCCCGGGTCCCGGTAGTAGGTGAGGAGTCTTTGGTCCACATTAAATGATCTTGAAAACAGCCGGACGCCTTTACAATGTAGATTAATAACTCCGAGGCATCACCGCTCATGCGACCAGACGCCTGAAGCCCATCCGCCGAAACCGCTGCCACATGCATCCGACCTCTGCTGAGCAACAGCGCCGCGAGCGACTACGCACCGCCCACGAGCAGGGCCGACCGACCAGCAGCTGCTGGAGATCACCGCGCTCGTCTCCCCGCAGACGATGACCGACTACGTCAACAAGCCGGCCGAGACCGGGATCGACCGGCCTCCGGCCTCCTGAGGTTCCCGGCCCAGCCGCCTGACCGGCTTGATCAACAGCAGCGCCGCCACCACGCCGACCGTCACCAGGGCCGACCCCAGCATGAAGGCGCGCGGTTCGACCAGCACGGTGACCGGACCGGCCAGCGCCTGCCCGACTGCCATGCCCGCGACCGACCCGGCCACCTGGTAGGCGTTGACCCGGTTCACCACGTCCGGCGCGACCTGCGTCTGCACGCTGGTCGACCACATCACCGACCAGAACGCCAACGCGCACCCCCCGAGCAGGTGGCCGGCCATCAGCAGCGGCAGCGGCAGCCCGAGCGCGACCGTCAGCGGCACCGCCACGTACCCGCTCAGCGCCACCGCCCCGGCCGCCAGCGGCCTGCGCGGCCTGAGCCTGATCGCCACCAGCCCGCCCAGTACAGTGCCGAGGCCGAGCGCCGTCATCACCCAGCCGTAGTCGGCCCCGATGACCTGCGACGACAGCGGCACGTACGGCCCGACCACCAGAACGCCCCAGAACACCCAGACCAGGATGACCGACCACATCCAGCTCCTGGCCTTGAACTCCTCCCAGCCCCTGCGCAGGTCGCTCAGCACGTTGGAGGGTTCCGGCCTGGGTACGGTGACCCGGACCAGCAGCAGGCACACCCCGCTGACCAGGAACGTCGCGGCGTCCACCGTGTAGACGAAGACCGGCCCGGCGACGACGATGAGGACTCCAGCCAGTGCGGGACCCGCCAGATGGGTGACCGCCTCGGCGATCTTCAGCGTCGCGTTGGCCCGCTGCGGATCTTTGGCGACCAGGGAGACCATGCCGTTGACGCCCGGTTCGAACATCCCGGCGCCCGTGCCCGACAAGAACGCCATCACCAGCAACAGGGCGTACGGCGGAGCGCCATCCAGGAAGGCGACAGCCACGACCCCCTGGGTGACGACCCTGAGCATGTCCGCGCCGATCATCAAGCGCCGGGCGCCGATCCGGTCGGCGACAACCCCGCCGAACAACATGACCAGCACAGCCGACGCGGTCCAGAGCGCGAGTACGTAACCGACGCCCGCGATCCCATAGACTTTCCCGATCGCCAGTGCCGAGGCGACGGGCATCATCGCGTCACCGAGCAGCGAGATCGTGCGGGCCCCGAAGTAGAGGGTGAAGTTTCTCGTCCACATGAGCCCCAATTCTGGATTTTTCCAGATCAGAGCACCGGTGTCCCAGATGACATCATTGGGTACATTTGCGCCATGCCCCTGGATTGCCCGGAAACGCCCCCGACGCCCCCCAGCCCGCACCGCGTGGTCGCCCTGGTCGCCCCCAACCAGGAGCTCTACCCGGTCACCTCCGCCTCAGCCGTCTTCGGCTACCACGGCCCCGACATCCCCCAGCACTACAGCTTCAGCCTGTGCGCCGAACACCCCGGCTCCCTCCCCGCCACCCTCGGCGTCCCCATCCAGGTGGACAGCGGCCTCGAAGCCCTCGACGACGCCGACACCGTGGTCATCGCGGGCTGGACCCTCACCCCCTCGCCTGCCGTGCTCCACGCGGTGTCCCAAGCCCATGCCCGAGGCGCCCGCATCGTCGCCGTCTGCGCCGGGATCTTCATCCCCGCCGCCCTGGGCCTCCTGGACGGCCGCCGCGCCTCCGTCCACTGGGAACTCTCCGGCGAACTCGCCGCCCGCCACCCCCGCGTCATCCCCGACGACACCGTCATCTACGTCGATCACGGCGACGTCGCCACCGCCGGAGCCTCGGCCGCAACCCTCGACCTCTGCCTTCACCAGGTTCTCCAGGAGTACGGCGCGGCCCACGCCATGCGCATCGGCCGCCAGCTCGCCGCCGGTCCGCACCGCGAGGGCTGCCAGCGCCAGTACCCTCCCCTCCCCACCGCCGGCCCCATGCCAGACTCCCTGGCCCCCCTGCTCGAATGGCTCCTGTCGCGCCTGCCCGACCAGATCACCGTCGAGGACATGGCCGCCTACTCGGGCGTCTCCCCCCGCACCCTCACCCGCCAGTTCGCCGACCAGCTCGGCGTCCCACCCGCCCGCTGGCTACTGGAACGCCGCCTGGCCGCCACCCGCGCCCTGCTGGAGGACACCGACCTGCCCGTCGAGACCATCGCCACCCGCGTCGGCCTCTCCTCGGCGGTCAACCTCCGCCGCCGCTTCCACACCGCCCTGCGCACCACCCCGGCCGCCTACCGCCGCTCCTTCCGCTGAGGGTCCCGGGCGGTGTGGCCGGACCCCACGAGGGCCTGGCCGCTGCCAAGGCCCGCGGTCGCACCGGCGGGTGCCCCACCATGGTCACCGCCGAGCTCCTCAAAGCGGCCCGCGACCTGCTGCCCGACCTCGACGCCCTCACCCGCGTCCTGGAGCCGGCCTGGACGGGGCTGCGAGTTGGTTGCCGAGGTGGCTTCGGCGGTACAGGACGTGCCGTCCGTCGCGGGTCCGGGTGACCAGGCCGGCGGCGTACAGCACGCGTAGATGCTGGGAGACGGCGCTGGGGGTCACCCTCAGCCGGCGGGCGAGTTCCACCGTCGGCAGTGGCTCGCCGAGGAGGTCGAGCAGCGCGGCTCGGGGCGCGCCGAGCAGCGCCACCAGGGCGGTGGCATCCGGGGTCGGCGCCGCAGCCCACAAGGTGGCCACCCCACGGCTGGGATAGGTCAGGCGCGGCGGTTCCTCGGCGTGGACCGGTGGGGCGGGTTTGTGGGCGAACACCGACGGCATGAGCAGCAGTCCCCGCCCGGACACCGCCACGTGGTGGCGGCCGATCATCTGGTCGACGAACAGCACCCCGTCGTGCCAGCGCAGGTTCGGGTGCATGTCGGCGAACAGCAGGCGCGCGCCGCCCACGGCCAGCTGGCGCGCCCGGTAGGTCATGTCGGCCTCCAGTACCAGCCGTATCTGCGGCCACAGCGGCTCGATCGTCAGCTGCCAGTAGCGTTGCAGCACGTCGCAGACCGCGTCGCGGAACCTGATGGCCGCGTCGTCGTCGGGGACGGGCTCGGGGACGAGGGCGGCTCGCAGATCCCTGCGGACGACCTCGGGAGGCGTGCGCCGGGCGATCGACAGCTGTTCCTCGAACGCGGGGGCGAAGGTCGCGGGCGGCGGCGTCAGGAAGTCGGGCAGGGCCCGTCTCCTCCCGACGAGGGATGTCAGCAGGCGGGTGTCGCGCGGATCGAGGCGGGCGAGCGCGGATCTGCGCCACGGCATGTGCAGGGCGTACAGGCCGGGCTCGCGCAGCACGCGCAGGCTGAGCACCGTCTCGTCCAAGGGTGCCAGGGCGAAGCGGGTGTCCGCGAGGTCCTCGACACCGAGCCCGAAGCTGATCATTAAGCCATACGCTACATCATTTGGCCGCCGGGCTTGGATGGCGTGGACTTCACCACGTGACACATACGACCTCTACCTCTGCCGACAGGACAGCGATCGTGACCGGGGCGGCCCGCGGCATCGGCGCCGCGGTGGCCAAGCGGCTGGCGCGGGACGGCCTGGCGGTGGCGGTCATCGACCTGGAAGAGGCGGACTGCGCCGGAACCGTCGAGGCGATCAGGAGCGGGGGCGGGACGGCTCTGGCGGTGGCGGCCGATGTCGCCGACGACGGCCTGGTCAGCGATGCCGTCGCGAGGGTCGTCGCCGAGTTGGGGCCGCCGACGGTGCTGGTCAACAACGCCGGCGTCGGCCCGCGCGCCGATCTGGTGGAAATGACCACCGAGCAGTGGGACATGGTCTTGGGAGTCAATCTGCGCGGCCCGTTCTTTCTCACCCGCGCCGTCGCCCCGTACATGATCGAGGCCGGGTGGGGGCGCATCGTCACCATGTCGAGCATCTCCGCAGTGGGAGACGCCGCCCGGGTCGACTACGCCAGCGCGAAGGCGGGGCTGATCGGCTTCACCAAGTCGCTGGCCCTGCAACTCGGCCGGCACGGCGTCACCGCCAACGCCATCGCGCCGGGCTTCGTCGTGAGCGACATGACCAGGGCCTCGGCCCGGCGGCTCGGTCTGGAGTTCGAGGAGTTCCAGCGCCGGGCCGCGCAGTCCATTCCCGTGGGCCGCGTCGGGCAGCCGGAGGACATCGCGCATACCGCTTCCTACCTGGTCAGCCCGGAGGCGGGGTTCGTCTCGGGACAGGTCCTCTACGTCGCCGGCGGACCGGTGGACTGAGCGGTGCGCCGGCGGCGCGGCCGCTGCTCGCGGCCCCGATGATGCCCGCCGGAGTTGGTGGCGCTCGTGCCGTGATCGGCGCCGGCGTTCTCCACCGATGCCGCGTCATGCAGCCGGGCACAACAGACGGAAGGAGAAGACATGGAGGGCTTCGCCCCCCGGACAAGCTTCGGGTACGAGGCGTCCAAGCGTTACGACGCCGAGGACACCCGAGGCGATGAGGAGCAGACGGTCGCGTTCCTCGCCAGGCTCGCGGGCGGGCGTGATGCGCTGGAGCTCGCGGTGGGCACCGGCCGCATCGCTCTGCCACTGAGGAGAACCGGCGTGCGGGTGGACGGCATCGAGCTGTCTCCGGACATGGTGGACCGGATGCGCGAGAAGCCGGACGGCGACAAGATCGAAGTCACCATGGGCGACATGTCCCACGTCACCACCGGGCGCACCTACGGGCTGGTCTACCTGGTGTACAACACGATCGGCAATCTCCTCAGCCAGGACGACCAGGTCCGCTGCTTCGAGAACGCCGCTCGGCACCTGACCGACGAGGGGGTGTTCGTCATCGAATGCCGGATACCGACCGCTCCTGCACGCCCCGGCCGTCAGTACGTCGATGCCGAGCACATCGGCGTGGACCATGTCGGCCTGGACGTCTGCCGCTACGACCCCGTCACACAGATTCTCGACGAGAATCATGTTCGCATCAGCACCGAGGGCATCCTCTTCGGCCCCATCAGGCTCCGCCTGGCCCATCCACCCGAGTTCGACCTCATGGCCCGTATCGCGGGCCTTCGCCTGCGCGGACGGTGGGGAGGCTGGGAGCGCGAGCCGTACACGGCCGTCAGCTGGCGCCACATCAGCGTCTACGGACGGCCGACGAACGCAGCCTGCTGATACCTCCGATCCCGGGGGAAGATCACCGACGCGCCACACGGGACGACCCGAGGCCTCAGATCCGGCAGGAGCCGGATGTCGTGCGGGCCTGGGGCGGCGGCCCGGCCGCCTCCGCCGACGGTGTGCGCTTCGCTGTCCCCTCCAGACCCTCTACGCCGGCGGCGACCCGCGCTACTTCGGGCTGCGGCTTCGACGGTCACGGTCGCTCCGGCGTGGCCGATACCGACGCGGATGCGGTGTCCGGCGGTGGAGAGCCGGCCGCGGCCGCCGATCCGCCGCTGCCCCCGGACCGGTTCAGCAGCCAGGCGGGGGCGGGCCCGGCGGGGCGAGGCCGAGGTCGGCGAACGCGGCCGCGCCGCGCTCGGCATGGTCGCCGCCGGCGAGCACCATGGTCCGCGCCGACTGGTACCGGCAGCCGGCGGCGTCAAAGGCGTCGGCTGTGGCGAGCAGCGCCTCCCGGTCGTTGTCGAGCAGGGCTTCGGCTCGCTTCACAATGGCACCGGCGACCGGGTTGCCGGCCACGACGGTCCGAGCCTCGGCCAGACGGTCGCGAGCGTCGGGGCTCCCGGCGAGCACGGCGGCTTCGGCGCGCAGCGCCACATACCAGTGAAGCCAGATCCAGGTGACCCATTTCCACACCTCGCCGGGCTCGGGCGCCATCCGCTCCAGCGCCTCCGGTGCCTGCCCACGGTGGAGCAGAAGCATCGCGTCGAAGACCGCCCCGTAGCCGTAGGTGTTCCCCGGTGAGGGGTCGAGCTGATTCAGCACCGCGCTCCATTCGCGCCAGGCGTCCTGGTCCTCGCGTAGGCCGTGGATCGTCGCCACTGCGGCCGCCGGCGGACCGAGGATGGACCTGGCGGGGCTGCCGGCCCGCTGCCACGCGTCGAGGAACCGGACGCTGCCGGTGAGTATCTCGTCGATGTTGCCCGCCAACGCGTCGGCCACCAGGAGCCAGCCCGTGGCACGGTGGCCGACTTCCGCCAGCAAGGGATGATCCGCGAGTTGCCGTGCCCACCGGCGGGCACCCGGCAGGTCGCCGGTGCCGAGGCTGGCCTCGGCGGCCTCGGCAAGCGCCTCGATCAGCTCGTGGGTACCGGCCGGGGTGTCCCGTGTGGACGAGAGCAGCGTGATCCGGCGCCGGGCCGTGTCGGCGGCGGCGAACGTGTCACCGGCCCAGCTCCGGGCGCCGGTGAGCGTATCGAGCGCGGCTGACTCGGTGAGCGGGTCACCCGTGCGGTGAGCGAGTTCGACCGCTCGTTCGGCACGCGCGATCGTCACCGGGACCGCGTCGTCGTCCAGGCCCTGCGCGGCACCGATCGCGTCGGTGAGCGCCCACCCGGCCTCGGCCAGCGCCACCGCTGCCTGGGCGGCCGGGTCGTCGCCGGCCAGCTCCCGCGCCTGGGTGATGAGCGTGATCGCCTCTTCCTGTGGCAGCTTCCGTACGAACTTGCTGGAGAACCGGTAGGCGGTGGTAGCGGTGGTCGCCAGGTCACGGGCGGCGCCGGCGGTGTCGCCGGCTCGGCGGGCGGCGTCCGCGGCCGCGCGGTGGAAGCGGTACATGTCATCACCACTCATCCGGCATCCGGCCACGGCCGCGGCGTGCCGGAGCATCGACGCGCTGTCGGCCGCGTCGTCGGCGAGCGCGGCCGCCTGCTCGTAGCGTTGCTGGGACTCGCTGATGAGGTTGCGGGTGAAGGTCAGCTCCGCCAGGCACCGGGCGAGGCGGTACGCGTCCGTGCGCTGTTCCGGCCGGTCGGCCGCCCACGCCAGGGCGGCGCGCAGATCGTCGGCCACCGCGTCGAACCGGGCCCGCCAGTCCGCCCGTGCCACCGCCAGCTCGGCGGCCTTGGCCAGGCACCAGCGAACGTGGCGGGATCGAACGTCGACCAGCTCACCGGCCTCGGCCAGCCGCTCGGTCCCGTACTGGCGGATGGTCTCCAACGCCCGGTACTCGGTCCCCCCCGCGGACGCCGTCACCACCAGCAGGCTCTGTTCGGCCAGCCGGGCCAGTCCCTCGACGACAATGCCTTCCTCGGCCCCGGCTACCTCCGCCGCCGCCGTAGCGGTGAACGGCGCCACGAACACCGACACCCGGCGCAGCAGCGCCCGGTCGGCCGGCTCCAGCAGAGCATGGCTCCAGTCCAGCGCCCCCCGCACCGAGCGGTGCCGGTCGTCGGCACGGGAGCCGCCGGTCAGCATCCGGAGCGGGTGGGACAGGGCTGCGGTGATGCCGTCCAGCCCGAGCGTGGGATACCGGGCGGCGGCCAGTTCGATCGCCAGCGGCATCCCATCCAGCCGCTCGCAGATCGAGGCCACTTGGTCGCGCAGTGGAGGATCCAGCGGCCGGCCGACCGCCGCCGCCCGCTCCATGAACAACGCGACCGCGTCCGACTCACCGTCAACGGGCAGCGACAGCGGCGGGAGCGGATACACCCGTTCGAACGGCACCATCAGCCGGGCCCGACTGGTCGCCAGCACCGTCACCCGAGGGCACGCCGCCAGCAGCCGCTCGACAAACAGCGCCACCTCGTCCACCAGGTGCTCGCAGTTGTCCAGCACCAGCAGCACATGGCGGTCGGCCAGCGCGGCGATCACCGACTCGGTCATCCCACGGCCGGGCTGCTCGCCCAGGCCCAGCGCGCCGGCGACCGCGGCCGCGACCATGCCCGGATCGATGACCGGGACCAGGTCGACGAACCACACCCCGTCGGAGTACTCGCCGACCGCCTCCGCGGCCACCGCCAACGCGAGCCGGGTCTTGCCCACTCCACCGGGACCGACCGCGGTCACCTGACGGTGCGCCTTGATCATCTCGGTCAGCTCGGCCCGCTCGCTCACCCGGCCGATGAACGAGGTCAGCGGGGCCGGCAGAACCTGCGCCGGATACGACGGGCCGGCGCCGACCGGCTCGGGCGCGCGCTGGGCGAGCGCCCGCCGATCCGGCACCTCCAGCTTGCGCAGCAGCGAGGAGACGTGACTCTCCACGGTGCGCACCGAGATGCACAGCTGTGCCGCGATCTCGGCGTTGCTGAGATGGGCTCCGACCAGTTCGAGCACCCCGGCTTCCCGAGGCGAGATCTCCACTCCTGTCACCACTGCCCCAGTTTGCCGCATCCTCTCCGAACCCCGTCCACAGTGGCCACCATGCGAGATCCGTGCCGTCGATCCGTGGCCGCATCCGTGGTCACCGGGGTTTTGGGGCTACGGCGGCGTCATCGGCGCCCCGGACGGAACGATCTGCAAGATCGCGACCTCCAGCAAGAAGGGCACCGGCCCCGCCACCCGGCACATCGACCAGATCGCACTCCTGCTGGGAGTGCCCCCTTCTCCTCACTCGTCATCAATCGACGAAAGTCGATGGAACAGGAGGGGGAAGCCCTCAGGCGACACGCCGGCGCGCACGTCTGCTTCCGGGATTGCTCAATTCCGGAAGCAGACCGCGGGAACGACTCCCGGAAACGCGGCACCACAGCGTCCCCGATCCTCCCCGGCAGCTTCCGGAAACCCAACAGCCGCGACGACGGCATATCTCTCGTCCTGAATGGTCCGCCCCCACAGGGTGGGATCAGGCAGCGGCTCGACGCGGGCGGTCTCGACCAACGGCCGCAGCGCCGCCAGGAGACGCTCCGCCTCGACCCCGCCCATCCACGGCATCGGCTCCGACCCCACCTCATAGGACTGGGCCTCACCCGGTTCGGCCGTCGCCCAGCGCCCCTCGATGAGGATCAAACGCCCGCCGGGACGCAGCAGGCCGATCCACCGGCGCAACGCCTCCCGCGGATCGGGCAGGGTCCACAACAGGTGACGGGAGAGGATCACCTCGAAAGACGTCCCGGCCTGCGCGGGCGGGTTGCTCGCGTCGCCCACCATCATCGCGGCGTCGAAGCCGGCCGCCGTGAGCTTGCGCCGGGCCTGCTCGATCATCAGTGGGGCCAGATCCACCCCGACCGGCCGGTGGCCCTGCTCGGCGAGCACCAAGGACAACGAGCCGGTTCGGCGTCCCGGTAATGCTGCTGTTGATCGTGTTCGGCCCGCTCGTGCTGCCGGAGTACCGGGAGGAGTCGGTCTTCCGCCCGGACCTCATCAGCGCGATACCTGTTCACCTCGGCGGCGACCCGCGAGGTGACGCTCGTACAGCCGAGCTCGTGGACCGTGCTCAGCGTCGCGGCGAAGACCACGACGCTGACACCGGAGCGCGGGCGACCGGGCGGTCTGGCGGATGTGGTCGCTCGAGTCATGCCCACACGACACCTTTTTGCGCTACCGTTGGTATCGAAACCTGCGGTAGCGAAACCAACTGGGCCAAGGAGAAGACATTGAGTGAGGTCACTGCCACGAAGCGGCCGCCGGCGCCGGACTGGTTGACGATGACAACTGCGGAACTGGTCGCCTACCGCGACGCGGAGAACCGCTTTCGGGCGTCCAGCGCGGTGCGGGCGATCACCGGGGATCCGGATCCCGGCGCCGCGATCCAGTGGCAACAGGTGGCGCTGCCCGGCCGCGATCTCCCGGTCCGGGTGTACCGGCCCTCACCCGGACACGACGGCGGGCGCGACGCCCTGCCGTTCGTGCTCCACGTGCACGGAGGCGGCTTCGTGGGCACGGCGGTGCAGTGCGACTGGGTCAACAGCCACCTCGCCGCCCAACTGCCCGCGGTCGTCGTCTCGGTCGAGCACCGCCTCCTCGACCCGGACACTCCGCTGCCGGCGGCCGTCGACGACGGCTGGGACGTGCTCCGGCACGTAATCCAGCACGCCGCACAATGGGGCATCGACCCGGCGCGGACCGCCGTCTTCGGCGAGAGCTGCGGCGCGTTGATCAACGCCCTGGCCGCGATCCGGGCCGGCCGGACCGGCCTGCGCCTGCGGGCCCAGGTGCTGGTCAACCCCGCCGTCGACGTGACCGAGACGATGCTCGACCATGCCTCGATCACCCAGTACGCCGACAGCCCGACCCTCACCCTGCCGCAGCTACAGCTGTTCCACCGGCTCGCCGTTCCACCGGGAACCGATCCCCGTACGCTGTCACCGCTGTACGCCGACGACCTGAGCGCACTGCCCCCAGCACTCGTAGTGGTACCGACCGCCGACCCGCTGGCCGATCACGGCCGCCGCTACGCCGAACGACTGCAGGCGGCCGGGACGCCCGCGCGCCTCACCGAACACCCCCAAGCAGGCCACGCCTTCCTCAGCATGCCGGGCGTGGCACCGCAGGCCAAGGCCGCGCGGACGGAGATCCTCGAGTTCCTCCGAGGGGCCCTCACCGGGTGACGGCCCTGATGTGGCAGTGGGACTGTGATCGGCGAGCTGCGACCCCGGAGGGCTTGGCGCCGGGCACAGGCCGGCCAGGCCGAGGGCTCGCCCGTACTCGAGCCAGCCGGCAACGGTGCGGGCGCAGCGGGAGGCACGGCACCGATTCGACAGGACAAGTGCAAAGTTCTACGGATGCTTTAAGCTTTCCTACATGCTTGACGTGCGCCGGCTGCAGATCCTCCGCGCGGTGGTCACCAGCGGCTCGGTGACCGCCGCGGCCACCTATCTCGGCTACACGCCTTCGGCGATCAGCCAGCAGGTGGCCGTGCTGGAGAAGGAGGCGGGGACGGCGCTGCTGGAGCGCGTCGGCCGGGGCGTGCAGCCCACGGCGGCCGGGCGGCTGCTCACCGAGCACGCGGCGGTCATCGGCAGGCAACTGGCCGAGGCCGAGACGGCGCTGGCCGACCTGCGCGCGGGGCGTACCGGACGGCTGGCGATCCGCTACTTCGCCACCGCCGGCGCCCCCCTGATGGCGCCGGCGCTCTCCTGGCTCCGCACGAGGCATCCGGGGGTGCGGATCGACCTGAAGATGACCGACCCGGACGACCCGCTCCCCGATGTGGCGCAGGGCCGGGCCGACCTGGCCATCGTGGTCGCTCCCCGCGACCACCGCCACGACGGCGTCCGCCTCGTCCACCTGCTCGACGACCCCTACCGTGCCGTCCTGCCGAAGAACCACCGGCTGGCGGCCAAGCGGTTCCTCGATCTCACCGACCTGGCCGAGGAGCCATGGGTACGCAGCGAGCGGCCCGGCCCCTGCCTCGACGCCGTTGTGGGCAGCTGCGCCGCGGCCGGCTTCAGCCCCGATTTCGTGGTGGAGAGCGAGGATTACCCCACCGCGCAGGGCTTCGTCGCCGCGGGCCTCGGGCTGAGCCTGGTCCCCGAGATGGGGCTGGGTCACCGCCACCCGGCCGTCGTCGTCCGCAAGATACGCAATCCCGAGCCGGTCAGGACGATCCACGCGGCCGTACGGGCGACCTCGCTGGGCCAGCCCGCCCTCGACGGGCTGCTCACCGCCCTCCGGGACGCGGCGGCCGGCCTGCACAACGCCATCTGAGATCCGCTCACATGCGCCGCCGCCTGCAACGGGACCGACATACCACCAACCAGGCCGGACAGGTCCCGCGGATGGCGACGGTAAGCACGCCGACCAGGGGGAGATCCATGAGCACCCAGCGTAGGGCGGCGGGCGGAGGCGTCCGGGGAGTTTCGAGCGTTCCGAGAGGGGTCCTACGCGCGGGCACGTGAGGCGAATCGGGCCTATATGATCACGCGACGGGACTGCACAACCGCCTCAAAAACCCCATAAAGCGGACAGTACGCCGCCCGTCCGCCGACACTCCGTCCGCCCCGGACGGTCGCGCAGGTCACAGTGTTGGAGCCGGATTTCCATACCGGACAGAATCGCTGTTCAGTCCCGCCAGCTCAACCTCCCGACCTGCGAAAACACGATCGCGTGCATCTGGCGACGGCTTCGTTGCCGACGTCCCGGATCGCAGATCGCCGATGACCCTCACCGCCTGGGGCAGCAGCTCCGCCGGGCAGCCCCAGTGGTCGAAGACGCCGCCCCGGGCGGCGTTGCTCCCGCAGACGACGAAGACGCCGGTGCCGAGCTCTCGCTTGAGGCGGGTGGCGAGCCAGCCGACGAAACCGCTGTTGTCGGCGCCGCCGGGGAAGTGGAAGGAGAACACTCCGAAGTGCTCGCCCTCGGCCAGGTCCTCCCTCAGCGGCACCAGACTGCTCCACACCTGCTCGTCCCTGACCACCGCGAGGACCTCCGGCGTCAGGACGGGGGGCTCGGACGATTCCTCGAAGCACCATGTCCCGTCGTGCACGACGAACTCGGACTGTGCGATCACTCGCCGGAGACGCCGTTCGGTCTGGTCGGGAGTCTCCGTGCTGACGCTCACCATGTAACCACTATAACGGTAACACTGGTGTCGTCTCTCGTCCGGCTCGATCCGGGTTCCGGGCCTCACGCCCGGTCGTCACCGTCCCTGGCCCGCTGCGTCGGCATGGTCGTCGGGGTCCGCGTCTGCGGAGGTGGTGTTGTGGGCGTGGACGAGCTCCAGCGTGGCCTGGCGATGCAGACGGTGGCGGACCGGCGGAGTGAGGGCGATCGCAACGGGCGTCCCCGGACGCCGAGCGTCCAGGGACGGAGCTGTCACTTGAGCTGCTCGTACCCGCCGCCGGAGTCGGCGCTCCTGGTGCCGCCGGAGAACTTCACCCAGGAGTTGGCCGGTGCGGCATGGTAGACGGGCACGGTGTGCAGGGGCGTGATCTCCTCGTTCTTCACCACACCCGCCCCCTTGACATCCACCGCGGACCAGACCAAGGTGCGCGCGCCCACATCCTTGGTCTTGAACGTCACCGCGCAGGCGTTCTGCTTGCTGGAGTTGTAGAGCAGGTAGGCGACGCCCCCGGTGAACGGGGCCTGGCGCTCGACCGTGTAACCCGGGCCGCAGACCGTGGCGGGCGTTTCGACCGTCTGGCGGGAAGCCGTGGCGGTGGTGGCGGTGAGGACCACCGAGGTGCCGAGCGCGGCCGCAACGGCCGCGCCGACCGTCATCCTTCTGAGACCCATGATCTTCATCTCCATGTGAGACGCCATACGTGACAGTTGTTCATGAGGTGACGCGCAGGCAATCCTGCGACGCCGGATGCCCCGTGTCGTCAGCGCAGAGCGCAGGATTGTTGGCGATGGGCGCAGGCCGTCCAGCGGGCCGGCGCGTACCCCGGCCAACGGCCGGGCCATGTAGCTATCCTCTCGGTAACCGACATGAGCTTTACCATCCCGGCATGAACGTCGATGTGATCATTGTCGGGGCCGGCCCCACCGGCCTCATGCTCGCCGCCGAGCTCGGCCTGGCAGGGGTGTCCGCGGTCGTGGTGGAGCGGTTGCCCGCTCGTGGCGGCCAGTCCAAAGCGCTCGGCCTGCAACCCCGCACGGCCGAGGTGTTCGAGGCGCGTGGCCTGCTGGGCCCGCTCACCGATCGGGCCATCCAGCAGGTGCCCGGCGGGCACTTCGCCGGGCTCCGGCTGGATTTCAGCGCCTGGGACACTGCCCACCCATACATGATCGGCATCCCGCAGGCGCGTGTCGAAGAGCTCCTCGAAGCCCGGGTGGCGGAGCTGGGCATCAAGATGCTGCGCGGGCACGGACTGACCGCGCTCACCCAAGACGACCGTGGCGTCACCGCCACCGCCGGTCCGGCACGGCTGCACGGCCGCTACCTCGTCGGCTGCGACGGCGGACGGAGCACGGTGCGCGAACTGCTGGGAGCCGGCTTCCCCGGGCTGGAGGGCCGGTTGAAGATGGCGGTCGCGGACCTCATCCTCACCGGGCCGGCCCCCACGTCGTGGAGCCTGCCGGTCATGACTCCCTCCGCCACCGGCAAGGGCTACCTGGCACCGCTCGGCGACGGCGTGCACCGCTTTCTCTTCTACGGCCCCGAGCAGCATGAACTGCCCAGGGACGCACCGATCACGCCCGGTGAGGTGAGCAGGGCACTGGCCGGCGCATTCGGACCGGAGGTGAGGCTCGGCGAGATCCGCTGGGCCTCCCGTTTCACCGACGCCTCGCGACAGGTCACGCACTACCGGCACGGCAGGGTGCTGCTCGCCGGAGACGCCGCGCACATCCACTCACCGATGGGCGGCCAGGGGCTCAACCTCGGCTTGCAGGACGCCTTCAACCTGGGCTGGAAGCTGGCCGCCGAACTCAAAGGTCAGGCCTCGGACGAGCTGCTGGACACCTACCACACCGAGCGGCACCCCGTGGCCGCGCGAGTGCTGGCCAACACCCGCGCCCAGGCCGTCCTGCTGGTGCCCGAGGAGGAGAACCTGGCCCTGCGCGCCATCGTCGAGGAACTGCTGACGGTGCCGGAAGCCAACAAGGTGGTCGCCGGCATGATCTCCGGGCTGGACATCCGCTATCCCCTCCCGGGAGAGCCGCACCCCCTGCTCGGGCGGCATCTGCCGGGCCTCGATCTGCGCGACGGCCGAGCCGTGGTGCTCGCCGCCACGGACCGCCTGCGTGCGGCCGTCGCCCCGTGGTCGGCACGGGTCGGCTACAGGGTGACCGCACGCGAGCTGGGCGCCGAGGCCGTACTGGTACGCCCTGACGGCCACGTCGGCTGGACGGGATCAGAGGCCACCTCCTTGACCGACGCCCTGTCCCGGTGGGCTGGATCACCGACAGGAAACCCCTGAAACCAACCACAGCGAGAAGCGGGGGCGTGAAGGTCAGTGACACCGGCGGGCAGACCCGGACCGCGGACGGTCAGGAAACGGTTCCTGGGCGTCTCCATGAGCAGGGTGTCGACGGCCAGGTCAGGGCGGCCCGGACGGGTGGCGGCCATGGCCATGACGGGGAGGTCCCAACCCCAGGCGGTGTTCCACCGCCAGTTGTCGCCGACATCCAGGGTGATGGCCTCCATGACGGCCGAGTCGACGAGCGAGGCGGCCCGGACGACGCCGAGCGCGCACAACGGCGAGGGATGGTCATCGCGGCGCGGGTACGGCTCGGCGGCGGTCGCCGAACAGACGCCCGCGTCCTGCGCGGCAGGGCCAGATTCTCCTGGACGCGCTGCCGAGCTCGTACGCTCGGCCGCCGGAGCGCGGCGCCGTCGTGAGAGGTGTGCGGGGTGGTCGAGGGTGCCGTCGGTCTTGCGGCCGGGACCGGCCCTGTGGACCCTTGGACGGTGCCTCAGAGCGTAGATGCAGTGTGCGACCACTCGTACGGGACCTCCTGGATCCACCGCACGGCCGAACCGGGCCCCGTGGTCTCCGTGTCCACCGACCTCGTGCCGAGGAGGGCTCGCCTGGAGTGGTGGGCGCACATGTCCGGGCACGAGATCGTGCCCACGTCGCTGTCCACCGAGCACGCTGACGACTTCCACGGCCGGGCGTGCTCCGTCGACCTTGCGGGCGTGCGGGTGGCCGAGTTCACGGTGTCGCCGATGACGGCCCGGCGCACGCCGGCCCACATCAGGCGGCACGACCCCGACAGCTACCAGCTCTTCCTCGTCCACGGCAGTCCGGTACGGCTGGAGCAGCGGCGCAACGACTCCTACCTGGAGGCCGGCGACATCGCGCTGTTCGACACCTCCCACCCCTTCGCCACCGACTTCGTCGACCTCGGCCGGCTCACCCGGGTGACGTTCCTGTTCATGCCGCGGGACGCACTGCCGCTCCCCCGCGGCCAGGTGGAGCGGCTGCTGGCGCGCAAGCTCTCGGCGCGGACCGGCGCGGGGGCGATGCTGGCCCGCTATCTGACCGGCCTGCGCGAGCACGCCGCCGGCTGCGATCCGGCCGAGCTGTCCCGGCTGGGCACGATCAGTCTCGACCTGGCTGCCGCGTTCCTCGCCGGCCGCCTCGGTGCCGGCCGCCAACTGCCGGCCGAGAGCCGTCATCGGGCACTGGCCGCGCGCATCGACGCCTTCATCGACCACCGTCTCGGCGACCCCGAACTGGGGCCGGCCGGCATCGCCGCGCACCACCACATCTCCGTACGGACCCTGCACGTGCTGTTTCAGCGGCAGCCGGAGACCGTGAGCGCCACGATCCGGCGGCGTCGGCTGGAACGCTGCCGCGCAGACCTCGCCGACCCGCGGCTGCGAGACCAGCCAATCGGCGAGATCGGCCTCCGGTGGGGGTTCAGGACCGCCGCGGAGTTCAGCCGCGCCTACCGCGCCGCCTACGGCATGAGCCCGCGCGACCATCGCCGGCAGGCGCTCGCCGAAGACGAGGACGGGGAAGGGCGATCTATCCGGTCGCCAGGTGTATGAGCCGGCCGTCGCCGGATTCCTCGACCAGCCCGCCGTAGGCGGTGACGGCCCCGGGGGCGACGCCGGGAGCGGTCTGCCGGCCAGCTTGGGGGCGGGCCGCCGGCACCAGTGCCCGTTGCCGGTGGTGCCGTAGAGCGCGCCGTGCCCCAGAGCGGTCACGGCGGCGGCGCTCTGCTCATCCATGGACAGCCTTGCAGGCGGGACCCTGCGGCGAAGCGGCGGTCAGTGCGGCATCGTGGTGTTCGGCCATGGCGTAGCCGAGCAGCCGTCGCGAGAACAGCTCCTCGCTCTCCGACGGAGTCACCACCATCGAAGGGCTTCCGGCCACGGTCGGCGAGGCCCTACACCCCATGCAGCAGGCATGGCTCGACCACGACGTCGCCCAGTGTGGCTACTGCCGGCGCGGCCAGATCATGGCCGCCGTGGCGCTGGTCCGCCGCGTCGCCACCGAAGGCCGCGAAATCACCGACGCCGACCTCGACGGCCTGCGCAACATCTGCCGCTGCGGCACCTACTTCCGTATCCGCGAAGCCATCAGAGCCGGCGCCGAGAACATGTGAGGCATGTGTGTGCGGGACGCACCCCCGGGCCGTGGCTCGGGGGGCATAGGACGTGTGGCTCAAGCGGCGCCGTGTGGCTCATACCTCTGGAAGGGAGGGATCGGGTTTCCAGGGGTTTGGTGCGGTGACGGACCAGCGTTCATGGTCGCGCCAGGCCCCGTCGATGTAGAGGTAGGCGGGCGACAGCCCTTCGTAACGGAAGCCCAGGCGCCGGGCCAGGGCCAGGGATGCCCTGTTCGCCGGCTGAATGTTGGCCTCCAGCCGGTGGAGCCGCAGGTCGGTGAAGGCGTGCTGCAGGGTGACGGTGAGCCCGTCGGTCATGTAACCCTGCCCCGCGGACGGGGCGAAGGCCGCGTAGCCGAGGGACGCGCCCTGGTAGCGGCCCCGGATGATCGAGTTGATGTTGACCATGCCGGCGGCTGCGCCGGTCTCCCGGACACGGATCAGAAGGCCCAGGTTGGTGCCGTCGTCGAAGCGGCGCATCCAGACCCGGAACTCCTCCGCGGTCGCGGGCAGCTGCATCCATGGCAGGTGCAGCTCCGTGCTGGCCCGCACGAGCGAGCAGAACTCGTCCTGGTCGGAGAGGGTGAGCGGGCACAGTTCGACCCGTGATGGCATTTCGGACATGGACCAACGTTAGGCCCCGTTGGGAGCAGAGGCCGTCCGCCTACCCGGCCGGAGCGGGTCCGGGCGGACAAGGCCTACTCCTCGTGCGCCAACCGCGCCTACCTGCGCAGGCGCGGCATCAAGTGCACGATCCCGGAGAAGAAGCCCACCGGCTCAACCGCGGTCCGCGGGGCGGCCGGCCACCCAAGTTCGACAGCACCGGCTACCGCGAACGCCATGCCGTGGAGTGCGCGATCAACCGACTCAAGCGCAACCGGGCCGTCGCGACCGGGTACGACAAGCTCGCCGTCCGCTACGAGGCGACCCTGCACATCGCCTGTATCAACGAGTGGCTGTGACCACGTTTGAAACACACCCCCGGGGGACCGCCGCGCATCACGCCGTCACGGATTGCCCGAGGGCGCTGAGGGTCCGCCACTGCTGGGCCGGGAAGGTGAAGGGCTGAGCGGGCAGCGCCTGAAGGCAGACGTGGTCAGCTCCGGCGGCCAGGTGGGCGGCGATCCGGTCGGCCACTTGATCTTCTCCCGTGGCGACCATGGCGTCGATGAGCCTGTCGCTGCCGCCGCCGTCGAAGTCGGCGTCCGTGAAGCCGAGCCGCTGCCAGCTGCCCCGATAGGTCGGCACGCCCAGGTAGCCGGCGACGTGGGCGCGGGCCCGGCTGCGGGCGTCGTCCTGGTCGGCACCGACGACCACGGCCTGCTCGACGACCAGCGTACGGTCGGGTCCGAGCGCCGCACGGGCCTGGACGGTGTGCTCCGGAGGGACGAGGTAGGTGATCGCCCCGTCGGCCCGATCCCGGGCGAGGTCCATCGCCCGTGGCCCGAGAGCCGCCAGCAGGCGGGGCAGCCGGTCGGCATCGGGGAGGCCGAGCATCGACCGCAGGCCGTCCGGCGCGTCGAGATCGTCGAGATAGGCGCGCAGCGTGGAGATCGGCCGCCGGAAGTCCAGCCCGAGCACCTCCTCGACGACCCGCGGGTTGGACGTGCCCAGCCCGAACACAAACCGGTCGGGGTGGGTGTCGAGCACCGCCCGCGCCGAATTGCGCATCCAGTGCGCGTGGCGACCGTAGATCACCGCGATGCCGGTGCCGATCACCAGCGACCGGGTCGCCGCCAGCAGCCGGGTGGCGCCGACGAACGGGTCATGGACGAGCCCTTCGCTGAGCCAGAAGGCGCCGAGCCCCAGTTCCTCCAACTCGGCGACGAGATCGGCGCTCTCACCCGGTGAGCTCAGATCCAGGCCCGTGGCCCAGAGCCCGATGGCAGGCAAACGTACTGGCAGTGACATGGTGGCCGCCCTACAAGTAGAATCCGGAATGGCGCTCCGAATATACGGAATGCCATTCCATTTATGCAAGGAGTTCAGGGATGGATGACGTCGGCGCTCTGCCGCCCGGCGGCGTGCGGGCGGACGCACGGCGCAGCCGGGCGCGCCTGCTGGCCGCCGCGCGCACCGCGTTCACCACCAGCGGGGTCGACGTGTCGTTCAACGAGATCGCCCGCAGCGCGGGAGTCGGCCCGGCCACCCTCTACCGGCACTTCCCACGTCGTGAAGACCTGATCGCCGCCGTGGTCGGCGACAGCCTCGCGGAAGTAACCGGGCTGGCCGGCGACCTGGTCGCCGAGCCCGACCCGGTCGCCGCGCTGCGGCAGTGGATCAGCGCGCTGGTGTCGCACATCCGCCGGATCCGGGGCCTGTCCGAGGAGATCGCACGAGCCGTCGCCGAGCCCGACAGCGCGTTGGGGCGGCACTGCACCGCCGCCGTCGACGCGGCCGACGCGCTGGTGACCAGGGTGACGCAGGCGGGGCGCCTGCGCACGCCCATCACCCGCGACACCCTCATCACACTGGCCACCGCGATCGCCTGGGCCGGCGACCAGGGCGCCTACGGACGGCCGGACATCGATACCGAAAGCCTCATCGATGTGCTGCTGCACGGCATCGTCAACTGAGGAGACTCTGCCCGGCACGCGTCTGCCGGGCATGGGCGACGGCGCAGAGGACACCGTACGGAACACCGACCCAGCGCAGAGCAGACAAGGCACGCCGGCGCGGCCGGTCAGTTCGCGGACCACCGGCACCGACCGGAGCCGCGGCTCCACCCTGGAACACGCGGAGGGTCACGGGGCGGGCCGAGGGCACCGCGGCGCCACGGAGCACTCGCCGGCCTGAGCGTGGACGACGACAAGATCGTGGTCAACGTGATGGCCGGCGTCGGCAACGACGACCTGCGCCAGACACTCGCCACCGACGCCCCCTGGTACGGGCCGTCTCTCTGCCCGCCGTACGCGAACGTCGCTCCGTCACGGCGACGTGCCCGTCGCACCCGGCGGTGAACGCCTTCTTCGAGCATCTGGGCGGGGCGCTCCCGGTCGAAGACGAGGCGGCCTTCAACGTCTTCTCCGCGCTGACGGGGACGCTGACCACCCACTACTCGTACCTCGCCACGCTCACGTCGTGGGCCACCGGCCACGGCATCGACGCCGGTGACGCGGACCGCTACGTGCGCGGCCTCTTCCAGGGCGTCGGCCGCTCCCTTGGCGACGGAACCCGCTCCCTGCGCCGGCGCGCAGCCGACCACGAGACCCCGAACGGGAGCAACGAACGGATCCGCACCACATGGTTCGGCCCGGCCAACTCTGAAGCCCTCAACAAGGCCCTCGATGACCTCCTCACCGATCTGAAGTAGCCCCGGGGAGGGGCTCCGCACCGGAGCCGCCCCGTGAGCCGGCCGCGAACCCACGGGCGTCCATCCCCTTCACCGGTCCGCAAGGCTTGACCGCGGCCGGACGTTGTGGTTGCGGGCGAACAGATTGCCGGGGTCGTACTGACGCTTGACCGCCGCGAGCCGCTCGTAGGTCTGCGTTGGATAGATCGCGGCGACATCCTCCTCGGCGGCGGAGGCGAGGAAGTTGGCGTAGGCGCCGTTGACGTGAGGTGCGAGTCTCCCCCAGATCGCCTCCAGGGAAGGACGCGCGGCCTCGACGAGCGGCTGCGGACCCACGATGGTGGTCACGAACATCAACTCCGCCTGGCGATGCGCGTAGGCGGTGGCATCGTCGGGGACTCGGGACACCGCACCGCCGACGCTGCGAACGGCGATGAACGGCGACCCCCCTGCCGCCCCGGCCTCAGTGAGGATCCGAAGGACCTCGGGCACCGATGCCATGTCGACGAAGGCGCTCCGGGTGACCAGTTGGATGCCCGGCGGCGGGGTGGCACCGTCCACGAGCGTGTCCGCATAGGGTTTCAGCGCGACATCGTCGTCAATCACCGTGCCGAGCCGCCGGATCGGATCGATGGCCCGCGCCGCGAGCTCCGGGTCGTCGCCGTCAAAGGCGACGCGGATCTCGACCGGCGCTTCGGGCCCGCCCGCGAAGGGGTTGGCGAACTCCGCGACGGAGGTGAGCTCTTCGGGGGCGGTGCGGAGGTAGTCCGCCCAACCCTGGAGCACGGTGGCCGCCTCCGACGCCGGGAAGGCGATCCTGCCGTAGAAGACGTCCGTCGTCGGATGTGCCGCGAACTCGAAGGCGGTCACGATCCCGAAGTTGCCGCCGCCACCGCGAATCGCCCAGAACAGCTCGGGGTTCTCCTCCGTGCTTGCCTGCACGACCTCTCCGTCGGCCGTGACCACCTCTGCGGTGACCACGTTGTCCAACGCGAGGCCGTACTTCCTGACCTTCCAGCCGATGCCACCGGCCAATGTCAGCCCACCGACCCCGACGCTCCTGGTGTCGCCCGAGGAGATCGCCAGGCCGTGCGGGGCCAGGGCGGCCGCGACCTGACCCCAGGTGGCGCCGCCGCCGATCCGTACGAGGTGACGTTCCTTGTCGATGACCTCGACGTTCGCGAGCTTGCCGAGGTCGATCACGACGCCGTCGTCGTTGGTGCCGAAGCCCGCGAAGCTGTGGCCGCCGCCCCGTACGGCCGGCGAAAGCCCTGCGCCGGCGGCGAATCTGACAGCCGCCTGGACGTCCTCGACGCTCTTGGGGCGCAGAACACAGGCCGGGCTACCGGAGGCCAGTATCGAGCGACTGGCCGTTGCGTACTCCGCTGTGCCCGGTTCGATGATGTCGCCGCCGAAGTCACGGCGGAGGGTTTCAAGCGCTGAGCTCATGACGTTCCTTCCGAACAAAAGAATCTTCGTTTTCGAACTGGCCGGGCCGGTGGGGTGTGCGGGTCCGGTCCGGGTGAGGTGGGTTCCGGACCGGACCGGGGTCGGGGTGGGGGTTGGTCAGTTGGTCAGTTGGCCATGCCGGCGAATTGACCGGGTTCGTAGGAGCCGCCGGGGTTGCGCACGATCACGTTGAGTCGGTTGTTGGCGTTGATCATGGCGATCAGGGAGACCAAGGCGACGATCTGGTCGTCGTTGTAGTGCTTGCGTACCTGGGCCCAGGTCTCGTCGTGGACGCCGTGGTGGGTGTCGGCGAGCCGGGTGCCTTCCTCGGCCAGTGCCAGTGCGGCCTGCTCGGCCTCGGTGAACACGGTGGACTCGCGCCAGGCGGCGACCAGATGGAGCCGGAGCGCGCTCTCGCCGGCGGCGGTGGCGTCCTTGGTGTGGTAGTCGACGCAGAAACCGCAGCCGTTGATCTGGCTGGCGCGCAGCATCACCAGGTCCTGGGTGGTCTGGGGCAGCGGTGAGTGCTGGATCGCCAGGGCGACGTTGTAGATCTTCTTGGCGATCTTGGCGCCGAGTTCGTTGGCCAGCAGGTTGAAACGGGGTTCCATGATGTGGTCCTCACGTGTGGGGTTGTCCGCCGCGCGGATCGTCCGGGTGGCGTGCTGACGGACATCAGATGCCGGTGACCTGATCGTTGTGACATCCACGGCGGTGTGAGGTGTGTCACCGGCCGTGGGTGTCACACAGCGGGTGAGAGCGGTGTCTTGTGCGTGTGACACAGTTGAGAGCCGACAGGTGGGAGCGGGCGATGAACGGGCGCAGCGAGAGACCGACGGACACAGCCGGGCCGCTCGCCTGGAGCGACCGCACCGACTCCGCTGAAAACTCCGCCACGGACTCCGCGGTGGAGTCCGCTGCGGATTCGGCTGTGGACTCTGTGGTGGACCCGGCCACCGAGGCGTTCGTCGCCCACCGCAACCTGTTGTTCACCGTTGCCTATGAGATGCTCGGCTCGGCCGCCGACGCCGAGGACGTCCTGCAGGACAGCTGGCTGCGGTGGGCGGGCGTCGACCTGAGCACCGTGCGGGACCAGCGCGCCTACCTGGTCCGGATCACCACCCGGCAGGCGTTGGGCCGGCTGCGTACCCTCGGCCGGCGCAAGGAGTCCTACGTCGGCCCCTGGCTGCCCGAGCCACTGCTCACCACGCCCGACGTGGCCGAGGACGTCGAGCTGGCCGACAGCGTCTCGATGGCGATGATGCTGGTGCTGGAGACGCTCACGCCGACCGAGCGGGCGGTGTTCGTGCTGCGCGAGGTGTTCGACCTGGCCTACGACGAGATCGCCGAAGCCGTCGACAAGAGCCCGGCCACGGTCCGCCAGATCGCCCACCGGGCACGGGCACACGTCGCCGCGCGCCGACCACGCGGGGCCGTTTCCCCGGCCCAGACCCGCGACGCGCTCGAGGCGTTCCAACGGGCGATCGAGACGGGCGACCTGCAAAGCCTGCTCGACATGCTCGCCCCGGACGTCGTCCTGCTGGCCGACGGCGGCGGAGTCAAACAGGCCGCGCTGGCGCCCGTCGTGGGGGCCGGCCAGGTGGCCCACGTGCTGGGCAGGATCACTCCCGCGGCGTCGCTACAGCCGGTACAGGTCAACGGCCACCCGGCACTGATCGTCCGGCTCGACGGCGGCATCGACACCGTCATGACGGTACGTATCGACGACGGCCTCATCACCGGGCTCTACGCCCTGCGCAATCCCGAGAAGCTGTCGTATATGGAGCGGGAGACCACGGTGAGCCGCTGAGCCTGGGCCCCTGCCGACGCGTTGACACTCCAGCAGGCCGAACCGCCCACGCCTCGCCCCGGTGACCGGGATGACGACGTGGGCGCCGCCTACGCATGGGGCCTGTTTCAAAGGCGTGGGTTACAGCCGGAGCAGCATGGATGCGACGGTGATCACGGCGGTGTAGGAACCGGCGGTCTTGACGCCCCTATGGATGTCAAGTACAGCAGGGCGCCATGATGATCTTGTAGAGCTCGCGGGCGATGTAGCGTTTGAGGCAGCGGGTGGTCAGGGCGCGGAACTGCTTGAGCCGGTTGAAGCGGCGCTCCGGCAGTCCTGACGGGTCCGACGCCCGCTCGGGAGGTGGGCTTCATGGCCACGGCGAGAACGCTGTCAGTGTCGCGCACACGCGGCCCGGCAGCCGGTAGGAGCAAGTGACGAGGAGGTCGGCATGTCGTGTCTTCCACGGGGACGAGGGTGAGGTCGGCGGCAGATCGCGGAAGGACGGCTCCGCGCCTGACCTGGTGATCGGTGGGCGAACGAACGTGCACTACCTGGCCACGGGCGAGTCCACCGGCGGGCAGTACGGGCTCTACCGACGGGACACGGGAAGGGAGTCCAGCGGCCTGGGCGCGCACTTCCACAGGACGATGTCGGAGTCGTTCTCGTCCTGTCCGGCACGGTCGGGCTCTACGACGGCGAACGCTTGGTGAACGCCGCGCCGGGCGACTTGCTCTCCGTCCCGCCGGGCGGGATCCACGGGTTCAACAATCGGGAGGGGCCCGCCTCGATGCTGGTCCTGTTCGCCCCCGGCGCCCCGCGCGAGGCCTACTTCGAGGAACTGGCGGAGGTCGTGGCGAGCGGACGGCAGCTCACCCGGGAGGAGTGGGCCGACCTCTACCGCCGCTGCGGCCACCATCTCCACCGGAACGCGGCCGTCGACGTACAGGTCGACGGCCGCCGCGGTGGAGACGGCGCCGGGGTCCGAGGCGCCGACACCGCGGCCGCCCCGCTGAAAGGGGCGGCCGCCGGCGGGTCAGCCGGCGGCCCGGACGTTCCGCGCGGCCGCGACCATGTTGGCCAGGGCCGCCTCGGTCTCGGCGTAACCACGGGTCTTCAGGCCGCAGTCGGGGTTGACCCAGAGCCGGTCAGCCGAGACGGCCTTCAGGGCGCGGCGCAGGTTGGCCTCCATCTCCCCCACCGTCGGGACCCGTGGCGAGTGAATGTCGTACACGCCGGGCCCGATCCCGTTGGCGTATCCGGCCTCGCGCAGGTCGGCGACCAGCTCCATGCTCGAACGGGCCGCCTCGACGCTGGTGACGTCGGCGTCGAGGTCGGCGATCGCGGTGATGATCTCACCGAACTCCGAATAGCACATGTGCGTGTGGATCTGGGTGGAGACCGCCGCCCCCGAGGTGGCGAGCCGGAAGGCCGCCACCGCCCAGGCGAGGTATGCCTCCTGGTCAGCCCTGCGCAGCGGCAGGAGCTCCCGCAGCGCGGGCTCGTCCACCTGGATGATGCCGATCCCGGCCGCCTCCAGGTCGGCGATCTCGTCGCGGAGGGCCAGGGCGACCTGGCGTGCGGTCTCCGGCAGCGGCTGGTCGTCGCGGACGAAGGACCAGGCGAGCATCGTCACCGGGCCGGTCAGCATGCCCTTCACCGGCTTGGCCGTCAGGGACTGCGCATAGGCCGTCCACTTCACCGTCATCGGCTCGGGGCGGGAGACGTCGCCGTGCAGGATCGGGGGGCGGACACAGCGTGTCCCGTAGGACTGGACCCAGCCGTGGTCTGTGGCCGCGTAGCCGGACAGCTGTTCGGCGAAGTACTGGACCATGTCGTTGCGCTCGGGCTCGCCGTGCACGAGAACGTCCAGGCCGAGGTCCTCCTGAAGCCGGATCACCTGCCCGATCTCGGCGCGCATCGCCTCGGTGTAGGCGGCGTCGCCGATCCGGCCGGCCTTGTGGTCGGCGCGGGTCCTGCGGATCCGGGCGGTCTGCGGGAACGATCCGATCGTGGTCGTGGCCAGGTCGGGCAGGCCGAGCTCCGCCCGCTGAGCCGCGAAGCGGGTCCTGCGATCGGCCCGCCGGGTGTCGCCGAGAACCTCCAGCCTGGCCCGGACCTCGGCGTCGACACCCGCGGCGGGGACCGGCGCCGCCTGCGGGGCATCGGAGCAGACCTCGGCGTCGAGTGCCACCAGTTCGGCGACCTTCTGACGCGCGAACGCCAGCCGCGCCCGGACCGCCGGCTCCAGAGACGACTCGCTGTCGAGGTCGACGGGCACGTGCAGCAGCGAGCAGGACGTGCTCAGCTGCACCTGTCCGGCCAGCCCGAGCAGCACCGCGTAGGTCGACTTCGCCCGCGTCGGATCCGCCCGCCACACGTTCCTGCCATCGATCACGCCGGCGACGACGGTCTTGTGGGGCAGCCCGCCGACCGAGGCCACCACGTCCAGGGTGTCTGGACGGGAGACGAAGTCCAGCCCGATCGCCTCGACCGCACTGGAGGCCACCACCTTCAACGCCTCGGTCGCGACGGTGCCGAAGTAGGTGGCCAGCAGGATCCTCGGGCGGCTGGCCAGCCCGCCCAGGCGGCCGTAGGCCCGCTCGAGTGCTTCGACCTCCCGCGCGCCGAGATCCCCGGCCAGTACGGGCTCATCCAGCTGCACCCACTGCGCGCCGGCTCCCGCGAGCCGTTCCAGCAGCTCGGCGTAGACCTCCACCAGGGCGTCCAGAAGATCCAGCGGCACGAACCCCTCAGGCGAGCCCGGCGCGGCCTTGGCCAGCAGAAGGTAGGTCAGTGGGCCGACCAGCACCGGCCGGGTCTCGATCCCCAGGGCCCTGGCTTCGAGGTACTCGGCCACGGGCTTCGCTCGCGCGCCGTCGGCGAGCCGGAAACGGGCGTCCAGCGCGAGTTCGGGGACGATGTAGTGGTAGTTGGTGTCGAACCACTTGGTCATCTCCAACGCCGGGATGTCCGCGGCGCCGCGCGCCATCGCGAAGTACCGCTCCAGACCGGACAGCGTCCGGTACCGGTCAGGGACCGCGTCGACCATGACGCTGGTGTCCAGCACGTGGTCGTAGAGGGAGAAGGTGTTCGACGGGATCGTCCCCAGGCCGGCGTCCCGCAGCTCGGTCCACACCGCCCGTCGCAGCGTCGAGGCCGTGGACTGCAGTTCCGCTGCGCCGACCCGGCCGGCCCAGTATTCCTCGGTGACGAATTTGAGCTCTCGGTGCGCGCCGACGCGCGGATACCCGAGGATCGTCGTTGTCATGGCAGCTTCCCTCGCTATTGCCAGGATGCGGCCGGGCAGGAGGAAGAGGCGCACGGCAGGAAGGTCCCGCGGGCGCGTCCCAGGCCCTCCCACGGGGCCGCGGACCACCGTGCACCGGTCGGCGCACGGGCGGAGGCAGGTCTTCGGACTCGCGGGCACCACACCTGGATCAGGCGTGACCTACTGGCCGTCGCTTCCCAGACCACAGGCCCAGTGCGTATGACGGCGGTCGTTCCCACTCACCGCTGCGGGGCAGCCCCGGATTTCCACCGGGTTCCCTCTTACGACGTCCGCACCCGGCCGGGCGCGGACGAACCATCCACAGCGGGATTCTAGCCAGCCGGCGTGGTGACCGGATACCTTCGCCGTGCCCCGGGATGCCACCCGGCGCCCGTACGGCGAAGGGGTCCAAGGCGGTGCGCGGTGCCGTGCAGGCCCGCCCGAGACCGCCCGGGGCGTGGGAGGAGGGCCGGCGGGCCGACCGGGGCCGGCTCGGTGACCCGCCTACGGAGTGAGGTGGCCGGTGGTGCACCCGGCAGGTGGCCGGTGGTGCACCTGGCGGGCGCACCAGAGGGCCATCGTGGATGCGGGACGGCGGAGCGTGGGGTCAGGGTTCGGCGTGCCGGTCGAGGCCGAGCGTGGCGATGAGGTCTTCGTGGAGCTCGAACCAGACACGATGGCAGGAGTCGACGTCGGTGCGGTCGACCCAGGCGCCCTCCCCGGCCTGGGCGCGCGCCAGGGCTGTGGTGAATCGCGTGTCGTATCCGCGGAACCGCGCGAGAACGTCCCCGAGCCGGTCCGCGAGTGGCGGGAGTGCGCGGCCGATGCCGGCGAGCTCGTAGAGGACTCTGGCGTCCCAGGCGGGATCGGAGTGGTCGTTGAGGGCGAGCCGGTCGCCGGCGGTGGGCCGGAGTTGCCAGTCGGTGCAGGCTCGTAGCAGGAGAGCGTTCAGCGGGAGGAACTCGCGGTAGACGTCACGGACCTCGTCGGCACCGCCGACGCGTGCGAGCTCGGCCGCGAGCCGGCGCTCGTTCTCGGCTCGGCCCGATCCTGTCAACGACCAGCCTCCGGTGCCGGCGAAAGCGGTGTGCTCAACCCATCCCCGTGCCTCGGCGTCGCGCAGCACCTCTTCCGTCTCGGCCGCGTCGAGCCCGTAGCGACGAGCGATCACCGGGGTGTCCGCGAAGCCGGTGACACGCACGGCGTGCAGGACCAGGAGGCCGGGCGAGGAGTCCCGCGTCACGAGTCGGCGTCCTGTCGTGCCGCCAGGCGGGTGTAGTGCTGCTGGCACGCCTGCGGGGAGTTGAATCCCATCGCGTGCGCCATCTGCGCCCAGGTCAGTCCTGCGCTCCGGGCCGTGAACAGCAGGGCGGTTTCGAGCCCTTCGACCTCGGCGCGCGCGGCGGGCAGGAGAGCGAGCGCGCTCAGGATGTCCTCCCGGTCCAGGTCGGCGCAGCGCCAGACGGCGAACTGCGCGAGGTCGACCGCCGACGGCGGGACGGGCGGGGGCCGCCACGGACGGGCGTCGAGCGCGTCCGCGCCCAGGCGCAGAAGACGCTCACGCGCGTCCTGCTCACGGTGGGCCTGGGCGTGGTCGGCGTGCATGGCGTGAGCGATGTCCTGCTTGCGTGGCATGCAACTCATGATCCACAATCGACGGAGCGTCGTCAACATTCTGTTGAAAGGTAGGGATGGATGATCGTACCCCTCATGGAGGCCGTCGCCGATACCTGCGGGGGCAAGGCCGGCGCACTCGGCACGCTGCTCCGCGCGGGTCTGCCGGTCCCTGACGGCTTCGTCGTCTCGTTCGCCGCTTACCTCGCGGCTGTCCGTGACCTGGACCCCGGGCGGTTCGCCGGCGAGTCGGACGATCTCGACGCGGCTCGGCAGGTGATCGGGGCCCGTCCGGTCCACGCCACCGTGATCGACGCGCTGGGACGCGCGCTCGACGAGCTCGGCGATCCGCCCGTGGCGGTAAGGTCCTCGGCAGCGAACGAAGACACCGCTCAGACATCGGCGGCCGGTCAGCACGAGAGCTTTCTCGCCGTGCACGGGGTCAGCGAGGTCGCCGATGCCGTACGCGCCTGCTGGGCCTCGCTGTTCTCTCCACGTGCCATCGACTACCGGGGGGCCCACGGCCGCGACGACCAGCCTTCCGACGATCTTGTGATGGCCGTCCTCGTCCAACGCCATCTGGACGCCGAGGTGTCCGGGGTCATGTTCACACCCGCGGACCCGGACGGCACGACCGAGATCGAGGCGTCCTGGGGCCTCGGCCCCAGCGTCGTCGGGGGCATGGTCACCCCTGACGCCTACCGCGTCGCCGAGGACGGGTCGGTCACCCGCACCGTCGCAGACAAACGGACCCGCCTTGACCGGCGCGGCACGCGGCTCGTCATCGGCGACGTGCCCGCCCGTGCCCGGGAGCAACCGGCGATCGACGACGCGACCGCCACGCAACTCGCCGAGCTGGGCAAGGAGATTGCTGCCGCACTCGGTGGAGCGCAGGACATCGAGTGGGCGATCGCCGACGGCCGCACCTGGGTTCTGCAAGCACGGCCGGTCACCGCCGCACCCCCACCGCCGGCAGCGCCTTCCAGCGCCTCGGACACCCCGGCCGCCACACTCACCGGGACACCAGGCAGCCACGGGACCGTGACCGGCACCGCGAGAATCGTCCGCGGTCCCGGCGACTTCGCGCGCGTGCACCCGGGCGACATCCTCGTCTGCCCCTTCACCGACCCCGCCTGGACGCCGCTGCTGCGCATCGCCGCCGGCGTCATCACCGAAACCGGAGGCGTGCTCTCCCACGCCGCGATCGTCGCCCGCGAGCACGCCATCCCCGCCGTCCTCGGCGTCCCGAACGCGACGAGCAGGCTCCACGACGACACCGTCATCACCGTCGACGGCACCACCGGCACCGTCACGGCGACAGACGCGTGACCGATCACTTCCGTCCCTGGCCGGGAGTCGTTGCCCGGACTCGCACGCCGCCGACGCAGCAAGAGCGCCGGCAGCCGCAACGGTACGGACCCGGCCCCGTCCGCCGACGATGATCGCGCCGCCCGGCCACGCACGGCCTCCTCGGTCCCTGTCGGGCCAAGAGCAGATCCCACCCAAGCATCCCGCCGCCGAACCCGCATCTACGGATCGAAAGGAGATGGGGGGCGGGCCCGCACGGACACCGCGCCCCCAACCACCAATGGCAACGCGACACCTCTACCTAGCACGCCACGGCGCGGCCGACGCGTTCGGGGAACTCACCGGTATCGGGCACCGGCAGGCGGGCCTGCTGGGCGACCGGCTCGCCGGCGTACCGGTCGACGCCGTGTGGCACTCTCCGCTACCACGCGCCGTAGCAAGCGCGCACGGACTCGCCCGGCATCTGCCGGACGTGCCCGTGATCGAGGCCGCCGAACTCGTCGACCACGTGCCCTACGTTCCCAGCGCGGCCGAAACGCCTCCGTCCTGGGCCGGCTTCTTCGACGGTTACGACGACGCCGAGGCGGCCTCGGGCCAGAGGCTCGCCGAGGCCCTGGTTGCCCGGTTCGCGAAGGTGCCCGACACGACCACGGAAGGGACCCAGTCCGACACACACGAGGTCCTGGTGACGCACGCCTACCAGATCGCGTGGCTGGTGCGGCACGCCCTGGACGCGCCGCCGTCCCGGTGGCTGGGACTGAACAGCGCCAACACCGCGCTGACGGTCATCGAGTACCGCAACGGCCTGCCGCCCACAGTCGTGATGTTCAACGACATGAGCCACCTCCCGGCCGATCTGCGCTGGACCGGGTTCCCCCAAGGCATGCGGCCGTGAGGTGACTCCTACTGTCCGTACGCGCTCCTCGGCTACGTGACGCCGACCGGGTGCCACATGCTCGGCGTGGAGCGCTGGTCCGCGGGGCGTCCGCGACCCCCTGTGGGGCATAGGCGGCGACCGATCGAAACATTGGCACGAAACCCACGATAATAGGATTTCCGGCCACTGTTTCCAGGGACGCGCCGCCGTCAGACTGCTTTCCATGACCGACGCACCCCGCGGCCGCACGGCCGCCGTCCATATCCTCGCCACCGGCTACACCACCTCCACGGGACCCGGCGTGGCCGCGACCGTGTCCTACGTCACCGAGGGCGACCTCAGGATCGTGGTGGATCCCGGCATGGTCGCGAGCCAGTCAGTGATCACCGACGCGCTCGCCGGCCTCGGCCTCACGACGGACGACATCACCGACGTGGTGCTCAGCCACCACCACCCCGACAACATCCTCAACGTCGGCCTGTTCGGCCAGGCGCGGGTCCACGACCACAAGGCGATCTACCGGGGCCATGAGTGGACGGACCAGGACGCCGAGGGCTATGAGTTCTCCCCGTCGATCAAGCTGATCACCACCCCCGGCCACAGCGCCGAGGACATCACCCTCCTGGCCGGCACCGCCGAGGGCGTCGTGGCCTGCGCGGGCGACCTGTGGTGGCGGGCCGACGGCCCGGCCGACGACCCGGTCACCATCGACCGCCAGATCCTGCGCGCCAGCCGAGAGCGCGTGCTCGCCGTCGCCGACCTCATCGTCCCCGGCCACGGCGCACCCTTCGCCCCGACGGCGGCCACCCCTCGCTGACGCCCGGCAACGCCCGAGGCCAGCGGCTGGACCGAGACCTTCACCGACCTCGCCCCTACGCCGCCGTCGTCGACCGGCTCGCCTTCGGCGGCAACATCATCGAAGCCGGCACCCAGTCCTACTGCCTCGCCGGACAAAGGCTCGACCTGCTGGAACGGGCTTGGCGTACGTTTTCGTTCCGCCGCACTCCGCCCCCGGTTCTGAGGGGACTTTCGCGAGAGGCGACCTGAGCGAATGTCGAAGAGGTGACCACTTCCGACGGCCGTCACCAGCGGCGGTTTCCGAGGAGAGCGACTTCCGGCGTATCGCTGCGCCGGGCCGGCCGTGTGCGGTGCGCTTGGCGGCACAGGCCTGCCGCCACTCCTCCGCCGCCTGGATCATGGTCTGACCGACGTGCTCGGAGAAGTGGCCGATGCCTTGCATCCGGCTACCGGCGGGGGTGGTCGCGCCGAGGGTCTGGGCGCCTTGACAGGCGGAGTCGGCCGGCATCGCGTTCTGGCGGGCGCCGGCCGTCCAGCCGCGGAACCAGGCGTCGGCGTCGATGACATACCGGTCGCGCCGCCGGCGGGGGCCGCGCCCGTGCGCGTCGACCGCGGCTGTGGTCGGTATTGCGTTCGCAGACATCTCATTGCAAGTAGATCGAGATTGAATTTGCATTCACTTTCATTATCATTGCAAGACTTTATGGCGTTGACCTGCATATTTGCGACTTTCGTTGATTTCTAGATTGACGAATGAATGAAAGCAAACTAGCTTTTAGTCATTCGCAAACAAGCGACGTCATCGGAGCCGCCCGAACGAGGGCTGCTCGTCGCCGTGATCGGAGCCCTCATGACTTCCTTCCTCACTGCCTGGCGTGCCTGGCACCGTCCGCTGATGACCTGCGCGCTCCTCATGCTGGGCCTCGTGCTCGTCTCCGGCGTCGGGCTCGCAGTGGACACCCGGACCCTGCTCGATGAGTCGGTGTGGGTCAAACCGCTCAAGTTCGGCTTCGCCTTCGCCCTCTACGCCGCCACCCTGGCATGGCTGCTGACC
>NZ_JBVJHH010000023.1:0-156179 GCF_055586905.1 Streptosporangium sp. NPDC048886
GCCGTGGAAGTCGGTGATGGACAGCAGTTGGACGTCCACGGGATCTTCACGCGGCTGGGCCTGGGCCGGGCCCGGCTGGGCCGCGACGAGTGCCGCGAGCAGCATTCCCGCGGCCAGTGAGGTGCTGCGGCGGAAGAGGGGGCGCACGCGTTCTCCTTCAGTTTTCTCGGGGGGTGACAGCCGACCATCCGTCCCGTACGGCAGATCGGAGTTTGATCGCCGTGTGGGCGAAATCTGGGGAAACAGCTTGTTTGTCGGCCTTCAGGGAGAGTGGCGCGATGATTATGACGGACTCCTTGAATAAGAGCCCAAAAAGTCATGGAGCCGCTGTGGGGTCAGCGGTTTCTTGCGTGATCACGGAGGGTGCGGCAGGTTTCGCGCGGCATGCGATCTTGAGATAAAATAGTTTCCTCCGTTAGTGGGCCGAGACGTCAGGAAGTGGTGTCGTGCAGGTCAGTGGCGGAGACCTCCAGCGGCTGCGTCAGCTGAACTCGCTCAGCGGCATCCGCGCCCTGCGCGCCGCCGCCCGGCCGCTCACCCTGACCGAGCTCGCGGCCGAGACCGGGCTGTCGAGGGCCTCCGTCGGAGAGGTCATGGCCGCCCTGCTCACCAAGGGCTGGATCGCCGAGGTCGACCCGGTGCCCGGGAGCCTGGGACGCCCGGCCCGCCGCTACCGCTTCAGGGCCGACGCCGGTCACGTGCTCGGGCTGGACATAGGCGTCCACAAGGTGCTGGCGACCGTGACCGACCTCGACGGCCACGCCGTCGCCGGCGGCCGCACCTCGGTCACCCCCGACACCCCGCGGGCGGGCCGGCTGGCGGCGGTGGACCGGGCCGTCGACGCGGCCCTGCTGGCCGCCGGCCTGACCCCCGCCGACATCTGGGCCCTGACCGCGGGCACCGTCGGCGTCGTCGACCGGCAGGGAGCGGTGGCGCTGGTCGCCGCCCTGCCCGACTGGGCGGGCGTGGACCTCGCGGGCCACCTGCGCGGCATGTTCGCCTGCCCCGTCCTCGTCGAGAACGACAGCAAGCTCGCCGCGCTCGCCGAGCAGCGCCTCGGCGTGGCCCGCGACACCCGCGACATGGTCTACCTGCACGCCGGCCGCCGGCCGGGCTCCGCGCTCGTCATCAACGGCGCGCTGCACCACGGCTTCAGCGGGGCCGCGGGCGAGGTCGGCCTGCTCGACGTCACGCGGTGGCGGCACATGGCCGAGCACCTCGAACGCTGTCCCGTCGCCGCCGGTTCCCCGCCGGACGAGGCGGCGGCCCTGGTCTTCGCCGCGGCCAGGAACGGCGACCCCCGCGCGGTGGAGGCGGTGGAGGGCTACGCGCGGGACCTCGCCCTCGGGGCGGCGGCCATGGTCCTCACCCTCGATCCGGAGGTGGTCGTGCTCGGCGGCGGCTTCTCCCGGTCCGGAGACGTCCTGCTCGACCCGCTGCGCAGGGCGCTGCGGCCGCTCTGCCTGCGCATGCCGGACATCAGGCTGTCCGTCCTCGGTGAGGAGTGCGTCGTCCTCGGGGCGGCCCGGCTCGCCCTCGACCACCTGGACCGGCAGTTCTTCTCACCCGAGGGCCGGAGCATCCCGCCGGTGGCCCCGCAGCGAGTCTCCTGACCGCCCGGAGCGTCCCCGGCGCTCCGCCCGCCCCGGACGGGCCGCGACGGTCTTCCGGAGCGGCGCCGCGCCGCCCCGGCTCCCCGTCACGCCGCGTGCTCGCGGGCTCCGGTCCCGCCGGGGCGGGCGGCCTCACATCGCGGCGGCCTTCAGGCAGGCTTCCAGCCGCTCCCGCGCCTCCGCGTCGTCGACCACCGTCAGCACCGCCCCGTAGTCCGCGGCCGCCTCGGCGTAGCGGGCCGCCTCCTGGTAGACGACGGCCCGGTTGAACCGGATCGCGGGCGTCCCGGCCAGCTCGACCGCCCGGTCCAGGTCGCCGGCGGCGCCGGCCAGGTCGCCGGCCTCGAAGGCCAGCTCGCCCCGGGCGGCCCACGCCTCGGCCAGGCCGGGGTCCCGCCGGAGCGCCGCCGACAGGGCCGTACGGGCGGCGCCGGCCTCGCCCCGCTCGGCCAGCAGCTTCCCCTTGAGGCAGAGCAGGTGGGCGTTGTCCGGGGCGAGGGCCAGCCCGGCGGCCGTGACCCGCCAGGCGGCCTCGCCGTCGTCCAGCCCGTGCAGCAGGCCGGCCAGGTTCACGTGGGCGTCCACGTGCCCGGGATCCAGCTCGATGGTGTAGAGGAAGTCGGCCAGCGCCCCCTGCGCGTCACCGAGTTCGAGCCTGGCGTCGGCGAGGTTGTAGTACGCCTCGGGGAACGGCGGGGACAGCCGCAGCGCGCGTTCGTAGGAGGCGACCGCCTCCTCGTCGCGGCCCAGCCGGCGCAGGATGTTGCCGATGTTGAAGTGGTGCTCGGGGAAGTCCGGGTCGAGCTCGACGACCGCGGCGTAGTCGGCCAGCGCCTCCTCCAGGCGGCCCGTCATGCCGAACACCTGGGCGCGGTTGTAGCGCAGCACGGCCCGGTGCAGGGCGTGCTCGCCCGGCTCCAGCTCCCGGTCCAGCCTGGCCATCCCGTCCTCCAGCAGCCGCAGGGCCACCTCGGCGCTCTGCTGCCGCACCTCGACCAGGGCGAGCCCGTTGTTGGCGAAGACCGAGTGGAAGGCGCGCTCCTTCCGGTCGCCCAGCAGCGACGCGATCGCGACGGACAGGTTCATCCAGGCCCTGGCCTGCTGGTAGTCCCGGCGCTCCTCCGGGTAGTGGCGGGCGTAGAGCATCGCGGTGCCGTAGGCGAGGTCCATGTGCACGACCGGGTCCTGGGTCGCCCCCCGGGCCTCGTCGTAGATCGCCTCCGCCTCGTCGGCCCGGCCGAGCGAGGCCATGCAGGTGCTGGTGGAGTTGGTGAAGTACCACCAGAGCTCCTCCTGCGTCGGCCGGTCGACGATCGCGCGGGCGCGCTGTCCCAGCTCGACGGCCGCCTGGTAGAGGCCGATGTCCTTGCAGTGCTGGAGCGCCTGGCGGATGGCGGCCAGCCCCGCCCCGCGCGGGTCGCCGCCGTGTTCGGCGTGGTAGGGGACGGCGCCGAGCAGCAGCGAGAACTCCCCCCGGCCGGCCAGCAGCGCCGCGCGCTCGTCGTGCAGGCGGGCGCGCTCCTCCGGCGCCAGCCGCCGGTAGGCGGCCAGGAGCTCCGGTTCGTCGCTGGTGCCGTCGCTGTCGACGTAGTCGCGCGCGTCCCCGCCCGGGGAGCCGGCGGTGGCGGGGCAGTCGACGGGTTCGGCGTGGGCGGCCAGGACCCGCGCCAGGGAGACGGCGATCTCGCCCGGCGGGTCGGCGACCGGCTCCGGGCCGGTGCCGACCACGACGGTCAGCGCCCCGAGGTCGCTGCGGCGCAGCAGCACCGCGGCGAACTCCTGGTCGGTCGGATCGGCCTGATGCATGTTCTCCAGGACCAGGGTGCGCGGCCCGCCGCCGGCCGCGGCGAGATGGTCGCGGAGGAACTCGGCCAGGCCGTTGGAGATGTTCAGCGTGTGCAGCCGGGAGTAGAAACGCGTGCGCTCCTTCTCCCCGACGCTCCACTCCAGGGTCGCCCAGGCCGGGGGCACGACGCCGGCGAGCTCCGGCGTGCTGGTCAGCAGCTCGATGTTGTGGGCCGGGCCCAGCTCGGGACGGAGGGCCAGGGCTTCGGCGGCGATCGACCGGATCAGCGCGCCGGCCGCGGTGTAGGGGCCGCGCAGCCGCCGGTGCGCGTCGAGCACCGCCAGCGTCGGCGGCAGGTCGAGACCCTGCCTGGCACGGTCACGGTCGCGGCGGCGGGCGCCGGTGAGCCAGTAGTGGTTGCCCATGGTGGATCCCTTCAGGCGATGACGTGGGCGAGCCGTCGCCGCGCGCGCCTGCGCCGGCGGTCACGGATCATCAGCCAGGTGATGATCACGGCCTGGAGCACGACCAGCCCGGAGAAGACGGCCGAGTCCAGCAGTTCCTCCCAGCCGGCCGCGCCGCCGCCGGTGAAGCGCCCGAGCACCCCCGCGAACATCCGGTAGGCGATCGGGACGGCGGCCAGGGCGAAGGAGCCGACGCTCACCGCGTACCCGACGACGATCAGCCAGGAGTACCATCGCGCGGTCCGCCGGTCGGTCTCGTGCCAGTCCGACTCGTCGACCAGCCGCCCGGTACGGCCCAGCAGCCGGTTGACCCGGTTGCGCAGGTGCTGCTTGGCGGTGTCGTGCAGGTCGACGCAGCCGAGGACGGTGGAGATGAGCACGTAGAGGTCGGTGCGGAGATAGAAGGAGAACTGCCAGACGATCCGGATCAGGACCGCGAAGGCGATCGCCAGGCAGATCCTCCCGCCGAGGGAGAAGGCGCCGCCCGGCTCCCGGGTGAGGTCGGCGGCGAGGGTGAGCACGGCCATCACGAGCACGTCGGCCAGCATCCCGGCGAGGATCGGCAGATATCTCCTGCGGCGTGGCACGGCGACCAGGCCGGGCAGCGACGTCTCCAGCACGATGAAGTAGAGCCTGCGCCCGACCGTCAGCGTGGAGCGCAGCCCGAGCCGCCGCCCCGCCAGGGCGTGGAAGGCCTCGTGCAGCAGGAGCTGGGGGATGGCGAAGACGAACAGGGCGGCCTGGACGACCGTGTAGTAGTCGGTGAAGAAGACGTGCTCGTAGGTCGGCGCCAGGTCGGGCCGCCGGGCCACGGCGAACAGGGCCCACCCGACGAGCGCGCCGTAGACGGCCCAGGCCGGGGGAGAGAAGAGCGCCGTGCCCAGCCGCCGCCAGCGCACCGGGGCCGGGGCCGGGGCCGTCTCGGCCGCGGCCGTCTCCGCAGACTCCGCCGTGCCCGCCTGCCTGACGAACTCGAGCTCGCCCAGTGCCGCGACCACGTCGTCCATGTCGACGCTCTCGCCGTACTCCCCCAGATACCACGCCGCCGTGTCGCGCGGCGTGGCGCCGGCCTCCAGCCTGCGCAGGATCTCGGCGCCGTCGGGGGGGAAGATGCCGTAGGAGTCGATGTCGGGCCTGCCGACCGTCACCTCATCGCCGTCGTCCAGGTAGATGAGCGGGTGCAGCGGGAGTGGCCGGTCGGGGTCGTAGCCGGCGCTCGCGGTCACCGCGGGGCCTTTGCGCGCATGAGGGCTCCGTGCATGAGGGCGTGAGGGCGTGAGGGATCGTGCGGGTGCCCGAGGCACCCGCACGGGGGCTGCCTAGTTGGGCACCTTGTAGATCGAGCACGCCGCGGCGGTCAGGCGGATCGGGCCGACCTTGCGAATCTTGATCTTCTTCATCTGTGCACCCCCTCCCTGCGTCGAAGGTTCCGCATCACCATGACCGGTGGCGCTGGAGCGACGCCGACGCCGTACTGGACGGGAGATCCCCTGTGGGGAGGGGGGAATACAGCCGGATGCCGGTACGGCTCCAGCGGCCGCACTCCGACAGGCCGAGACCAGGTCGGTGCCAGGTCAATACTTCGCACTCGGCCGGCCGTACTTTGACAGGTCAATACCTCGCACTCGACTAGGTCAAATCGTATGATTCTCTGGTTTTCGCTACCCGCCGCTGGTCTGTCCTGGATGGGAATATGACGGGCATACGGTTCCGCCTGCTTGGTCCGCTCCGGGTGTGGAGGGGGGAGACCGAGGTCAGGATCGGCTCGGACAAGCAGCGGGCCGTGCTCGCCCTGCTCCTGCTCCGGGCGGGCTCACCGGTCAGGCGCCAGGAGATCATCGACACGCTCTGGGGTGACGACACGCCCGACTCGGTGGTCAACCTGGTGCAGACCTACGTGGGACGGCTGCGCCGCCAGGTCGACCCGGGCAGGGGCGCGTCCTCGGCCACGACCTGGCTCAAGGGGATGGGCACCGCCTACGTGGTCCAGCTCGGCCGGTGCGACGTGGACCTGGTCCGCTTCCGGGCGGGAGTGGCGGGGGCCCGCGCGGCCGCGTCCCCGGAGGAGTCCCTGGCGCTGCTGATCGCCGCGCTGCAAATGTGGAACGGGCCATGTCTGGCCGATCTCGACCATGTGCTGCGCGGCCACCCCTGGGTCCGCGCCATCGAGCACGAGCGGATCGACGCGTTGCTGGAGGCCGCGAGGATCGCCCAGCGGCTCGGCCGGTCGGCCGACGTCGTCCCGCAGCTGCGCGCGGTCGCCGCCGCCGAACCGCTGAACGAGGCCGTGCACACCTCGCTCGTGCTCGCCCTCGCCGCCTCCGGGATGCAGGCCGAAGCGCTGGCCGAGTACGGGCTCATCCGCCTCAGGCTGGCCGAGGAGCTGGGCGTCGACCCCGGCTCCCAGCTGCGCGAGGCGTATTTCCAGGTGCTGCGCCAGGAACCGCGCTACGAGGGCGCCGACCCGGCCGGAGCGCCCCGCCCGTCCCTGCTGCCCGCCGACATCGCCGACTTCACCGGCCGGGAGAAGCTGGTCGAGCAGTTGAGCGCCCTCATCGCCGACCGCAGGCCGGGACCGATCCCGGTGTCGACGATCACCGGCAGGGCGGGCGTCGGCAAGACGACGCTGGCCGTCCATCTGGCGCACCGGATGAGCGGTGACTTCCCCGGCGGCCAGCTCTACGCCGACCTGCGGGGCTCCGACGAGCAGCCGGCCGACCCCTCCAGGGTGCTCAGCCGGTTCCTGCGCTCGCTGGGAGTCTGCGATCCGGTGATCCCCGAGGATCCGGACGAGCGGGCCGAGCTGTACCGCACCCGACTGGCCGGCCGCCGCGTCCTCGTCGTGCTGGACGACGCCGCCGACCAGGCCCAGGTGCGGCCGCTGCTGCCCGGGTCGCCGTCCTGCTCCGTCATCGTGACCAGCCGGTCCCGGACGGCCGGCTGGCCCGGCGCGCACGCCGTCGACCTCGACCTGCTGGAGCCCCACCACGCGGGCGACCTGCTCGCGGTGATCGTCGGCGAGGAGCGCGTCGCGCCCGAGCCGGAGGCCGCCACCGAACTCGTCAGACTCTGCGGCCGGCTGCCGCTGGCCATCCGGATCGCCGCCACCCGGCTCGCCGCCCGCCCCCACTGGACGCTCGCCAGGATGGCCAGTCGCATGGCCGACGAGCGGCGCGGCCTCGACGAGCTGTCGGACGTGCGGGCCACCCTCGCGCTCGGCTACCGCAGGCTCGACGGGCCGGCCCAGCGGGCCCTGCGCCTGCTCGGGCTGCTGGACCTGCCGACCTTCGCGCCATGGCTGGCCGCGGGGGTGCTGGAGACGTCCACGGAGGCGGCCGAGGACCTCATCGACGCGCTGGCCGACGCCTACCTGCTGGATCTCGCCGGAGCCGACGCCGGCGGCCGGCCCCGTTACCGCTTCCACGAGCTGGTGCGCCGCTACGCCCGCGAGCTGGCGCTGCGGGAGGAGAGCGAGGTCACCGTCAGGACGGTCGTCACCCGCGCCCTGGCCACGCTGCTGGCGCTGGCCCAGGACGCCGACGGCCGCCTGCCGCACACCGTCCGGGCGCCGATCCAGGGGCGGTCACCGCGCTGGCCGCCGCCGGCGGCCGTCCGGGAGACGCTGCTCGCCGACCCGCTGGCCTGGTTCGACAGCGAACGGCCCTGCCTGGCCGCCGCCGTGCTGCAGGCCTCGGAGCTCGGCCACGACGAGTTGGCCTGGGAGCTGGCCGCCGCCACGCTGAACGCCGCGATCACCCGGACGCCGTGGGCCGAGAGCGGCGCCACCCACCGCTCCGCGCTCCTGGCCTGCCGGGCCACCGGCAACCGGCGCGGCGAGGCCGTCACCCTGCGCGGCCTGGGCGAGCTGGACCACCGCCAGGGGCGGCACCGGGAGTGCCTGGACACCCTGGGCCTCGCACGGGCCCTGTTCGCCGAGATCGGCGACGTCCCGGGCGAGGCCGACACCGCGGCCCGGCTCGACGCGCTACGCCGTCCCGGCCGGGACGGCCCCGCGGAGCGGGTTCCGCGGGGCCGTCCCGGCCGGGCTCAGGCGGCTCAGGAGGCGCGGCCGCCGCGGCGCAGGCCGAGCACGCCGGCCACGAGCCCGGCCAGCCCGGCCAGCAGGCCGACGCCGCCGAGCAGGCGGGCCGTGCCGTCGGAGGAGTCCGCGCTCCCGGCGGCCGCGGCCGGCGCCACCGACGGCGCGGCGCCGGTGGCCGAGGCGGCCGCCGACGGGCTCGCGGAGGCCGCGCCGTGGCCGTCGCCCTCGGCGGAGGCGGGCGTGAGCTTCAGCACCGGGGCCGGGCGCTCGGGCTCGGAGCCGTCGGCCTTGGGCTCGTCGGCCCACTTCACGACCTCGCCGCCGGTGTAGGTCTGGGTCGCGGGGAAGACGAGGTGGTCGGTGTCCTTGGGCAGCGCGCCCATGGACACCTCGAACTCCTGGAACTGGCCGGGCTCGATCTTCCCGCCCGACCAGGTGACCTTCGTGACGGCCTCGGTGATCTCGCCGTACTCGGTGGTGACCGGCTTGGGCAGCTTGCCCTCGGTCACCTTGACCTCCCAGCCGGGCAGCGGCTTGACCGAGACGAACGCCAGCGGGTGGTCGGTGGGGAAGGCGACCTCGACCTTGCTGGTCGAGGCGTCGTCACGCTCGTTCGGGACCCTGAAGGCGACCTTGGTGAAGCCGCCCTGCACGGCGGTGCCGGGATTGACGGTCACGTGGGCGAGGGCGGGAAGGGCCAGGCCGAGGGTGAGGGCGGTGACGCCGGCGGCGACGGCCACGGTGCGGCGGCAGGCAGAGGAAAGCGACATGGGGGTTCTCCACTTCGGATTTCGATTTCGGGATCTTCCGGGCACGCCGGATGTGCGGGGCTCCGACCGGACAGGACGTGCGGTGAGCGCCACGCGTGTCAGGGCGTGCGGTGGATCCCGGGCACGCCGGGACGTGCGGGGAACCTCCCCGCGTCAGGACGCGCGGGAAGGGCGGGCAAGAAGGTCAGACGGCGGGCAGTGGAGGGCCGCGCCGGCTGACGGTGTGACGGAGGGGGCTCCGCGCGGGGGCGGGCACGTCGGCGGCCCCGGCCGCGCGGGCGGGCGGGGCGGGCGTCACGGGGGAGGGCAGCAGCAGGAGCAGCGCGCCCAGGCGCCGTCCCGCCGCGCGCAGCAGCGCCCACAGGGCGGCCTCGCCGCGCGCCAGCCACCAGCCGGTGACCAGCGTGGCGGTGAGATGCGCGATCAGCATGCCCAGGCCCTCGCCCAGCCCCTGACCGTGCGGGTGCGCGGTCAGGGCGATCCCCGAGGGGTCGCCGTAGGCGAACAGCTCGTGCAGGAACAGCTGCATGGCCGACAGCCCCACGCTGATCGTCGCGGTGGAGCGTTCGCGCCCGGCGAGCAGCACGGCCAGGGCCGTGACCGCAGAGGTCCCGGTGGCCATCGCCCACGGGGCGGGTCCCGAACCGCCGGCGGCCAGGTGGCCGAGGGCGGCGAGCATCACGCAGACGGCCGAGAAGGCGGCCGCGCGCATGACGCGTAACGGGAGTCGGGCATGCATGATGCCCCACATGCTATAGATTCTCACGCCTCCGCAACGCCTGCCGTTTCAAGTTGTTTGTCGCTAAGGTTGCCGCGACCGTGACAAGCGCTCCGAGCCGAGGTGGTGGTGATGCGGCACTTCTCCGGGCTGCTGATCGGGTTGATCATGACGGCCGCCCTGCTGCCCGGCGGGGGCTGGGCGGTGCAGGAGGCCGGGGCGAACGTGATCGCGCTCCCCGGCGAGAGCGGCCCGGCGACCTGGGTGGCGCTCGGCGCCATGGCCGCGGTCGGCCTGCTGTTCGGCCTGGTGGTCGCCGGCCGGGTCTCCCCGCTGGCGGCCTTCGTCCCGTCGATGGTCCTGCTGTCCTGGAACGTGGTCTACGCCCTCGACGCCAGGCGTGCCGCCGGCCTGCTGTCCGACGTCGTCTCCCTCCACGAGGCCCTCGCCCCGGCCGGCCGGGGCATGGGCCTGCTGCTCGCCAACGGCGTCTACGCCCTCCTCGGCGTCGCGCTGTTCGTCCCCGTCCTGATGCCCTCGCGCTGGTCCGGCCGGGCCCACGATGACGACTATGAACGCTCCGAGGAGCAGAGCCACTACTAGAGAGTGCCATCAAACCCGTGAATGATCCTGTTGTGGTGTCGAATGAGCGTGAGGAGAGCCTCTAGGGTCTTATGAGGAGTTAGACCAGTTTTCGTGAGGGAAGTCCGATGCTTAATGACATGATCGCCTTTGCGGTCGCTTCCCTGCTGGTGTCCATGATTCCCGGGCCCACCACCGTGGTGATCCTGCGGCAGTCCATCCGGGCGGGCCGGTCGGCGGGGGTGGCGACCGTGCTGGGCAATGAGACCGGCTGGCTGGTGTGGTGCCTGACGGCCGCCTTCGGCCTGTCCGCGCTGCTGCTCGTCTCCGAGCTCGCCTTCGACGTCATGCGGATCGTCGGCGCGATCGTGCTGGTCTGGTTCGGCGTGAGGATGTTGTGGCAGGCGCGGGGCGGGCCGGTCGAGGACCTGGCCACGTCATCGGCCGTCGGGCCCTCACTGTGGAGCTGCTACCGGTCCGGGCTGCTGACCAACCTGGCCAATCCGAAAGCCGGCGTGTTCGCGCTGTCCTTCCTGCCGCAGTTCGTGCCCGAGGGCGCGCCGGCGCTGCCGATGCTGCTGCTCCTGGCGGTGGCCTCGGCCCTCATCGACCTGGCCTGGTATCTGGGGATCGTCCGGCTGGTCGGCGCAGCCGAGCGGTTCTTCAGGCGGCCCGCCGTACGCCGTCACCTGGAGTACGTGTCAGGAACCCTGCTGATCGGTCTGGCCGTCCGCCTCGCTCTGACGGCCAAGCCCTAGCGTGCGGTCGACGTGATCCAGGTGCTGGATCACGACGTGGTGTGATCCGCCGGTACGACCTGACCGATCCGGGCCGCCACGGTGCGGGCGGCCCGGACGGGACCCGGCCGTGTGCCGCGACGGTCCGACGCCGGCTCGGCACACGGCCGGGTTCAGGCGGAGCGGTCGGCGAGGGCGGGCGCCGTGCGCGCGCGGTGGGCGAGCAGCGAGTCACGGATCTCGCCGGCGCGGATGGCGGTGGTGGACAGCAGGGTGGAGGTGATGCCGTGGGTGTGCTCGGTGCTTCCCTGGAGATAGATGCCGGCGGTGACCTGGGGGGCGACCTCGACGCGGTGGTCGCGGCCGACGCGGACGGCGTCCTCCTCGTCGCGCAGGCAGAGCTTGGCCGTCTCGCCGAGGAGGGCGCCGACGTCCTGGGGGCGGTAGCCGGTGGCGTGGACGAGGATGTCCACGGCGAGGACCTGCCGCTCGCCGGTGGGCAGGAACTCCACGGTGACGTCCAGGCGGTCGTCCAGGGCACGCACGTCCCGGATGCGGGAGACGTTGAGGATGCGCAGCCGTTCCTGGCCCTGGATCTTCTCGCGGTATGTGGTCGCGTACAGGGACTGGATGAGATCCATGTCGACCACCGAGTAGTTGGTGCTGCGGTGGTAGTCGAAGAGCGACTGCTTGACCCCGGGCGGGGCGTTGAAGAAGGTGTCGACCGCCTCCGGGTCGAAGATCCGGTTGGCGAAGGGGCTGTCGTCGGCGGGCGTGTAACCGTACTTGGCGAAGACCGCGCAGACCTCGGTCCCGGTGAGGGTGCGGTGCAGGTAGTCGACGGCCTCGGCGGCGCTCTGCCCGGCGCCGAGCACGAGGGCCCGGTGCACCGGGGCGCCGGCGCCGGTCAGCCCGGCGACGCGCGGGACCAGCTCGCTGTTGTGCCAGACCCGGTCGGACAGGACCGTGCCCGGCGGTAGGTGGGGTTCCAGACCGGTGGCCACGGAGATGTTGCGGGCCCGGCGCACGACCGTGCGGCCCGGGTCCTGCGGGTCACGGCTGATCACATCGAACCAGCGGACCTCGCCGTCCTCCGCCGTCACCGGCTCGACGGCCAGGACCTCCGCCGAGTATTCGACCAGGTGCCGCACCCGGGCGGCGGCCCACTCGAAGTAGTCGTGGAACTCGATGCGCAGCGGGAAGAGGGTCTTCTGGTTGAGGAAGTCGGTCAGCCTGCCGCGCTCCTGCAGGTAGCACAGGAAGCTGAACCCGCTCGCCGGATTACGCATGGTGACCAGGTCCTTCAGGAAGGACACCTGCATCGTCGCGTCGTCGATGAGCATGCCCCGATGCCAGCCGAAGTGCGGCTGCCGTTCCAGGAACCCGGCATGGAGCCGTTCGGCGGCGGGCGCCCTCTCGTTGTGCTCTTCGACGGCTATGGCCAGCGCCAGGTTCGATGGTCCGAAACCAACCCCCAGGATGTCGTAGATGCTGTCCGGCTCACTGTGCAGTGTGTCCACCGCGGCATCGCCTCCCTCTGTGCGCCATATGTTAAATAAGGTTAGCCTTGCCTTGCAATGATCCCTTTCGAGGAGAGGATCCACCATGCGGGTCGTCATGTTCGGCTACCAGACGTGGGGCCATCGCACGCTGCAGGCCCTGCTGGACTCCGACCACGAGGTGGTCCTCGTCGTCACTCACCCCAAGAGCGACCACGCCTACGAGAAGATCTGGGACGACTCGGTCGCCGAGCTCGCCGACAAGCACGGCGTCCCGGTGCTGCTGCGCTACCGGCCCGACGACGAGGAGCTGCTGCGCGCGCTGCGCGAGGCGGAGCCGGACATCATCGTCGCCAACAACTGGCGGACCTGGCTGCCGCCGGAGATCTTCGACGCCCCGCCGCACGGCACGCTCAACGTCCACGACTCGCTGCTGCCGGCGTACGCGGGCTTCTCCCCGCTGATCTGGGCTCTGATCAACGGGGAGAAGGAGGTCGGCGTCACCGCGCACCGGATGAACGCCGAGCTGGACGCGGGCGACGTCGTACTGCAGCGGGCCGTGCCGGTGGGGCCGGGCGACACCGCGACCGACCTGTTCCACAGGACGGTCGACCTGATCGGGCCGATCGTGCGCGACGCGCTCGACCTGATCGCCTCCGGCCGGGCGCAGTGGGTCCCGCAGGACCGCAGCAGGGCGAGCTTCTTCCACAAGCGGTCCATCGAGGACAGCCGGATCGACTGGGACTGGCCGGCGGAGGACCTGGAGCGGCTGGTGCGCGCCCAGTCGGACCCGTATCCCAACGCCTTCACCCATCACCGCGGAGAGCGGATCCGGATCGTGTCGGCGGCGGTGTCGCAGGCCCGCTACGGCGGCACCCCGGGACGCGTCTTCATCCGCGAAGGGGACGGGGTGGTCATCGTCGCCGGCGCGGACGCCCGGAACGGCCGCAGGCGCGGGCTGGTCGTCAAGCGGCTGCGGACCGAGGACGGCACGGAGTACGCGGCCGGCGACTACTTCCGGACCATGGGCGGCTATCTCACCGCGCAGCCGTGAGCCGCACCGTGCAGTGGTGAGCCGTACGCGCGGGGGCGGTGAGCCGCACCGTGCAGTGGTGAGCCGTACGCGCGGGGGCGGTGGGCCGCGCCGCCGTGGACGCGCCGCCCGCGCTCATCGGGCGGGCGGCGGCCCCGCCCGCGTGGACCGGACGGAGCGGCCGGCCGTGACGGGCGCGGGAGCGCGGTCAGCCGGCCGCCCCGGCGGCCGTCCCGACGCCCCGGACGTCGTGGTGACGGCCCATCGGGATGATCAACGGCGTGCCGCTGACCGGGTCGGTCGTGACCTGGCAGCGCAGCTCGAAGATCTCCTCCACGGTCCGCGCGGTGATGACGTCGGCCGGGGCCCCCTCGGCGGCGATGTGGCCGGCCTTCATGGCGATGACGTGATCGGCGTACCGGCAGGCCTGGTTGAGGTCGTGGAGGACCATCACGATCGTACGGCCCTCGCGCCGGTTGAGGTCGGTGATCAGGTCCAGGACGTCGATCTGGTGGGCCAGGTCCAGATAGGTCGTCGGCTCGTCCAGCAGCAGCACCGCGGTGCCCTGGGCGACGGCCATGGCGATCCAGGCGCGCTGGCGCTGGCCGCCGGAGAGCTCGTCGACCGCGCGGTCGGCGAGGTCGGTCATCCCGGTGGCGGCCAGCGCGCCGTGGACGGCCTGCTCGTCGGCCTTCGACCACTGCCGCCACCAGGTCTGGTGCGGTGAGCGGCCGCGGTTGACCAGGTCGATGACGGTCAGTCCCTCGGGGGCCACCGGCGTCTGCGGCAGGATGCCCAGGCGCTGGGCCAGCTCCCTGGTGGGGATGGACTGCAGGGCGCGGCCGTCGAGCCGGACGCTCCCCTGACGCGGCGCGAGCAGCCGGGCCAGGGCCCGCAGCAACGTGGACTTGCCGCAGGCGTTGGCGCCGACGATGGCGGTGACGCGGCCCGGCGGGACGACCAGGTCGAGATCCTCCACGACCAGCCGGTTGTCGTACGCCAGGTGCAGGCCGCTCGCCCGCAGGTCCGGGTCGGGGGTCGACATGCGTTCAGCCTCCTGAGCCCGCGCGGTTGGCGCGGATGAGTAGCCAGAGCAGGACCGGCGCGCCGAGGACGCCGGTGACGATTCCGACCGGCAGTTCCATGCCGGAGATCAGCGTGCGCGCGATGAGGTCGCCGGAGAGCACGACCAGGGCTCCGGTCAGTCCCGAGGCGAGCGGGGGCGGCCAGGCGGTGCCGGCCAGCCGCTGGGCGATCTGCGGCGCGGCGAGTGCCACGAAGGCGATCGGCCCGGCGGCCGCGGTGCCGAAGGCGATCAGCCCGACGCCAGTGAGCAGCACGGCGAGGCGGACCGGCTGCACGGGGGTGCCGAGGCCGGCGGCGACGTCGTCGCCGAGCTGGAGCGTGCGCATCAGGCGGCCCAGCGCCAGCGCCGCCGGCACCAGCACCGCCATGACGACGGCGAGCGGGACCGCCTGCTCCCAGGCGCGGCCGTTGAGGTTGCCCACCAGCCATCCGACGGCGGCCTGCGCCTCGAACCGCCCGCCGCCGGCCACCAGGTAGTCGGTGGCGCTGGTGCAGATCCACGAGACCCCGATGCCCACCAGGACGATCCGGTAGCCGGTGGTGCCGCGCCTCCAGGCGAGCAGGTAGACGACCAGCGCGGTGGCCAGCGCGCCGAGCAGCCCGAGCGTCTGGGTGCCGAGGCCGCCGTCCCAGCCGAGCACGATGCCGGCGACCACGGCGGTGCCGGCGCCCTCGATGAGGCCGATCATGTCCGGGCTGGCCAGCGGGTTGCGGGTCATCGTCTGGAACAGCGCGCCGGAGACGGCGAAGGCGATGCCGACCAGCAGCCCCACCACGGCGCGCGGCAACCGCAGCTCCCGGACGACGATCAGGGTCCCGGGGTCGCCGGAGCCGGCCAGCGCCCTCATCACGGCGGGCAGGCCGATCGGGTAGTCGCCGACCGAGATCCCCCAGCAGAAGACGAGGAAGACGGCGGCGGCGAGCGCCGCGCACACCGTGACCAGCCGGGGCCGCAGGATCCCGGAGACGGGTGGCACGGCCAGCCGGAAGGTCCGGTGGGAGCGGGCCGGGACCGTGTCGCCGGGGCGAGGGGAGATCCGCCAGGGGTGCGGGGACGACGGGCGGGCCACGTTCACACCTCCGCGAGACGACGGCGGCGGACCATGGCGATGAAGAACGGGCCGCCGATGAAGGCGACCAGGACCCCGGCCTGGATCTCGGCGGGCCGGGCGAGGAGCCGTCCGGCGATGTCCGCGACGAGGAGCAGGCAGGGGGCGAGCACCGCCGACAGCGGCAGCAGCCAGCGGTGGTCGGGCCCCAGGCCGGCGTACTGGGCGAGGACCCGGGCGATGTGCGGGACCACCAGCCCGAGGAAGACGACCGGGCCGATGACCGCCACCGCCCCGCCGGTCAGCAGGGTGACTGCGGCCACGCCCTGGAGCCGTACGAGACCGAGCCGCCGCCCCAGCGAGGCGGCCACGTCGTCGCCGAGGGCCAGGCTGTTGAGCGTGGGCGCGCAGGCCAGTGCGAGCACCGCGCCGGCGGCGACGAACGGCAGGATCCGGAGCACCGCGTCGCCGTCCTGACCGGCGAGCGAGCCGGCCGACCAGAAGCGGTAGCGGTTGAGCGCGTCCGGGTCGGTCAGCACGACGGCGCTGGTGAGAGAGGTCAGCAGCGCGGTCACGGCGACCCCGGCGAGGGCGAGTTTGACCGGCGTCAGGCCGGAACGTCCCAGCTTGCCCAGCAGGAAGACCAGGACGCTGGCGACGAGCGCGCCCGCGAACGCGGACCAGATGTAGCCGAACAGCGAGCCGATCCCGAGCACCGCGACCGACAGCACGATCGCGAAGGCCGCGCCGGCGCTGACGCCCAGCAGGCCGGGGTCGGCGAGCGGGTTGCGGGTCAGCGCCTGCATGAGCGCGCCGGACAGCCCGAGGGCGGCGCCGGCCGTGAGCCCCAGTGCGGTGCGCGGCACGCGCACCGACCAGATGACGTTCTCGATGAGCCGGCTGTGCGGATGGCCGGACAGTGTCCGTATGACCTGGTCAAGGGGGATGCTCAGCGCGCCGAGCGCGATCGACAGCAGGCAGAGTGCGACGAGGAGGGCGCCGAGCAGCGCCACGAGAAGGGCCGGGCGGAGCCCCTCGCCACGGATCATCGAGCCGTCTCCACTTTGCGACTTCCTTAGGTTAGGCAGACCTGAACTTTAACGTCCAGTGCGGTTGATTCCCTCTTTGTAAGGGTCTACTAATTTAGGTAATGCTTACCTTAGTATGTGGCGGTCGCGGCTCGGTCGAGCCGGTTCCGTACAGCTTGGGAGGCGCGGTCGACTGTGTCTGCTATCGAAGAAGCGACGGCTGATGAGGCGGCGGCGTACTGGCGCCGGCAGCTCGCTCCGCTCCCGCAGGAAACAGCCCTTCCGGTCGACTTCCCCTATCCGCCGCTGCCCGCCGAGGAGCGCCGGACGCGCAGCCGCGCGCTCGCCGTCGCCGCGCCCGAGGCGTCCCTGCTCGCCGCCTACGTCGCGCTGCTGCACCGCTACACGGGCGCGGCGGACGTCAGCGTCGGCTACGACGGGCTGCCGGTCCGCGTCGGGCTGAGCGGTGAGACGAGCTTCGGCGAGCTGGTCCGGCGCGTGGCCGACGCCTGTGAGCAGGCGCGGGCGCACCGGCTCCCGCTGTCGGCTCTCGTGGCCGAGCTGCGGCCGGAACCCACCCGCGGCGGCGGGCTGCTGTTCAACGTCGGCTTCGGCACCGGCGCCACGGCGGGGGAGAGCGCCGGCCCGCTGGATGTGTCCGTGGACGTCTCGGCGGGACAGGCGCGGGCGACCTACCGCCCGGACCTGTTCGAGGCCGCGACCGTCGACCGGCTGCTGGGCCACTACGAGACGCTGCTGGCCGACGGCCTGGCCCGGCCGGAGACCCCCGTCGGCGAGCTGGAGCTGCTGGGCGCCGGGGAACGGCACCGGATCCTCGTCGAATGGAACGACACCGGCCACTCCGTCCCGCCGCTCACCTGGCCGGAGATGTTCGCCGAGCAGGTCCGCAGGCGGCCGGAGGCCGTCGCCCTGGTGTTCGAGGACGTCTCGCTCACCTACGCCGAGCTGGACGAGCGCGCCAACCGGCTGGCCCACGCGCTGATCGCCCGCGGCGCCGGGCCCGAACGGGTGGTGGCCCTCGCCCTGCCCCGGTCTGCCGAGCTGATCGTCGCCGAGGTGGCCGTCCTGAAGTCCGGCGCCGCCTACCTGCCGCTGGACACCGACTACCCGGCCGACCGCGTCGCCTACATGCTGGCCGACGCCGCGCCCGTCTGCCTGGTCACCACCGCCGACACGGTAGCCGACATCCCCGGGCACGCCGGCGCCGAGCCGCTGGTCCTCGACGCGCCGGAGACGGAGCGGGAGCTGTCCGCCCGCCCGGACCACGACCCGACGGCGGCCGACCGGGGACCGCTGTCGGTCCTCAACGCGGCATACGTGATCTACACCTCCGGCTCCACCGGCCGCCCCAAGGGCGTCGTGCTGTCCCACGCGGGCGTCGCCAAGCTGGTGGCCACCCAGAGCGAGCGCTTCGGCGTCGGGCCCGACAGCCGTGTCCTGCAGTTCGCCTCGCCCGGCTTCGACGTGGCCTTCTGGGACCTGTGCCTGGGCCTGCTCTCCGGCGGCCGCCTCGTCGTCGTGCCGGCCGAGCGCCGGGTGCCCGGCGCGCCGCTGGCCGACTACGCCAACGCCAACGGCATCACCTTCATGATCCTGCCCCCGGCCCTGCTGGCCGCCATGCCGGACGACGTCCTGCTGCCGCCCGCCGCCACCTTGCTGGCCGGCACCGAACGCGTCTCGCCCGAGCTGGTCGGCCGCTACGCGCGCGGCCGGATGATGTTCAACGCCTACGGCCCGACCGAGGCGACCACCAACTCCACCCTCGGCCTGTGCGACCCCGACATCCCCTCGGGCTCCATCGTGCCCATCGGCGGCCCCGACCCGGGCACCCGGGCCTACGTGCTCGACAGCCGTCTCAAGCCCGTCCCCGCCGGGGCCACGGGCGAGCTGTACCTCGGCGGCGCGGGGCTGGCGCGCGGCTATCTCGGGCGGCCGGGCCTGACCGCCGAGCGGTTCGTCGCCGACCCCTTCGGGGCGCCGGGGGAACGGCTGTACCGCACGGGTGACCTGGTGCGCTGGAAGCCCGACGGGCGGCTGGAGTTCCTCGGCCGCGCCGACTCGCAGGTGAAGATCCGCGGCTTCCGGATCGAGCCCGGCGAGATCGAGTCCGTGCTGCGGGGGCACCCGGCCGTGGACCAGGTCACGGTCGTGGTCCGCGAGGACCGGCCCGGAGACCGGCGGCTGGCCGCCTATGTCGTCCCGTCGCTGGAGGCCGGGGCGGGCCACGACGAGGCCGGGCGGGTGGAGGAGTGGAAGGGCCTGCACGAGCTGCTCTACTCCGCCGCCGGCGGCGAGGGCTTCCGGGAGAACTTCGCGGGCTGGAACAGCATGTACGACGGCCTGCCCATCCCGGTGGAGGAGATGCGGCAGTGGCGGGAGGCCACGGTCGGCCTCATCGAGGAGCTGGGGCCGCGCCGGGTGCTGGAGATCGGCGTCGGCAGCGGGCTCATCCTCTCCCGCGTCGCGCCCGGCTGCGAGACCTACTGGGGCACCGACGTCTCCGAGGAGGCGGTACGGGCGCTGCGCGCCCAGGTCGACGCGGTGGCGGACCTGGCCGCCCGGGTGGAGCTGCGCGCCCAGCCCGCCCACGACGTCACCGGGCTGCCCGAGGGCTTCTTCGACACCGTCGTGGTCAACTCCGTCGCCCAGTACTTCCCGAGCGCCGCCTACCTGGCCGACGTGCTGCGCAAGGCCGGGACGCTGCTGGCCCCCGGCGGCCGGGTGCTCGTCGGCGACGTGCGGAACCTGCGCCTGCTGCGCTGCCTGCGGGCGGCCGTCGAGACCCGGCGCGGCGCCGACCCGCAGGACAAGCAGGCCCTGCGGGCGGCCGTCGAGCGGTCCGTGGCGTGGGAGGGCGAGCTGCTGCTCGACCCCGACTTCTTCGCGACGCTGGAGGGCTTCGAGGCCGACATCCGCCTCAAGCGCGGCACCTGCCACAACGAGCTGACCCGCTACCGCTACGACGTGGTGCTGCGCAAGCGGGACACCGCCGTCGCCGTTACCGCGCCGGGCGGCGCCGGGGCGCTGGCCCAGGCGGGCACGGAGGAGATCCGCCGGACCGGCCCGGATCCGGAGGATGCCGGCCAGATCGAGCTCGGCGGGGAGGAGATCCGCTGGACCGACCTCGACGGCCCCGACGGCCTCGACGCGCTCGACGCGCGCCTGACCGGCGGCCCCGCCCTGCTCCGGGTCACCGGTGTGCCCAATGTCCGGCTCGCCGAGGACCTCGCCGCACTGGGCGCCCTCGAGGACAGCAGCCGTCCCGCCGCCCGGACCGACGGCGCCGACCCCGAGACGCTGCACGCCCTCGGCGCCCGGCACGGCTACCGCGTGACCGTCACCTGGAACGGCCACGCCGACGACGGCGCCCTCGATGTGGTCTTCGCCGCCGGGGACAGGCCGTCCGGCGGCCTGTACCGCCCGGCCGGCGGCTTCCCGCACGCCAACCGGCCCGCGCCGTTCCGGGACGTCACCAGCCTGATGAAGACCCTGCGCTCGTACGCGGCCGGATGGCTGCCCGAGTACATGATCCCCTCCGCCTTCGTCCCCCTCGTCCGGCTCCCGGTCACCCCGAGCGGCAAGCTCGACGGCGCCGCGCTCCCGGCCCCCGACTACGCCGCCCTCAGCTCCGGCCGCGCCCCGCGCGACGCCCGCGAGGAACTGCTGTGCGCGCTGTACGCCGAGGTGCTGGGGCTGGGACCGGTCTCCGTCGACGACGACTTCTTCGCCCTCGGCGGCGACAGCATCATCGCCATCCAACTGCTCATCCGCGCCCGCAGGGCCGGGGTGCGGCTCACCTCCCGGGACGTCTTCCGGCACCGCACGGTCGCCGCGCTGGCCCGGGTCGCGGTGGAGCGCGCCGACCCCCGGGACGCCGGGGACGCCCCCCGGGACGCCGCCGACGGCCTCCCGCTCGTCTGGCTCACGGCGGACGAGCTCGCCGAGGTCCAGGGCGGGCACCCGGTCGCCGTCGAGGACCTGCTGCCGCTCAGCCCGCTCCAGGAGGGCTTCTTCTTCCACTCCCTCGTGGACGGCACGGACGGTGACGCCTACGTCGTCCAGCAGGTCGTCGAGCTGGCCGGCCCGGTCGACGGCGGGGCCCTGCGTCGCGCCGCCCAGCGGCTGCTGGACCGGCACGCCCCGCTGCGCGCCTGCTTCCGCCGGCGCCCGGACGGCCGGCCGGTGCAGATCGTCGCCGGGCGGCTGGAACTGCCCTGGCGCGAGGTGGACCTGTCCGGGCGGGACGGCGAGGCGCAGCGCTCACTCGTCGACGCCGTCACGGCCGACGAGCGCGCCCGCCGCTTCGACCTGGCCCGGCCGCCGCTGGTGCGCTGCGCGCTGGTACGGCTCGGGCACGAGCGCGGCCTCCTGGTGCTGACGTTCCACCACATCGTGGCGGACGGCTGGTCGCTGCCGGTGCTGCATCGCGAGCTGATGGCCTCCTACGGGGCCGTCCCCGCCGCGCTGCCCGAGCCGGCCCCCTACCGCGAATACCTGCGCCGCCTGTCGGCGGCCGACCGCGACGCCGCCCGCGCGGCCTGGCGGACCGCGCTCGCCGGGCTCGACGGGCCGACCCGCCTGGTCGACGTCCCGGCGGGCGGTGCGCCGCTGCGGACCGGGCAGATCCGCGTCGAGCTGCCCGAGCGGGTCACCGCCCGGCTCGCGGCCCGCGCGAGGGAGCACGGGGTGACCCTCGGCACGATCGTCCAGAGCGCCTGGGGCCTGCTCCTCGGGCGGCTGACCGGCCGCCAGGACGTGGTCTTCGGCACCACGGTCTCAGGCCGTGACGCCGAGGTCGACGGCATCGAGTCCATGGTCGGCCTGTTCATCAACACCCTGCCGACCCGGTTCCGGTGGCAGCCCGCCGACACCCTCGCCGAGCTGGTGGACCGGCTCCAGCACGAGCAGGCCGGTCTCCTGGACCACCAGCACCTCGGCCTCGCCGAACTCCAGCGCATCGCCGGGCTCGCCGGGGGCGGCGAACTGTTCGACACCCTCGTCGTCTTCGAGAACTACCCGGCCGGCACCGGCCTGGCCGACCCCTCGGGCACGGTCCGGATCACCGGCCACGAGTTCCACGACGCCGTCCACTACCCGCTCGCCCTGATCGTCAAGCCGGGCCGCCGGCTCGACCTGCGCCTGAAGCACCACACCCGGCGGCTGGACGGCGAGCGCGTCCAGCGGATCGCCGAGCGGCTGGTCCGGATCCTCCGGGCCCTGGCCGCCGACCCCGGGCAGCGCGCCGCCCACGTCGACCTGCTGTCCGGCGAGGAGCTGGGGCGGGCCCAGCAGGAGGGTGAGGAGCGGGACGTCCCCGCGACCACCCTGGCCGCCGCCTTCGAGGCCCAGGCGGCACGCACCCCGCGGGCCACGGCGGTCGTCTACGAGGGGGAGAGCCTCACCTACGAGGAGCTGGACGCCCGCGCCGAGGCGCTGGCCCGCCGCCTGCGGGCCCGCGGCGCGGGCCCGGAACGGATCGTCGCGGTCGCCGTGCCGCGCTCGGCGGAGCTGATGGTCGCCCTGCTCGGCGTGCTGAAGTCCGGCGCCGCCTACCTGCCGCTCGACCTGGACTACCCGGCCGACCGGGTGGCGTACATGCTCGCCGACTCCGGCGCGAGGACGGTCGTGACGACCGCCGCCGCGGCCTCGCGGCTGCCCCGGGCAGGCGGGCCGGCCCCACTCGTCCTCGATGTCCCGGACGCCCCGGACGTGCCAGACACACCGGATACTTCGGACACCCCGGACACCCCGGACGCCCCGGACGGCGACGGCCCGCGCGCGGATCCCGCCCCGGCGGCCGCGGGGCCGGACGATCCGGCCTACCTGATCTACACCTCCGGATCCACCGGACGCCCCAAGGGAGTCGTCGTCACCCACCGCGCCATCGTCAACCGGCTGGCGTGGATGCAGGGCGAGTACGGGCTGCGCGCCGACGACCGGGTGCTGCAGAAGACGCCCGCCGGCTTCGACGTGAGCGTCTGGGAGTTCTTCTGGGCGCTGTGCGAGGGCGCCGCCGTGGTGCTCGCCAGGCCCGACGGCCACCGCGACCCGTCGTACCTGGCCGGGCTCATCGGCCGGCAGCGCGTCACGACGATGCATTTCGTGCCGTCGATGCTCGAAGCCTTCCTACGGGCCGACGAGGTCACCGCCGACCCGTCCTGGGCCGCCTCGCTGCGCCGCGTCTTCAGCAGCGGCGAGGCGCTGCCCGGCGCCGCCGCCGCACGCTGGCGGGCGCTCACCGCGGTGCCGCTGCACAACCTGTACGGGCCCACCGAGGCCGCCGTCGACGTCACCCACCACGCCTGCGACGGCTCCGCGGACACCACCGTGCCCATCGGCCGCCCGGTGTGGAACACCGGGCTGCGGGTGCTGGACTCCTGCCTGCGCCCGGTGCCGGCCGGCGTGCCCGGCGAGCTGTACCTGACCGGCGTACAGCTCGCCCGGGGCTACCACGCCAGGCCCGGCCTGACCGCCGAGCGGTTCGTGGCCGACCCGTACGGCCCGGCGGGCGGCCGCATGTACCGCACCGGCGACCTGGTGCGCCGCCGCGAGGACGGCACCGTCGAATACCTGGGCCGCACCGACCGGCAGGTCAAGCTGCGCGGCAACCGCGTCGAACCCGGCGAGATCGAGGCCGCCCTGACCGGCCTGCCCGCCGTCGCCCAGGCGGCGGTGGCCGTCCACGGGACGGCGCTCGTCGCCTACGTCGTCCCCGCCGGCGACGGGCGGCGCCCCCTCGACCCGGCCGCGCTGCGGGCCGCCCTCGCCGCGGCGCTGCCCGCGCCCATGGTCCCCGGCGCGTACGTGGAGCTCGACGCCCTGCCGCTGACCCCCAGCGGCAAGCTCGACCGCGACGCGCTCCCCGCCCCCCGGACGGTGCGGGCCGAGGCCCGCGCCCCGCGCGACGGGCGCGAGCGCGCCCTCACCGAGATCTTCGCCGCGGTGCTCAGGCTCGACGCGATCGGAGTCGACGACGACTTCTTCATGCTCGGCGGTGACAGCATCACCTCGATCGGCGTCTCCAGCCGCGCCCGCCGGGCGGGCCTGGACCTGAGCCCCCGCGACGTCTTCGAGCACCGCACTCCCGCCGGGCTGGCCGCCGCCGCCGCGGCGGCGGCCGTCACGCCGGCCGCCGCCGCGACCCGTGACCTGAGCTCCGCCTTCGAGCTGACCGAGGAGGAGACCGAGCGCGTCCGCCGCCTCGGCGGCGGCGCCGTGGAGGACATCTGGCCGCTGGCCCCCCTCCAGGAGGGCCTGTTCTTCCACTCCACCTACGACGACGGCGCCCTGGACGTCTACACCGTCCACGAGTCCTTCGACTTCGCCGCCCGTGTCGACGCCGGCCGCCTGCGCGCCGCGGTCAGGGTGCTGCTGGCCCGCAACCCCAGCCTGCGCGCCGGTTTCACCAGCGACGGCCTGCGCCGGCCGGTGCAGTTCATCGTCGCCGACCCCGAGATACCGCTCGAAGAGGTCGACCTGTCCGGGCTGTCCGCCGCCGGGCAGGACGCGCGGCTGCGCGAGCTGATGGAGGCCGAGCGGACCCGCAGGTTCGACCTGGCCCGGCCGCTGCTCTTCCGGATGCTGCTGATCCGCCTCGGCGCGGACCGCGGCGACCGGCTCGTCATCGGCCGGCACCTGTTGCTGTGGGACGGCTGGTCCGCCTGGCTCTTCCTCGACCAGCTCTTCGCGCTGTACGAGAGCGGCGGCGACGCGCGCGGGCTGCCGCGCCCCGGCTCCTACCGCGACTACCTGACCTGGCTGGAGGCGCAGGACACCGGGATCGCGACCCGCGCCTGGCGCGCCGCCCTCGGCGGACTGGAGGAGCCCACCCTGCTCGCCGCCGCGGACCAGGGCCGGCAGCCGGTCATCCCGGAGAGCCTGGAGACCGTCCTCCCCGCCGAGCTGGGCCGGCGGCTGCGCGACAGCGCCCGCCGGCACGCCCTGACCCTCAACACGGTGCTCAACACCGCCTGGGGCCTGGTGCTGGCCGGCGCCACCGGCCGCACCGACGTCGTCTTCGGCACGACGGTCGCGGGCCGGCCGAGCGAGGTGCCGGACGTCGAGAACGTCATCGGCATGTTCCTCAACACCGTCCCCGCCCGCATCGCCTTCGACCCGGCCGAGCCGGTGCTGGACCTGCTGCGGCGGGTCCAGGGCGAGCGCCTGGCCCTGATGCCGTACGAGTATCTCGGCCTGGGCGTCCTGCAGGCCGAGACCGGCCACCGGCAGCTGTTCGACACCCTCTTCGTACTGCGCAACAGCGACACCGAGGAGCGGCTGGCGGAGCTGTCGGAGCGGCACGGCGCCACCGCCGTGGCCAACGTCGACGCCACCCACTACCCGGTCAACCTCATCGTCACGCCGGGGGAGCGGATCCGGATCACCCTCGCCCACCGGCCCGACGTCATCGACCGCCCGCGGGCCCAGGCCCTGCTGGAGCGCTTCGCCCTGCTGCTGGAACGGCTGACGCGCGACCTGGCGGCGCCCGTCGGCGGCGTCGACCCGCTGCTGCCCGCCGAGCGCGCCGCCCTGGAACGGGAGTGGGCCGCCGGCCGGGTGCCCGTCCCGCGGGAGACCGTCGCCGACCTGCTCGCCGCCCAGGCCGCCCGCACCCCCGGCGCGACCGCGCTCGTCTTCGGCGACCGCAGCCTCACCTACGCCGAGCTGGACGCCCGCATCAACCGCATGGCGCGGCTGCTGCTCGCGCGGGGCGCGGCGCCGGAGAAGGTCGTCGCGCTCGGCCTGCCGCGCTCCATCGACATGGTCGTCGCGCTCTTCGCCGTGCTGCGCACCGGCGCCGCCTACCTGCCGCTGGAACTGGACCACCCCGACGACCGGCTCGCGATGATGCTCGCCGACGCCCGGCCGGTGGCGCTGCTGTCCACCGCCGCCGTCGCCGCCCGGCTGGCGGGCGGCGTCCCGGACGTCCCGCGTGTCGTGCTCGACGACCCGGCGGTGGCCGGGGAACTGGCCGGGCTCCCCGGCGGTCCGGTCACCGAGGCCGACCGCCCCCGCTTCAGCCTGGAGCACCCGGCGTACGTCATCTACACCTCCGGATCCACCGGACGCCCCAAGGGGGTCGTCACGCCGTACCGCGGCCTGACCAACATGCAGCTCAACCACCAGAAGGAGATCTTCGCCCCGGCCGTCGCCTCGGCCGGCGGGCGCCGGCTGCGCATCGCGCACACGGTCTCCTTCGCCTTCGACATGTCGTGGGAGGAGCTGCTCTGGCTGGTCGAGGGGCATGAGGTGCACATCTGCGACGAGGAGCTGCGGCGCGACGCCGTGGCCCTGGTCGCCTACTGCGACGGCCACCGCATCGACGTCGTCAACGTCACCCCCACCTACGCCCACCTGCTGATCGAGGAAGGGCTGCTGGAGGGGCACCGCCCGCCGCTGGTGCTGCTCGGCGGCGAGGCGGTGTCGGAGGCGGTCTGGAACCGGCTCCGCGACACCGAGGGCACCTACGGCTACAACCTCTACGGGCCCACCGAGTACACCATCAACACCCTCGGCGGCGGCACGGACGACAGCCCCACCCCCACCGTCGGCCGCCCCATCCGCGGCACCCGGGCCCACATCCTGGACGCCTGGCTGCGCCCCGTCCCCGACGGCGTCCCCGGCGAGCTGTACATCGCCGGCGTCGGCCTGGCCCGCGGCTACCTCGGCCGGCCGGGCCTGACCGCCGAACGGTTCGTCGCCGACCCGTACGGCGCGCCGGGCGAGTGCATGTACCGCACCGGCGACCTGGTGCGCCGCCGCGCCGACGGCAACATGGACTTCCTGGGCCGCACCGACGACCAGGTCAAGATCCGCGGCTACCGGGTGGAGCTGGGCGAGATCGAGACCGCCCTGGCCCAGCACCCCCGGGTCGCCCAGGCCGCCGTCATCGCCCGCGACGACCCCGCCGCCCCCGGCACCCAGCGCCTCATCGGCTACCTCGTCCCCGCCGGGCCCACCGGGCAGGAGCGGGAATCGGCCGAGCGGGAGCGGATCGGCGAGTGGCGGGAGATCTACACCGACGAGTACGAGCAGATCGGCACCGCCGTCTCCACCGAGGACTTCGCCGGGTGGGACAGCAGCTACGACGGGCGGCCCATCCCGGTCGAGCACATGCGCGAGTGGCGCGAGCAGACCGTCGCCCGCATCCGGGAGCTGCGCCCGCGCCGGATCCTGGAGATCGGCGTCGGCTCCGGCCTGCTGCTGGCACGCCTGGCCCCCGAGGCGGAGGCGTACTGGGCGACGGACTTCGCCGCCCCCGTGATCCGCAAGCTCGGCGAGGACCTGCGGCGCGACCCCGGGCTGGCCGCCAGGGTCGAGCTGCGCTGCCAGCCCGCCCACGTGACCGAAGGACTGCCCACCGGCTACTTCGACACGATCGTCGTCAACTCCGTCGTCCAGTACTTCCCGAGCGTCGACCACCTGACGGAGGTCATCCGCGGCGCCATGCGGCTGCTGACGCCGGACGGCGCCCTGTTCGTCGGCGACGTGCGGAACCTGCGAACGGCCCGCGCCTTCCACACCGCCGTCCAGCTCACCCGCGCCGGGCGGGACGCCGACCCCGAGCAGGTCCGCCGGGCCGTCGAGCGCGGCCTCGCGCTGGAGAAGGAACTCCTCGTCGACCCCGACTACTTCACCACCCTGGGTCTCGGCGTCGACCTGCGCACCAAGCGCGGCACCCACCACAACGAGCTGTCCCGCCACCGCTACGACGTCGTCCTCCACCAGGGCGAGGCCGACCTCCGGCTCGGCGACGAGCCGGTGCTGGAGTGGACCGGCGACCTCGCCCGCCACCTGCGCGAGCGGCGGCCGGAGCGGCTGCGGGTGACCGGGATCCCCGACGCCCGCGCCGCCAGCGAGCCCGGCGCCGCGGTGACCGGGGGAGTGGAGCCCGAGTCGCTGCACGCGCTCGGGGCCGAGGAGGGCTACCGGCTCCTCACCACCTGGTCGCGCGAGCCGGGCCGCTACGAGGCCGTCTTCGTGCGGGAGGACTTCCGGATCACCGCGGGCCTGTACCGGCCGGGCGGCGGCGCGCCCCCGTACGCCGGCACCCCGACCGCGGCACGCGAGGCCGACGGCCTGGTGCGGCTGCTGCGCGAGGACCTCCGGCGGAGGCTGCCCGACTACATGGTGCCGGCCGCCTTCGTCACCCTCGACCGGCTGCCCATGAACGACAACGGCAAGCTCGACGTGCGGGCGCTGCCCGACGCCGGAGCGGCGGTGGCGCCGACCGGCGGACGCGGACCGCGGACCCCCCGGGAAGAGGTGCTCTGCAGGCTCTTCGCCGAGGTCCTGGGCCTGCCCCAGGCCGGCGCCGAGGACGACTTCTTCGACCTCGGCGGCCACTCGCTGCTCGCCACCCGGCTCATCAGCCGGGCCCGCACGGAGCTGGGCGCCGAACTGGCCATCCGCGACCTGTTCGAGGCCCCGACGCCCGCGCTGCTGGCCGGGCGCGCGGACGCCGGCCGCCCGGCCCGCCCGGCCGTCGGACCGGCGGACCGGCGCCCCGAGCGCGTCCCGCTCTCCCCGGCGCAGCGCCGGCTGTGGCTGGCCGAGCGGCTCAGCGGCGGCGACGCCTACCACTTCCCGCTGGTCTTCCGGCTGCGCGGCACGCTGGAGACCGGTCCGCTCCACCAGGCGCTGCGCGACGTGGCAGGCCGTCACGAGGCGCTGCGCACCGTCCTGGCCGAGCACGAGGGCGAGCCGTACCAGCTGGTCCTGCCCGCAGCCGGGGCCGAGCCGCGCTTCACCGTCGAGGACTGCCCGCAGGAGGAGCTGGAGACGCGGATCGGCGCCGCGGTCGCCCGGCCGTTCGACCTGGGCACCGAGCTCCCGCTCCGGGCCGAGGTGTTCCGGGTGGCCCCGGACGACCACGTGGTGGCGATCGTGCTGCACCACGTCACCACCGACGAGTGGTCCGACCGGCCGTTCCTCGCCGACCTCGACACCGCCTACCGGGCCCGCCGCGAGGGCCGGGCGCCGCAGTGGACGCCGCTGCCGGTGCAGTACGCCGACTACACCCTCTGGCAGCGGCGGCTCCTCGGCGAGCCGGCCGACCCCGGCGGCGAGGGCGCGCGGCAGCTCGCCTTCTGGGCCGGGACGCTGTCCGGCCTGCCGGAGGAGATCCCGCTGCCGCTCGACCGGCCCCGTCCCGCCGAGCCGACCGGCCGCGGCGGCACGGTGCGCGCGGAGCTGCCCGCCGGCACCGTCCGCGCGCTGCGCGCCATGTGCGCCGAGACGGGCACCAGCATGTTCATGCTGCTGCAGGCCGGGGTCGCCGCCCTGCTGCACCGGATGGGGGCGGGCACCGACATCCCGCTGGGCGCGCCGATCGCCGGGCGCACCGACAGCGCCCTGGACGACCTGGTCGGCTTCTTCGTCAACACCCTGGTGCTCCGCGCCGACCTGACCGGCGACCCGACGTTCACCGAACTGCTGACCCGGGTCAAGAACGCCGACCTGGCCGCCTTCGAGCACCAGGACCTGCCCTTCGAGCGGGTGGTGGAGGCGCTCAACCCGCCGCGCGTGCCGGGCCGCAACCCGCTGTTCCAGGTCATGCTGGGCTACCACTACCGCCCCGACGGCGATCCGCAGGTGCTCGGCCTGCCCACCGAGTGGTGGCCGACCCGGATCAGGACCGCGAAGTTCGACCTGGACTTCACCTTCGTCGACCACGCCGGCGAGGACCGCGTCCTGCTGCTGCTGGAGTACGCCGCCGACCTCGCCGACCCGGGGACGGCCCGGGCGCTGGCCGAGCGGACCGTGGCCCTGCTGGACCGGCTGGCCGCCGAGCCGGACCAGCCGATCAGCCGGATGCCCGTCCTGACCGAGGAGGAGCGCCGGGCGTCCCGCGGTGCCTGGAACGACACCGCGCGGCCGGTGGAGCGGCGCACGGTCCCCGAGCTGTTCGCCGAGGCCGCCCGGGCCCGGGGCGACCAGGTCGCGCTGGTCACCGGCGACGGCCGGCTGACCTTCACCGAGCTGTCGGCCAGGGTCGACCGCATCGCCCGGCTGCTGCTGCGCCGCGGGGTGAGCGCCGAGAGCGTGGTCGGCCTGGCCCTTCCCCGGGCCGAGATGGTGCCGGCGATCCTCGGGGTGCTCGCCGCCGGCGCCGCCTACCTCCCGCTCGACCCCGGCCATCCGGCCGGACGGCTGGAGTACATGCTCGCCGACGCGGCACCGGTCTGCGTGCTCACCACCACGGCCATCGCCCCGGCGCTCCCCGCAGGGGGAGTCGAGACGCTGCTGCTCGACGCCCCGCCGGCCACCGGGGAGCCGGCGAGCCCCTCCGATGACCGCCCGCCCCTCCCCGGAGCCCGCCCGCTGCCGTCGGCCGCCGCCTACGTCATCTACACCTCCGGCTCCACCGGCAGGCCCAAGGGCGTGCTCGGCACCCACCGCGGGCTGAGCAACCTGTTCGGCTCCCACCACGAGGATCTCATCGGCCCGGCCGGCCGGGCCGCCGGCCGCGAGGTGCTGCGCGCGGTGCACGCCGCGTCGTTCAGCTTCGACGGCTCCTGGGAGCCGCTGCTCTGGCTGCTGGCCGGACACCAGCTGCACGTCGTCGGCGAGACCACCATGACCGACCCGGCGGCGCTGCTGGCCTACCTGGCGGACGAACGCATCGACTTCGTCGACCTCACCCCCACCTACCTGCAGGAACTGGTCCACCACGGTTTCCTCGACCCCGGCCGGTACCGCCCGGGGGTCATCGCGGTGGGCGGCGAGGCCACCCCCGCCCCGCTCTGGGAGCGGCTGTGCGCGCTGCCCGGCACGGTGGTCCACGACCTGTACGGGCCGACCGAGTGCGCCGTCGACGCCTACGGCTGGCACAGCGGCGGCCCGGAGCGGCCGCGGCCCTGGGCGGCCCCGGTGGCCAACACCCGTGCCCACGTGCTGGACGGCGCGCTGTGCCCGGTCCCCGTCGGGGTGCCCGGCGAGCTCTACCTGGCCGGGGAGGGCCTGGCCCGCGGATACCTGGGCCGCCCCGGGCTGACCGCCGGACGGTTCGTCGCCGACCCGTACGGCGCGCCCGGCGGTCGCATGTACCGGACCGGCGACCTGGTGCGCCGCCGCGCCGACGGCACCCTCGAATTCCTCGGCCGGGCCGACGACCAGGTGAAGCTGCGCGGCTTCCGCATCGAGCTCGGCGAGATCGAAGCGGTGCTGCGCGCTCACCCCGGCGTGACGCAGGCCGCCGTGGCCGTCCGCGAGGACAGCCCCGGCGCGCGGCGGCTGGTGGCCTACACGGTCCCGCCGTCCGGCCGGAGCGCCGGCCCCGCCGAGCTGCGCGCGCATGTCGCCGCCGCGCTGCCCGAGCACATGGTGCCGGCGGCCTTCGTGGAACTCCCCGCCCTGCCGAGGTCGATCAGCGGCAAGCTGGACCGCCGCGCGCTGCCCGCCCCGGACCCGGCGGCCCCCACCTCCGGGCGGCGCCCCCGCGACGCCCGCGAGGAGATCCTGTGCGAGCTGTTCGCCGCCGTGCTGGGGGCCGCGCAGGTGGGCGTCGACGACGACTTCTTCGCCCTCGGCGGCCACTCCCTGCTGGCGATGCGGCTGGTCAGCCGGATCCGCTCGGCGCTGGGCGCCGAGGTCGGCCTCCGCGCGGTCTTCGAGGCCCCCACCGTCGCCCGGCTCGCCGGGCGGCTGCGGGAGGGGCGGGGCGGCGTGCCCGCTCCCGCTCCCGCCGTCCGGCCGGAGCCGCTGCCGCTGTCGTCGGCCCAGCAGCGGCTGTGGGTCCTGTACCGGCTGGAGGGCCCGAGCGCCACCTACAACATCCCGACGGCCTGGCGGCTGTCGGGCCCGCTGGACCCGGACGCCCTGGCGGCGGCCGTACAGGACGTGGCGGTCCGGCACGAGAGCCTGCGCACGGTCTTCCCCGAGCGGTACGGGCGCGCCCACCAGGTCGTCCTGGACCCGCACCGGGTCCGCATCGACGTCCGCGCCGAGCAGGTCGCGGAGGCGGACCTCCCCGGGCGGCTGGCCGAGGCGGCCGGGCAGGGCTTCGAGCTCGACCGCGAACCGCCGCTGCGGGCCCGGGTGTTCCAGGTGGCGCCGCAGGAGCACGTGCTGCTGCTGGTGGTCCACCACATAGCCGGTGACGAATGGTCGGACGGGCCGCTGCTGCGCGACCTGTCCACCGCCTACCGGGCCCGGCACGAGGGTCACGCGCCGCGGTGGGCGCCGCTGCCGCTCCAGTACGCCGACTACACCCTCTGGCACCGCGACCTGCTCGGCGACGGCGACGACCCGCACAGCCCGCAGGCCCGCCAGCTCGCCTTCTGGCGGCAGACCCTGGCCGGCCTGCCCGAGGAGCTGGCGCTCCCGGCGGACCGGCCGCGCCCCCAGCAGAGCAGCCACCGCGGCGGGGCGGTCGGCCTGTCGCTCGGCCCCGAGCTGGAGCGCGGGATGCGCCGGCTCGCCCGCGCCCACGGTGTCAGCATGTTCATGGTGGCCCAGGCGGCCGTGGCCACGCTGCTGCACCGGCTGGGCGCGGGGGAGGACATCCCGCTCGGCGCGCCGATCTCCGGACGCGCCGACGAGAGCCTGGAGGACCTGGTCGGCTTCTTCGTCAACTCCCTGGTGCTGCGCACCGACCTGTCCGGCGAGCCGACCTTCGCCGAGCTGCTGGCGCGGGTGCGCGAGACGGACCTGGCCGCCTACGAGCACCAGGACCTGCCGTTCGAGCGGCTGGTGGAGGCGGTCAACCCGGCCCGTTCGCTGGCCAGGCACCCGCTGTTCCAGGTGATGGTCGTCTACCTGACCGGCCCGGGCGGCACGCCCGACCTGCCGGGGCTGGCCGTGCGGCCCGAGCCGCTCGGCCAGGAGAGCGCGAAGTTCGACCTGAGCTTCGACTTCGTCGAGCGGGGGGAGGGCGACGGCATCCAGGGCTGGATCGAGTACAGCGCCGACCTGTTCGACCGCGGCACGGTCGAACAGCTCGCCGGGCGGCTGCTGCGGCTGCTGGAGCAGGTGGTAGCCGACCCCGACCTGCCGGTCCGCCGGCTGGAGGTGCTGGAGGAGCGTGAGCGCCGGCTGGTCGTCGGAGAGTGGAACGACACCGCGCGGGCGGTGGCGCCGACCACCCTGCCGGAGCTGTTCGCCGCCCAGGCGGCGCGGTCGCCGCAGGCGCTCGCCCTGGTCGCCGGCGACCGGCGGCTGACCTACGCGGAGCTGGACGCCGAGGTCGAGCGGGTGGCGCGGACGCTGGCCGGGATGGGGGCCGGCCCCGAGCGCACGGTGGCGGTGGCGCTGCCGCGCTCGGTGGAACTGGTGGTCGCGCTGCTGGCGGTGCACCGGACGGGCGCGGCCTACCTGCCGCTGGACGCCGGCTACCCGCGCGAGCGCGTCGCGTTCATGCTGGCGGACGCGCACCCGGTCTGCGTGCTGCGGGACGGGCTGCCCGACGGCCCGCCGGGAGAGCTGCCCGGCTCCTACGATCCCCGGCACCCGGCGTACGTGATCTACACCTCCGGCTCCACCGGCCGCCCGAAGGGCGTGGTGGTGCCGCACGAGGGCATCGTCAACCGGCTGCTGTGGATGCAGGACGCCTACGGCCTGACGGCCGAGGACCGCGTGCTGCAGAAGACGCCCTCCAGCTTCGACGTGTCGGTGTGGGAGTTCTTCTGGCCGCTGATCACCGGGGCGACGCTGGTGGTGGCCCGGCCGGAGGGCCACAAGGATCCGGCGTACCTGGCCGGGCTGATCCGGGACGAGCGGGTCACCACCGTGCACTTCGTGCCGTCGATGCTGCGGGCGTTCCTGGCGGAGCCGGGCGCCGCGCGCTGCCCGGGGCTGCGCCGGGTGATGTGCAGCGGTGAGGCGCTCCCCGCCGACCTCGCCGCCCGCTTCCACTCCGTGCTCTCGGCCGAGCTGCACAACCTGTACGGGCCGACCGAGGCGTCCGTCGACGTGACCGCCGCCCGGATCCTGCCCGGGACCGGCCCGGTCCCGATCGGCCGGCCGGTGTGGAACACCCGGGCGTACGTGCTGGACGCCGCGCTGCGCCCGGTGCCGCCGGGAGTGGCCGGGGAGCTGTACCTGGCGGGAGTCCAGCTCGCCCGGGGGTATCTGGGCCGCCCCGGGCTGACCGGCGAGCGGTTCGTCGCCGACCCGTACGGCGGGCCCGGCACGCGCATGTACCGCACGGGTGACCTGGCGCGATGGGGCCGGGAGGGGACACTGGAGTTCCTCGGCCGGGCCGACGACCAGGTCAAGATCCGGGGCTTCCGGATCGAGCCCGGGGAGATCGAGGCGGTACTGTCCCGCCACGAGGCGGTGGCGCACGCCGCGGTGGCCGTCCGCGAGCAGCGGCTGATCGCCTACGTCGTCCCGGTCCCCGGCCGGGCGGCCCCGAGTGGGGCGGCCCTGCGCGAGCACGCCGGCGCCGCGCTGCCCGAGCACATGGTCCCGGCCGCCTTCGCCGCCCTGGAGGCCCTCCCGCTCACCCCGAACGGCAAGCTCGACCGCGGGGCCCTGCCGGCCTTCGACTTCGCGGCCGAGGTGAGCGACACCCTCCCGCGCACCCCGCGCGAGGAGCTGCTGTGCGAGCTGTTCGCCGCCGTCCTGGGCCTCGGACGGGTCGGCGCCGAGGACGACTTCTTCGCCCTCGGCGGTGACAGCATCGTCGCCATGCAGCTGGTCAGCCGGGCCCGGGCGGCCGGGCTGGTGATCAGCCCCCGGGACGTCTTCCGGCACAAGACGGCCGCCGCGCTGGCCGCGGTCGCCGGCGCGCCGGAGGCCGCCGGCGGCACGGCCGCGCCCGCCGCGCTGGTCACGCTCACCGACGACGAGCGCGCCGGGCTGCCGGACGCCGCCGAGATCCTGCCGCTGACGCCGCTCCAGGCCGGCCTGCTGTTCCACGCCTCCTTCGACTCCGGCGACGGCGGGCCTGACGTCTACACGGTCCAGGTGTCCTACGAGATCGACGGCCCGCTGGACGCGGCCCGGCTGCGCGAGGCCGGCCAGGCGCTGCTCGACCGGCACGACAACCTCCGCGCGGGCTTCCGGTACCTGCCCTCCGGCCGCCCGGTGGCCGTCGTCCCGCGTACGGTCACCCTGCCCTGGCGCCAGGTGGACCTCTCGGAGCTGGACGAGGCGGCCCGGGAGGCCCGGTGGGCCGGCTGTCTCGCCCAGGAACGGCGCCGCTTCACACCGGCCGAGCCGCCGCTGCTGCGGCTGATGCTGGTCCGCCTGGGGCCCGGACGGCACCGCCTGACACTGTCGCACCAGCACCTGCTGCTGGACGGCTGGTCGCTGCCGCGGCTGATGGGCGAGCTGTCGGAGCTGTACGCCCGCCGGGCCGGCACCGCCGGCCCGCCGGTCCCCTACCGGGACTATCTCGCCTGGCTCGCCCGGCAGGACGCCGACGCCTCCGCCGCCGCGTGGGCCGAGGCCCTGGACGGCCTCGAGGCGCCCACCCACCTGGCGCCCGCCGACCCGAACCGGGCCCCCGCCGTGCCCGAGACGCACACCACGCACCTGACCCGGGAGCTGACCGAGGCCCTGACGGCCCTGGCCCGCTCCTGCGGCCTGACCCTCAACACCCTCGTCCAGGGGGCCTGGAGCATCCTGCTGTCCCGGCTCACCGGCCGCGACGACGTGGTCTTCGGCGCGACCGTCTCCGGGCGGCCCCCCGAGCTGGACGGCGTCGAGTCGATGATCGGCCTGTTCATCAACACGGTCCCGGTCCGCGTCCGCGTCCGCGACGACGAACCCCTGTCGGCGTTCCTGGGCCGCCTCCAGGACGAGCAGTCCCGGCTCATCGCCCACCAGCACCTCGGCCTGGCCGACATCCAGCGCCGGGCCGGGCTGGGCGAGCTGTTCGACACGCTCGTGGTCTTCGAGTCCTATCCCGACGCCGGGGGCGACGCCTTCGGCGACGGGCTGCGCGCCGCCGTGCACGACCACCAGGACTCGACCCACTACCCGTTCACCTGGGCGGTCGAGCCCGCCGAACGCCTCGTGCTGACCGCCGAGTACCGGCCCGACCTGTTCGACCGGGCGACGGCCGAGCGGATGGCCGCCTCGATGGTGCGCCTGTTCGAGGCGATGACGGCCGACGCCGGGCAGCCCGCCGGCCGGGTCGACATCCTCGGCGCCGCCGACCGCCACACCATCCTGCGGACCTGGAACGACACCGCCCTGCCGGCCGTGCCCGGCGCGCCCGCCACCGTCCCGGCGCTCTTCGAGGCCCAGGCGGCCGCCACCCCGCACGCCGTCGCGGTCGTCTCGGGCCCGGTCAGCTGGACCTTCGCCGAGCTCAACGAGCGCGCCAACCGGCTCGCGCGGCTGCTCGTGGAGCACGGCGCCGGACCGGAGCGGATCATCGCCCTGTCGCTGCCGCGCTCGGCGGACTTCATCCTGGCGATCCTCGCCGTGCTGAAGTCGGGCGCCGCCTACCTGCCCGTCGACGCGGACCTGCCCGCCGGGCGGGTGCTCGACATGCTGCAGGACGCCCGGCCCCTGCTGATCCTGACCGCCGGGGAGCCGGCCGCCGCCCTGCCCGGCGGCGAGGTGCCCCGACTGCGGCTCGACACGGCCCGGACCGCCGAGCGGCTCGCCGCGCAGCCCGGGGACGACCTCACCACCGCCTTGGACCCACGGCACCCGGCGTACGTCATCTACACCTCCGGCTCCACGGGCCGCCCCAAGGGCGTGGTGGTCTGCCACCGCGGCGTCGTCAACCTCTTCCACAGCCACCGCCGGATGCTCCACGGCCCGGCCAGGCGCGCCACCGGCCGCCGCCACCTGCGCGTCGGCCACGCCTGGTCGTTCTCCTTCGACGCCTCGTGGCAGCCGCAGCTGTGGCTGCTGGACGGGCACGCGCTGCACATCCTGGACGACGAGACGCGCCGCGACCCCGAGCTGACGGCCGCGGCCGTCCGCGAGGGGGGACTGGACTTCATCGAGGTCACGCCCTCGTTCTTCGCGCAGATGGCAGACCTCGGCCTGATCGAGGACGGCCGGTGCCCGCTCGCCGTGATCGGCGTCGGCGGCGAGGCGGTGCCGGACTCGCTCTGGAGCGACCTGGCCGCCCTGCGTTCCACCGAGGCGTTCAACCTCTACGGCCCCACCGAGGCCACCGTGGACGCCCTGGCCGCCCGGGTCCGGGACAGCGGACGCCCGCTGATCGGCCGCCCGGTCGGCAACACCCGCGCCTACGTGCTCGACGCCGCCCTGCGGCCCGTCCCGCCGGGCGTCACCGGGGAGCTGTACCTCGCCGGCGAGGGCCTGGCCCGCGGCTACCTGGGCCGCCCGGCCCTGACCGCCGAGCGGTTCGTCGCCGACCCCTACGGGCACCTGTTCGGTGCGGCCGGCAGCCGCATGTACCGCACCGGCGACCTGGCCCGCTGGAACGCCGACGGCCAGGTGGAGTACGGCGGGCGCGCCGACGACCAGGTGAAGATCCGGGGTTTCCGCGTCGAACCGGCCGAGATCGAGGCCGTGCTGGACCGGCACGGGTCCGTCGCCCAGGTCGTGGTGGTCGCCCGCGAGGACCGGCCCCGGGTCAAGCAACTGGTCGCCTACGTGGTCCCGGCCGAGGGCGCCGCGGCCCCGGACCCGGCCGCCCTGCGCGCCCACGCCGGGACCGCCCTGCCGGACTACATGGTCCCGGCGGCCGTGGTGATCCTGGACAGGCTGCCGCTGCTGCCCAACGGCAAGCTCGACCGCAGGGCGCTCCCGGCGCCGGACTTCACGGCCGCCGACGGCGGCCGTGAGCCCGCCGACGGCGCCGAGCGCGCCCTGTCCGCGATCTTCGCCGAGGTGCTCGGCCTGGCCCGGGCCGGCGTCGACGACGACTTCTTCGCCCTCGGCGGTGACAGCATCGTCGCGATGCGGCTGGTGAGCCGGGTCCGCGCGGCGGGCCTGAAGATCACTCCACGCCAGGTCTTCCAGCACCGCACCGCCGCCGCCCTGGCCGCCGTCGCCGGCGCGCCGGTCCCCGGCACGGAGGAGCGGGCACCCGGCGACGGCACGGGCACGGTCCCGCTGACCCCGATCATGCACGCCCTGCGCGAGCGGGGCGGCCCGATCCGGGGCTACCACCAGGCGGCGCTGCTGCAGGTCCCCGCGGCGGTGGACGAGACCGGGCTCGGGTCCGTGCTCCAGGCCGTCATGGACCGGCACGACATGCTCCGCGCCCGCCTGGAGAGGACCCCCTCCGGACCCCGCCCCGCCGGGGACGGCGCCGGGCGGTGGTCGCTGCGGGTGCCCGCCCCGGGCACGGTGGAGGCGGCCTCCCGGCTCGTCCGGGTCGACACGGCCGCAGCCGGCGGGACGGAGCTGCGCGCGGCGGTCGCCGAGCACGCCCGCGCGGCCCGTTCCCGCCTCGACCCGGACACCGGCGACATGCTGCAGGCGGTCTGGTTCGACGCGGGACGGGAGCGCCCCGGACGGCTGCTGCTGCTGATCCATCACCTGGCGGTGGACGGCGTGTCCTGGCGGGTCCTGCTGCCCGACCTCGCCGCCGCCTGGCAGGACGTCGAGGCCGGCAGGCCCGTGACGCCGGCGCCGGTCGGCCTGCCGTTCCGCCGCTGGGCGGAACTGCTCGGCGAGCGTGCCACGGACCCGGCCCGCGAGGACGAGCTGCCGCTGTGGACCTCGATCCTGGAAGGCGGGGACCCGCCGCTGACGGCGCGGGCCCTCGACCCGGCGCGGGACGTGGCCGCCACCTCGCGGGAGCTGTCCCTCACCCTGCCCGCCGACCGTACGGCGCCGCTGCTGGGCCGGGTGCCCGCCGCCTTCGGGGCGAGCGTCAACGACGTGCTGCTGACCGCCCTGGCACTGGCCGTGGCCGACCGGCGCCGCCGGACGGCCGGGCCGGGGCAGGGTGGCTCGGTGCTGGTGGACCTGGAGGGGCACGGCCGCGAGGCGGAGCTGGCGGGCGAGGCCGACCTGTCGCGCACGGTCGGCTGGTTCACCAGCGTCGTCCCGGTCCGGCTGGACCCGGGCGCGGTGGACCTGGCCGACGCGCTCGCCGGTGGGCCCGCGCTCGACGGGGCCGTGTCCCGGATCAGGGAGCAGCTGGCCGCCCTGCCGGCGGCGGGCGTCGGCCACGGCCTGCTGCGGTACCTGAACCCGGTGACCGGGCCCGAGCTGGCCCGTCAGCCGAGGCCGCAGATCCAGTTCAACTACCTCGGCCGCTTCGGCGTCCCCGAGGCGACGGACTGGTCGTGGGCGGCCGAGGCCGAGGCGGCGGAGCTGGGCGACGATCCGCGGATGCCGATGTCCCACGCCCTGACCGTCAACGCGCTGACCGAGGACCGGCCCGCGGGGCCGGAATTCGTCGCCTCCTGGTCCTTCGCCTCGGAGGTGCTGGCCGAGGAGACGGTCCGGGATCTCGCCGAGACCTGGTTCCGGATGCTGGAAGCCCTGGTGGACCGCGCGCGGGCACTGACCGCCGACCCCCTGAACGCAACAGGACCGACCACCGACCCCCTGCACACAACAGAGGAGAACCCCGCATGAGCAACCCGTTCGACGACCCCGAGGGCGTCTACTCCGTCCTGGTCAACGAGGAGGGACAGCACAGCCTGTGGCCCGGCTTCGCCGAGGTCCCGGCCGGCTGGACCGTCGTCCACGGCCCCGGCGCCCGTCAGGAGTGCCTGGACCACATCGAGGCCCACTGGACCGACATGCGCCCCAAGAGCCTGATCGAGTCGTAGCCGCACACCGCGCACGTGAAAGGGGGGCCGGGCCGCGGAATCCGCGGCCCGGCCCCCTTTCACGCCGTGCCCCCGCTCAGGAGGCCGGCTGCTCCACCTGCGTCGCGGTGTCGCCGTCGACGGCCGCCGCGAGCTGCGGGACGAGCCGGTCCAGGACGTACGGCAGGCTCAGCACCGTGACGAAGGAGAAGGCCTTGCCGTAGTCGGTGCTCTCACCGATGAAGACCTCGCGGCTCTGCCTGGCCACCTTCAGATCCCTGTAGACGTTGTCCTTGTGGAGCGCGGCCGGGTCCTTGGCGACGTCGGGCACGGTCCACACGATCGCGTCCTGGTCGAGCAGGTCGCTGCGCTCCTTGCTGATGCCGGCGCCGAACTTGTCGCCGATGACCTTGTCGAGGTCGGCCGGCAGCGTGAAGCCGAGCGAGGTGAGGGTGCGCGAGCGCGAGTCCTGGCTGCCGAAGACGAAGAACCCCTCGTACGGCGTGGCCACCACGACGCCGGCCCCCGCGAACTCCGGATGCTCCTTCTTCGCGGCCGCGAACCGGGCCTCGACGTCCTCGACGAGCCTGCCGCTCTCGGCCTCCTTGCCCAGCGCCCTGCCGATGGTCCGGGTCTGCTCCTGCCAGGGCACGCCGTAGTCGTTGTACGCCTTCGGCTGGGCCACGACCGGGGCGAACTTCGACAGGGTCTCGTACTGCTCCTTGGTGAGACCCGAGTACAGGGCGATGATCAGATCCGGCGCGAGCGCGGCGATCTTCTCCACCTGCGGGCCGGTACCGGTGTCGGTCAGCATGGTCGGCGCGGCGGCGCCGCCCAGCCTGCCGGCGGCCCAGGGGCCGATGGCGCCGGCGTAGCCGCCGAGCCAGTCGGTGGTGCCGACCGGGACCTTGCCGAGGGCCAGCACGGCGTCCTGGTCGGTCAGGCCGACCGTGACGATCCGCTTGGGCTCCGAGGCGACGGTGGTGCTGCCGAACTTGTGCTCGATCGTCACCGGGAAGGCGCCGCCCTCCGGCGCGGTGGCGGCGGGATCGCCGGCGGCGGAGCTCGGGCCGGGGGCGGGGCCGGAGCCGCACGCGGCGCCGGCGCCGAGCAGCAGCAGTGCGGAGGCGAGCGCCGCGGCGAGCCGGGCGCCCCTCGGGGAGTGAGACATCAGTGGTCCTTCATGTCCGTCGGTTCATCTCTGTCAGGGGTGGATCCGTCGTGCGCGGCGGGGCGGTGACGGGCGGTGGCACGGATGTCCGACCACGCCTCCCAGAGCGCGGCGTACCGTCCACCGGCGGCGCGCAGCTCCTCGTGCCCGCCGCTCTCCACGATCCGGCCGCCGTCCATGACGACGACGCGGTCGGCGGCCGCGGCCTGGGTGAGGCGGTGGGCGACGACCAGGGCGGTGCGGCCCTCGATGGCCCGCTCCGTGGCCCTCTCCAGGGTCCGCGCCCCGGCACTGCCCGCCTCGGCCGTCGCCTCGTCGAGCACGGCGATCGGCAGGTCCGCCAGGACCAGCCGGGCGAGGGCGAGCTGCTGGACCTGCGCGGCGGTGAGGCGGTGGCCGCCTTCCCCCACGACCGTCCGCAGGCCCTCGGGCAGCGCCTCGGCCCAGGCCAGCGCGTCCACGCGGACGAGTGCCGCGCGCAGGTCGTCGTCGGTGGCGCCGGGCCGGGCCAGCCGCAGGTCGTCGGCGAGCGGCCCGGCGAAGACGTGCACCTCCTGGGTGACCAGGGCCACCGCGGGGCCGCTGCCGGGCCGCCCGGCGGCCAGCCGTACAGAGCCGGCGGTCGGGCGGTGGATGCCGGCGATGAGCTTGGCGAGCGTGGTCTTGCCGGCGCCGCTGGCGCCGACCAGGGCGACGCGCTCGCCGGGCCGGAGGGTGAGGTCCACATCGTGCAGCACGGGCCGCCCGGTTCCGTAGGCGTGCCCCACACCACGCACCGCCACCGCCCAGCCCGGCGGGGCGCCGCGCTCCTCCAGGGGATGCCCGCCGGGTGTCTCCGGCTCCTCCCGGGACTGCCCGCTCGGCGTCCCCGGCTCCTCCGGGGGATGTCCGCCGGGCGTCTCCGGCTCCTCCCGTTCCGGCCGGTCGGCGACCCCGACCAGCCTGGCCAGGCTCGCGCCGGCGGACTGGGCGTCGTCGAGCAGCACGAGAGCGGAGTTGACCGGCCCGAACAGACTGTGGAAGTAGAGTGCCGCCGCCGTCGCGGTGCCGATGGAGGCGGAACCGCTGCGCACCATGAAGAACCCGACCACCAGGACCGCCGCCAGCCCGGTGTACTCGGCCAGGTGCAGGCGGCTGTAGAACCGCAGCACCAGCCGTACTCCGCGCATCGTCAGCTCCACCGCCGACCAGGACCGCCGGGTGACCCGCTCGGTGTGCTCGGCCTCCAGCCGGAACGCCCGTACGGTGGCGGCGCCGCCGATGGCGTCCAGCAACTGCTGCTGCCGGGCTCCGGTGGCGATGCGCTGCCGGGCGTAGAGCGGCACGGCGTTGCGCACGTACCAGCGCGCGGTGTGCGCCTGGACCGGCACCGCGAGCAGGGCCGCGAGCAGGAACCGCCAGTCGAGCACGGCCAGCGCCCCCAGGGTCAGCACGATGGCCAGCAGCGAACGGGCCAGCTCGGGCAGGGCGGTCCGGATCGCCTCCGACACCTGCGAGACGTCACCGGTGACCCGGGCGGTGAGGTCGCCCGAGCCGGCCCGCTCCACCTGCTCCAGGGGCAGCCGCAGCGCCCGGTCGACGAACCGCTCGCGGAGTTCCGCGAGCGCGGTCTCTCCCAGCCGCGAGATGAGCGACAGCCCAAGCGCGGTGGCGGCTCCCTGCGTGAGCGCGACGAGCAGCAGGAGCGCCGCCGGCCACGTGAGCGTCCCGGCCGGCCGCCGGTCGGCGACCAGATCCACGATGTGCCCCAGCAGCGGCTGGGTGAGCAGCCCGACGGCGGTCGCCGCGACCATCACGGCGAACCCGCCGAGCGCCAGCCCGCGGTGCGGGCGCAGGAGCCCGCGGACGGCGGCGCGGGTCCGTGCCGGGGACGCGGTGGGCAGCAGTTCCCGGGCCCCCGCCGGCGCCCTCCTCGGGTCCGCCTGCCGCGCGTCCGTGTGCCGGTCGGGTGCCGTCTGTGGTGTGCCGGTCCCGGCCGGCTCCGGCATCCGGTGCTCCTCCGCCGCGGTCATCGTCCCTGCCTTCCTGTGCCGGGTCCGCCGGTCATGCCAGCACCGCCGTCCGGTAGACGGCGTGGCGCCGCACCAGGTCGGCGTGCGGGGCCGTGTCGACGACCCGGCCGCCGTCGAGCAGCGCCACCCGGTCGGCGACCGCGAGCAGCGCGGGGCTGGTGGTGACCAGGATCGTCGTGCGGCCCCGGCGGATCTCGCGGATGCCGGTGGCGATACGGCTCTCGGTGACCGCGTCGACCGCGGTGGTCGGGTCGTGGACGACCAGCACGGGCCGGTCGGCGGCCAGGGCGCGGGCGAGGGCGACGCGCTGGCGCTGCCCGCCGGACAGCGAGCGCCCGCGCTCGCTCACCACCGTGTCGAGGCCCTCCGGCAGCGTCCGGGCGACCTCGTCGGCCCCGGCGGCCGCCATCGACCGTTCCGGATCGGCCGATCCGGGCGCGGCGGTGACGTTGCCGCGCAGGGTGCCTTCGAACAGGTCGGCGTCATGCTCGGCGACCAGCACCGCCATGCGGATGTCGGCCGGGTCCAGGTCGCGCATCGGCACGCCGTCCAGCTGGACCACCCCGGCGTCGGGGTCGGCCTGCCGGCTCAGGCAGCGCAGCAGGGCCGTCGCGTCCGCCGGATCGGTCGCGGCCACGCCGACCAGCTCGCCGGGCGCGACGTCCAGGTCGACCTCTCGCAGCCCGCCGTGGCTGACGCCGCGCAGCCGCACCTGGCCCCGTACGGGCTGCCGCAGCCGCCCGCCGCCGGCCGTGACGGCCGGCGGCGTCGCCAGGACGCCGGCGATGCGCGCCGCCGACGCCCGCCCCTGGGCGAACTCGGCGTTCACCCAGGAGAACGTCTCCAGCGGCCCGAGCAGGAACAGCGCGAGCCCGACCGCTGACACGAGCTGGCCCAGGCTGATGTCGCCCTGGGCGGCGAGCCGCCCGCCGACCAGCGCCACGACGGCGATGAACCCCCCGGTCAGGGCGAGCACCATGCCGCTCTGCAGGGACTGCGCCCGGGCCGCCCGCAGGGTGGCCGCCAGCGACCGGCGGCTGGTGCGCCGGTAGCGGGCGACCGCCGCGGACTCCGCGCCGATGCCCTTGAGCACCCGCAGCCCGGCCACCAGGTCGGCGGCGACGCCCGAGGCGTGCGCGGCCCGTTCCTGCTCGGCCTCGCTGCGGTGCTCCAGCGGCTTGCTCAGCAGGTGACCGAGCCACAGCAGCACCGGTGTCCCCAGCAGCACCGTCAGGCCGAGGGGCACCGAGGTCCGCAGCAGCACCACGGTGCCCACCAGCAGCCCCACGGACGCCGATATCCCGAACATCAGCGCCATGTTCACGGCGCCGACCCGTTTGGCGTCCTCGGTCGCGATGGTGGTCAGCGCGCCGGGCAGCCGGCCTTTCTCGGCCCCGCCGCCGGGGTCCAGCACGCGCCGTACGAGCTCGACGCGTAGCGCGTGACCGGCCTGCTCGGCGGCCCGTTCCCCGGCGCGGGCGCCGAAGCGGAAGCTGAACGACAGTCCCACGTAGACCACGGCCAGGATCGCGAGCCAGCGCAGCAGCGCGCCCGCGTCGTCCCTGGCGACGGCCTGGTCGATCACGATGCCGATCAGGACCGGGACCAGCGCCTCCCCGGCCTGGTGCCCGGCTCCCAGGAGGGAGCCGAGCGCGACGTCCCGCCGCTGCCCCCTGACCGCGCGCCTCAGCACGTCCCGCCCCGACGGACCCGTCATGCCCACCCGCACCCCTCTGGAACAGCCGACCATGAAACTTAGGTAAGGCTAGCCTATGTTTATGGTCACGGACCAGCCTCCGCCGAGGCCGCGGGGTGCGGTCAGTGCTGCTCGGAGCGGCCCATCCGCCAGTAGCCCATGAACGCCACCGACTGCCGGTCTAGCCCGCGCTCGGCGACCAGATGGCGGCGGAGCGTCCTGATGACGGCCGCCTCGCCGGCCAGCCACGCGTACATCCGCTGCGGCGCCGGCGTCTCCTCCTCCGGCACCTCCCACAGCTCCTCCACGTCGACGTCCACGTCCGTGAACTGCTGGGGAGAGGACAGCGAGGGCAGCAGCCGGTCGGCGGCGGCCCGTACGGCGGGCACCAGCCGGCTGCCATGGCCGGAGCCGTCGCGCGGCAGCCAGGTGACGGTCAGCCCGCTCGGCGCGTCGACGTCCATGACGTCGGCCCCGTGCGGCACCTCCAGCAGCGCCTCGCCCGCGCAGTGGCGGGGGATGCGCTCCAGGATCGCGGTGATCGCCGGCACGGCGGTCTCGTCGCCGGCCAGCAGCACGGGGCCGTCCCCGGCGGGCAGGCGGAACTCCAGCCCGCCGTGCTCGCCGTCGTGCCGGGCGTCGGGGCCGAGCAGCGCGGCCTCGTCGCCGGGCCGTACGTCGCGGGCCCAGCGGGCGACGGGGCCGGAGTCGTCGTGCAGCTCGTGGACGACGACGTCGACGTCGACCTCGCGCAGATCGGGCCGGACCGCCCTGGCGGTGTAGGTGCGCACGGGGTTGCGCGACTCGTCGGGGAGCTCGCGCCAGCGGGAGTACCAGTCGGAGCCGGTCGGCAGCGGGGTCAGCCCGAGGCCGGGCAGCGGCAGGATGAGCTTGATGCGCTGGTCCAGCCCGTTGTCGGCGAAGAGGTGAAGGTCGTCCCCGGTGAAGGTCACGCGCAGGAAGGACGGGCTGAGCCGGGCCAGCCTGCTCACCCGCACGTGGAAGATGCGGAAGGGATCGATCATCTTTCGGCTCTCCCTGTGACTGCGTTCACCCGCCGGAGGCAGAGATAAAGTTAGGCTAACCTACCTTCCGTCTTGTGGTCATCTATGAATTTCACCCGGTATCGCCGTGGCTGAGACGTGCCAGGCCACGGTGGTCAGCAGCTCGTCCTTGCTGCCGACGTATCGGTACGGCGCCGTCGGCGCCAGGCCCACCTGGGCGGCCTAGAGCTGCCCGTAGCGGACGCGCATGCCGTCCACCAGGGTCTTGAGCGCGGCGGGGGTCGGCAGCCAGGGATCGGCCAGAGACTGCGTCGCCTGACTGACGAGCTGGTCGGCGAGGTTGGTCATGGGCGTCGCCGCGTTCGTCACGTCCGCGGCCCACAGGTAGGCCGCGTTCCCCGCGGGCAGGGCCGCCCCGGCCGCCAGCACCTGCACGGTGTTCTGCCCGCGGCCCCAGCCCACCAGTTGGTGCAGGTCGGCCAGGACCTCCTCCATCACGGCGAGATCGTAGGCGGTGACGGAGGGGAGCACCGGCGGGACGTCGACCCGGGTGGTGGCGCGGCCGCCGGTCCCGTGGTGCAGGGTCATCGAGGTCTGCTGCGACTCCAGCATGAGCTGCCGGAGCAGCAGCTCGGTCGGCGCGGCACCCAGCCACACGTAGGAGTTCTGGTAGCGCTGCACGTATCCCATGTTCTGCCACACCCACAACGACCGGGCCCAGCCCCGGGTGAGCCGCTCCTGCGCCTCCGCCACCGCCTGGCGCACCTTGGCCTCCTGTGGAGGCGTCAGGGCCGGGCCGGCCGGCGGGCCGAGCACGGCGAGCGGCGCGGGCACGGGCAGGTTCAGGCCCGCGTGGCGCCTGGCCACCTCGGCGTAGTGGTCGGCGTTGGTGCTCATGGTCCCCCAGTCGGCCGTCGCGAAGCCCGGCACGCCGAAGTAGACGTGATCGGTGATCTCCGTGCGGGCGACGTGGAAGGACTCGTGCATCAGGGTGCGGACCCGATCGTTGGTACGGGCGTCCGTGAACGCGTCGGGAACGGTCATCGACCTGGGCGAGGACGTCGCGCCGGCACCCTGGATGGCCAGGTCGCCGCGGCGGTCCAGCAGGATCAGCCGGTTGTCGTAGAGCCTCTGCAGCCCCTCGGCGGCTTCGGTGAAGACCTTCCTGATCTCCGGCACCCTGGTGTTGTCCGGCAGGCCGAAGACGGCGATGATGTGCCCGTCGGCGTTGCCCGCCGCGACCTGGGTGTGAACGGTGACCACCTCGTCCACCATGGTCTTCAGCACCGTCTGGCCGTTGCCGTTCGGCGGCTGGTTCTGCCGGGCTCCCGCCTGCATGACGTACGGGGTCTTGTCCTCGAAGACCGCGATCAGCTTCTCCAGCGTGTCGTCGGCCGCCGTGGTCGTGTAGTCCAGCGGGGCCGCGGTCCGGGCGTAGTTGTCCACGCCGGTGCTGCCCAGCGCGACCCGCAGTGCGCCCAGGTCCGCTGCCCGGACCCGGCCGTAGGCCCGCCGTACCATCCGGTGCAGCGTCGTGCGGAGTGGCGGCTGGGGGAGTATGGGGTGGGTGAACGGCTCCTGCTGGGTCACACCGCTTAATGGCAGCATGGGTTCCCTTCCGTGTCGGGCGCGCTCCCTTGCGACAGATGTCGCATACGCCAGATGTGACGCATACGGTACGGAGCGCGTTTACCGCCCGGGGCCCCTTTCGAGAACGCGCCCGCGGCCGGTCATGCTCCGTCGGCGCCGCCGGCCAGGGACGAGGCGAGCTTCAGCCAGTTGTCGAGGGTGGCGACGGCGTTGCCGCTGTCGACGGCGTGGCGCGCTTCCTCCAGACCGGTCGCGAAGGCGTCGCGGAGGCCTCCGCCGAGACCGCGGTGGGCGGCGAGGGCTCCGGCCGCGTTGGCCAGGACGGCGTCGCGGGCGGCGCCCGGCTCGCCGGCCAGGACCCGGTGGACGACCGAGGCGTTGTAGGCGGCGTCACCGCCGCGGAGCGCGTCCGGCGCGCTGCGCGCGAGTCCGAAGTCGGCGGCGTCCAGCGTCTCCTGCCGGACGCCGCCGTTGCCGGCGATCCAGACGTCGGTGGGCGCGGCGGTGGTGATCTCGTCGAGGCCGTCCGCCCCGCGCACGACCAGGGCGCTGACGCCCCGTTCGGCGAGCACACCCGCCAGGACCGGGGCGAGGGCGGAGTTGGAGCAGCCGACGAGAGCGGCGCGGGGGCCGGCGGGATTGGTCAGCGGCGCCAGGTAATTGATGGCGGTGGGGACGCCGAGCGCCTTGCGCACCGGGAGGGCGTGACGCAGGCCGTGGTGGAAGCGCGGGGCGAAGGTGAAGCCGATGCCGACTTCGCGCAAGCACCGGGCGATGCCGTCGGGCGTGAGATCGAGCGGCAGGCCCAGGGCTTCGAGCACGTCGGCGGAACCGGCCTTGCTGGACACCGATCGGCCGCCGTGCTTGACGACCGGGGCGCCGGCGGCGGCGACGACGATCGCCGCCATGGTGCTCACGTTCACGGTGTGGGCGCCGTCGCCGCCGGTACCGACGATGTCGACGACGTCCGCGCCGTCGACCGGGAGGGGCGTGACCCGTTCCATGAGGGCGTCGAGCATTCCGCGGAGCTCCGCGGTGCTCTCGCCCTTGGCCCGCAGGGCGACCAGGAACCCGGCGAGCTGGGCGGGGCCGGCCGCGTCGTCCATGACCTGCCGCATGGCCCATCGGGTGTCGTCGGCGTCGAGGTCGTGCCCGCGCAGGAGCGCCGCGAGCAGGTGTGGCCAGGAGCGGACGGGCTCAGTCACGGGGATCCTCTCGATGCGACCGCGGGCCGGGCGGTGTCTCCGAGCGTGGCGACCGGCATATGCCGGCTCAACCAGCACTGTACCGACCGCGGGCGCCGGAGCCCGCGCCCGGCCGCATACGCATCGAGGCGCCGTCCTTCGATCCGGCGGGCGTCGTCCCGGCGACGCGCGAGGGGGCGTGGAGCGGCCGCCGCGCTAGCGGGCGACGGTGATCCGGCGCCTGACGGCCTGGCTGTTCTCCAGTTCGTCGACCAGGGCGACGGCGTAGTCCTCGGCGGAGATGAAGCTGTCGCCCCGGTCGTCGACGAGCACCTGGTCGCCGCCCAACCGGAACCTCCCGGTGCGCTCGCCGGGCTCGATGACGATGGCCGGGGAGATGTAGGTCCAGTCCAGGTCCCCGGCCTCGGCCCGGAGCAGCTCCAGCGCCTGGGCCAGGGCCAGGGCCTCGCTCCGGTAGATCTCGGGGAAGTCCGGGGTGTCGACGAGCCGCGCGCCCGGCGCCACCTCCAGGCTGCCCGCGCCGCCGACCATCACCAGGCGGCGCACGCCCGCCTCGCGGAGCCCTCCGAGCAGGCCGCGGACGGCCGCCAGCAGCGGGCCGGAAGGCTCGGAGCCGTCCCGCGGCGGGGCGACGGCCGACACGACCGCGTCGTGACCGGCGGCGAGCCGGGCCATCGCGGCCGGGTCCGAGGCGTCGGCGACCGCCGTCCCCGCCGTGCCGCTGCGGGTGACACCGGTGACCTCGTGCCCTCGGGCGCGAGCCTCCGCGGCGACCCGGCTCCCGATCATGCCACTGGCGCCGATCAGCAGAATTCTCATCTTCGACCTCCTGAAACGTGCTGTCGGCTTGACCGTATCCATTGGATACTGGTTACTTCAAAGTGCTATTGATATACATTGGAAACCATGCTGAACGGAGACTCCTTCGACCCGTCCTGCCCCACCCGTGTGGTGCTCGACCGCATCGGCGACAAGTGGTCGGTGCTGGTGGTGCTGAGCCTGCACGGGGGGCCGCGCCGGTTCACCGAGCTGCGCGACATGATCGGCGGCGTCACGCCGAAGGTCCTGACGCAGACCCTGCGGGCGATGGAGCGTGACGGCCTGCTGACCCGGAAGGTCTTCGCCGAGGTCCCGCCCCGGGTGGAATACACGCTGACCGAGCTCGGCCAGTCGCTCCAGGAGCCGCTGCGGGCCGTCACCGACTGGGCCGAGCGCAACGTCAACGCGGTGATGTCGGCCCGTGACCTGCACGACGTCCGGGCGACGGGCGGTCCGGCCGGTCAGCCGGTGTAGAGGCGGGCGACCACGTCCTCGATGGAGTCCTCCTCGGGGGCGGTGGCGCGCAGGTCGTCGAGGGTGCCGTCGAAGGTCAGGCGACCGTGGTCGATGAGCATCACGCGGCGGCAGAGCTTCTCGATGTCGCCCAGGTCGTGGGTGGTGAGCAGGACCGTGGTGCCGTGGTCGGCGTTGAGGCGGCGCAGGAACTCGCGCATGGCGGCCTTGCTGACCACGTCGAGGCCGATCGTGGGCTCGTCGAGCACCAACACGGCGGGGGAGTGGAGGAGGGCGGCGGTGATGTCGCCCCGCATGCGCTGGCCGAGGCTGAGCTGGCGGACCGGGGTGTCGACGAACTCGGCGAGGCCGAGCAGGCCGGTCAGCTCGTCCAGCCTGCGGCGGAAGTCAATACGATCTACTTTGTAAAGGTGGCGGATCAGCTCGAAGCTGTCCTTCAGCGGCAGGTCCCACCAGAGTGTCGTCCGCTGGCCGAAGACCACGCCGATCTTGCGGGCGAGCGCCGTACGGCGGCGCGCCGGGTCGAGCCCGGCCACCCGGATGCGGCCGGAGGTGGGGGCGAGGATGCCGGTGAGCATCTTGATGGTGGTGGACTTGCCCGCGCCGTTGGGGCCGAGATAGCCGACGAACTCCCCGGCCTCGACGGTGAAGGACAGATCCTGTACGGCGTGCACGGTCGTGCGCGTGCGGCGGCGGCCCACGGTGAACGAGCGGCCGACCCGGTCGACTTCGATCATGTGATCAACTCCCCGTTGAGCGGTAGCGGCGGATGCCCGCCCGCCAGGCGAGCGCGGCGGCGGTGGCGAGCACCAGGGCCGCCAGGGGCGCGGCGAAGCGCAGCCCGTGCGGCAGGCCGAGGGGATCCTGCCGGTCCAGCACGAACAGCCCGGGCTGCCAGTTGACGAACGCCAGCGGTATGACGAAGGTGACGCCCCTGACGAGCTCCTCGCCGTAGACGCTCAGCGGATACTGGGTGAGCGTGCTGCCGCCGTAGGTGAAGGCGTTGGCCACCTCGGGCGCGTCGGTCAGCAGGAACTGCAGCGCGCCGCCGAGGGCGAAGATCGAGGCGAAGATGACGACCCCGCACACGATCATCACCGGGATCATCCACGCCCTGCTCCAGGGGATGTCGAGCCCGGACAGGGCGATGCCGAGCGCGACCAGGGCCTGGGCGATCCTGCCGAAGCGGTGCACGCTGAAGCGGTCGACGGCTATCTGGACGAACGGGCTGGCCGGGCGGATCAGCATGGTGTCGAAGGTGCCGGCCCTGATGTGCTGGCTGAGCCGGTCGACGTTGCCGAAGAGCATGTCGCTCAGCGCGAACGACAGGCCCGCGGTCCCGTACAGGAGCATCACCTCGGCCAGGCCGAAGCCGGCCAGCGTCCCGGTGTGCTCGAAGATCACCCAGATCGCCAGGACGTCCAGCGCGTTGACGGCGAACGAGCCGGCCGCCATCATGATCAGCGGTCCGGGATACTGAGCCGAGGCTCTCAGCCAGGTCCAGGCCAGCAGCAGATAGGTCCTGACCATCAGGCGCCCCCTCCTGTCCCGTCTCCCGTGGAGGTCATGCCTGTCCGGCGTCCCGCGATGGTCATGCCTGTCCGGCGTCCCGCGGCGGTCACGTCGTCACCCACCCTGGATCACGACCTTGTGCCGGGCGGCCCGGGTGACCAGGGCGCCCAGGGCCAGCAGCGCCACCGCCCAGGCGGCCTGGAACGCCAGGGCCTCCAGGACGTCCCGTTTGCCGAGGTAGACGTCGGCGGGGACCTGGACCATCGCCGACCAGGGCAGCGCGCCGGCCAGGGTGCCGAGCCAGCCGGGGAATAGGTTCAGCGGCAGGACCATGCCGCTGAAGAAGAAGGTCATCACCAGCGACAGCGACTGGGGACCCCGGTCGTCGACGATCCAGCAGGTGGACAGCGCCATCAGATAGCGCCAGCCGAAGCTGACGACCACCCCGAGCGTGCAGGAGAGGGCGAACAACAGCCAGGTCGCCGGGTCGGCCGGGGTGACGAGCCCGAACAGCGCGGCCCCGACGACGGTGGGCGGCAGGCTGCGCAGCAGGAACAGGTAGGCCGCCCGGCCGAGGTCGTCGGCGAGGCTCCACATCTGCAGGGACGCCGGCCGGATGAGGTCGACGGCGATGTCGCCGGTGCGGACCCGCCCGGCGATCTCCAGTCCGCCGCCGAAGACCTGCATGGGACCGATGAACGCCTGGCTGAGGAAGCAGAACGTGACGGCGTCGGCGAGGTCGTATCCGGCGAGTCCCGGACGGGCCTCCCAGAGGGCGATGAGGACGTAGGCGCGGAGGATCCCGAACACGGTGTTGGTGAAGGCTCCGGCGAAGGCGGCGGCGCGGTAGGCGGAGTGGCGGCGGAAGCCGTATCCGGCGATGCGCACATAGAGCAGGAAGGCGGCCTCCTCAAGGGCGTCAGGGCAACCCTCCTATCTTCCTCGGCGCCCTCGGCGGCGGCAACGTATTTACCGGTGGCGGCCGGTCCGGCCTGGGGCCGCGGACTGCGGCCTGTAGGCGGTGGGCGGTGCGGTGCGGGCTCCGGGACTATGGGCGGTAGGCGGTGCGGTGCGGGCTCCGGGACTACGGTCGGTGGGCGGTTGCGGTCCGTGCTCCGGGACTACGGGCGGTAGGCGGCGCGGTCCGGGCCTCGGCCGTGGGTGGGGGCCGGTGCCGCCGTAAGCGCGAGCGAGGCGGGCCGGCATATGGCCGTGATCGACACGATACGGTCACCGCTGGAATAGAAGGATGTTCTGCGGGAATCCTCCTCATCGGAGGCCCGCATGCGCGATGAGATCGACGTGGACGTCTGCCCCGGCTACCCCGTGAGCTGGCAGGCCGCAGCCCTCAACACGGTCCTGCGTGGCACGCTCAAACCGATCTCCGGCCTGCTGCTGAGAACCGACGCCGGCTTCGTGGCGGCCTCCCGCCTCGTCGCGCTGGCGGGCAGGGTGCCGCTCCCCCTGCCCGCCCACGTGAGCGTGGTGCAGGGGGAGATCGGGCCGTGCTCCGGCGAGTGGATCCGCGCCGGACGGTCGCCCGGCGGCGGCCCCGAGTCCGGCGGGAGCGGCCGGTCCAGAGCCGACGGGGGCGGCCGGTCCAGAGCCGACGGGGGCGGCCGGTCCAGAGCCGACGGGGGTGGAGCCCCGGGGGCCGGCTCCCGCGACGGCGCCGGACAGCGGAGCGGGGCTGACGGGAGGAATGGACAGTGGAGCGGCTCCGGCGAGGGGAGCGAGGGGTGGAGCGGGACCGACGGGCAGCCGAGCGGGACTGACGGGGACCTCGGGGAGGGGCTCGACGAGAGCAGGGTGGTGCTGTACTTCCACGGCGGCGGCTACTTCCTCTGCTCCCCGGCCACGCACCGGCCGATCACCTGGCGTCTGTCGGCCGCCGCCCGGTGCCCGGTGCTGGCCGTCGACTACCGCCAGGGTCCGGTCCACACGCCGGCCGAGTCGCTGGAAGACGCGATAGCGGCCTACCTGTGCCTGCTGGAGTGGGGCTACGACCCGGCCCGCGTCCTGTTCGCCGGTGACTCCGCCGGCGGCCACCTCACCCTGGCCACGCTGCTGGCCCTGCGTGACAGGGGGCTGCCGCTGCCCTCGGCCGCGGTCTGCCTGTCGCCGTGGGCCGACCTCACCGACGTGCCCCGCCGGGTCAACCGCCTGCTCGACCCGATGATCCCGGCGGGCCGGGTCGGCTGGCTCGCCCGCCGCTGGACCGCCCGCCTCGACCCTCGCGACCCCCTGGTCTCCCCGGTCTTCGGCGACTACACCGGCCTGCCGCCGCTGATGATCGTCACGGGCTCCACCGAGGTCCTCCGCGACGAGGGGCGCCGGGTCGCCGAGCGGGCCCGCGCGCACGGGGTCCCGGTCACCTACGAGGAGTGGCGCCGGATGCCCCACGTCTTCGCCATCCTCGCCGACGTCGTCCCCGAGGCCCGCCAGGTCTTCCGGCACATCGCCCGCTTTCTCACCGCCGTTCAGGACCTTCCGGCTCAGGATCTCGCGGCTCAGGATCTCCCGGCTCAGGATCTCGCCGTTCAGGTCGTCGCCGTTCAGGGGGTGGGGCCGGAAGAGGCCGTCAGGAGCGTACGGGGATCACGTCCGGGGGCGCTGCGGCTCGGGCGACAGGGCCTCGACCAGGTCGCGGATGGTGCTGCGATGATCGCCGGGCCGCCACGCGAGGGCGAGCACGCTCGGGGACAGCCCGGTGACCGGGATGGTCATGATCCCGGGCCGCCGGTAGATCTCGGCGTTGCCGGCGGCGAGCAGGACGATGGTGTCGCCGCTCTCCAGCGCCGCGAAGGTCTCCTCGGCGTTCGTCACGGTCGTGCAGACCACCGGCGGCCGCCCGCCGCGCTCGTCGGTCGCGAGCCAGTGGTCGCGGAGCGGGCCGGCGCTTTCGGGGAGCGCCAGGAACTTCTCGTCCAGGAGCTCGGTGAAGTCGACCTCGTCCCGTTCGGCCAGCCAGTGGTCGTGCCGGAACGCGACCCAGCGCGGCTCTCGGGCCACGACCCGGACGTTGAGATCGTCCTGACCGGGGAACGGCAGCCAGACGAACGCCACGTCGACCTCGCCCTCGGCCAGGCCCGCCGTGGGGTCGGTCCAGTTGACCTGACGCAACCGCAGGTCGCAGCCCGGACGGCGTTTGGTGAACCGTTCCCGCAGCGTTCCCAAGAGGCCGCGTCCGACACTGGTCGACATGCCCACGGTCAGCCGTGAGGCTTCGGCGGCGGCGGCGTCGGCGACGGCCTGCTGGGCCTCGTCCCACTGCTGGAGCAGCTCGCGGGCGGCCGGCAGCAGCGCCTCGCCCGGCGCGGTGAGCCGCACCGTGCGCCGGTCGCGGTCGAACAGCCTCACCCGCATCAGCTCTTCGAGCTGGCGTATCTGCTTGCTGAGCGCCGGCTGTGAGATGAACAGGCGCTCGGCCGCCCGGGTGAAGCTGAGCTCCTCCGCCACGGCCACGAAATACCTCATGTCACGCAGATGAGCATCCATAACGGTCGGCTATTACAGCAGATATTGGACGTGCGGGGAAGGTCGACGCCACGATTGCGGCATGAGCACCACGCAGGATCGCCTGGCGATCATCGAGACCTGCACCCGCATGGCATGGCACGCCGACCAGCGCGAATGGGACCGTCTGGGCGAGGTGTCCGCGGACTCGGTGACCCTGGACCACACCAGCCTGAACGGCGGCGAGCCTGCCGTGCTGACGCCGGCGCAGATCGTCGGGGCGTGGTCGGGCCTGCTCGGCGGTTCGACGCCACGCAGCACCTGATCATGGACCACCTGGTGACCGTCGACGGCGCCACCGCGCTCTGCACGGTGTCGTCCCAGGCCACGCACCGCCTCACTGATCCGTTCGGCTCGCCGCTGTGGACGCTGGGCGGCACCTACCGCTTCGACCTGGTCCGGTCGGACGGCGCGTGGAAGATCGGCGCTGTGGTGATGACCGCCGCCCGATCGCCGGAGGCGGCCGAGACCGCGGCCAAGGAACTCGAAGGAGAATGAAATGATCTTGGTGACGGGTGCGACAGGCAACGTCGGCTCCGAAGTGGTCCGGGCCCTGGCCGCAGCCGGTGAACCCGTCCGGGCGCTGGTGCGCAAGCCGGACACCGTACCGCTGCCGGACGGCGTCGAGGCGGTGACGGGCGACCTCAACCGGCCGGAGAGCATGACCGGAGCGCTGGGCGGGGCCCGCGCGGTGTTCCTGCTCCCCGGGTACGAGGACATGCCGGGCCTGGTGGCCGAGGCCCGGCGCGCGGGAGTGGAACAGGTCGTGCTGCTGTCCGGCGGCTCGGCCGGGAGCGGCGACATGACCAACGCGGTGACCCGTTTCATGGCCTCGTCCGAGTCCGCCGTGCGGGAGTCCGGGCTGCCGTGGACGTTCCTGCGGCCGAGCGCGTTCATGTCCAATGCTCTGCGCTGGCTGCCGCAGCTCCGGTCCGGCGATCGGGTGCGGGTCGCGTTCCCGGACGTCCGCGCGGCGAGCGTCGACCCGCGCGACGTCGGGGCCGTCGCCGCCCGCGCGCTGCTGTCGGACGAGTACCGGGGCGAGATCCTCCGGCCGACCGGTCCGGTCGCGATGCCGCCCGCCGACCAGGTCGCCGTGCTGGCCGAGGTCCTCGGCCGCGATCTGGAGTCCGTGGGCCTGACGGACGAGGAGGCGCGCGCCGACCTGCTCGCCACCATGCCCGTCGAGTACGTGGACGCGTTCTTCGACTTCTACGTGAACGGCTCGCTCGACGAGTCGATCGTCCGCCCGACCGTCCGCGAGGTCACCGGCCGCGAGCCCCGCACCTTCGAGCAGTGGGCACAGGCCCACGCGGACGACTTCCGCTGAACCCCCCTCACATCCCAACTCCACGAAGGCTCTAGATGAACCAGAGATTGCGGCGTCTTCTCGCCGCAAGCTCCGCCGCCGCATGCGCGATCGCGTCGGTGGCGGGCTGTTCGAACGACGACAAGCCCGCGGCGCCGCCCGCGCAGAAGGCGGAGCCGGGACGTTTCGCCTCGTCCAACCCGGGTTCGGTCAACACCTACTGGATCCAGGCACCGGAGGGCCTGATCCTCATCGACACCCTGCGCACGCCGGCCGATGCCCGGAAAGCGGTGGCGGAGATCAGGAAGACCGGCAAGCCGGTCGCCGCCATCCTGCTCACCCACTCCCATCCCGACCACGTGGGCGGGGCGGGCGCCTTCCACGAGGCGTTCCCCAAGGCCCCCATCTACGCGTCCAAGGCGACCGACAAGACGATGCGGGAGGACGGTCGGGGCTTCTACCCGCTGGCCCGTTCGGCGAACGCGGACTTCCCCGCCAAGCTCACCTACGCCGACCGGACCTTCGAGAACGGCGCACCGTTGCAGGTCGGCGGCCTCCGCTTCGAGACCGCCACGTTCGCCCACGGCGAGTCCGACACCGCGGACGTCTACTACCGTCCCGACACCGGCGACCTCTTCTCCGGTGACCTGGCGACCGGTAAGGTCACGCCCGCGCTGATCGAGGGGACCAGCTGTGGCTGGCTCCAGATCCTCGATCAGCTCGGTGGGCGCTTCTCCGGGGCCAGGACGACGTACCCGGGACACGGTGCCGCAGGCCCGGCCCGCGCATTGATCGACGAGCAGCGCCGATATCTCCAGGTATTCCGCGGCCTGGTCCGGCCGGCCGTCGCCCCGGACTCGCCCGGGGGCAGGACGGTCGGCCCCGGCGAGCAGAAGTCGATCATCGCCGAGCTGGACCGCGCCTACCCCGGCTATCCACCGGTCGCGGACCTTCCGACCATCGCGCAGGAGAACGTCAGGGCCGTCGCGCGGGAGCTGTCCGCCGAGGACCCCGCGAAGACGCCTGCCGTCTGCGCGGACACCCCCCAGGAAGGGCCGGACGGGCTGCTCGCGCCGGTGAACGCCTACGTCACCGCGGTCAACGGCCGGAACCTCGACGCGCTGGCGGGAGCGTTCGCCGCCGACGCGGAGCTCATTGACGTCGGGCGGCGTTTCAAGGGGCGCGCCGCGATCCGCGACTGGGCGCGGGCCGAGGTCATCGGCGGCAGCCTGACCGTCATCAGGGTCGCCGAGAACCGGCCCGGTCACCAGCGCCTCCTGGTGCGCTTCGCCCCCGGCGGCCAGGGAGGCTTCGAGGCCTACTACGCCTTCACCGTCGACGGCTCGTCCATCGCCGAAGCCGAACTGACCTATGCGAACTGATCGAAGGAGCACACGTTCATGACCACCATGCAGAAGGTGAAGTTTTCCGCCGGCGACGTGACGCTGACCGGGAACCTGTTTCTACCCGGCGGCGCCGGCCCGGCGCCGGGCATCGTGGTGGCGGGCACCTGGACGAGCGTCAAGGAGCTGATGGCCGACCGGTACGCCGAACGGCTCGCCGACCGCGGGTTCGCCGCCCTGTCCTTCGACTTCACCGGCTACGGCGAATCCGAGGGCGAACCTCGCGACTACGAGGTGCCGGAACGGAAGATCCGCGACATCAACCACGCGGTCACCTTCCTCGCCGAACATCCCGCGGTGAACGCCGCCCGTCTCGGCGCCCTCGGCGTCTGCGCGGCCGCGATGTACATGAGCGGGAACGCCGTCGACGATCCCCGCATCCGGTCGCTGGCGCTCGTCGCGCCCTGGCTGCACGACCCCGAGATCTGCCGGGAGGTGTACGGCGGCGAGGAGGGCGTCGCGGGCAAGCTCGCCGAGGCCGCGCGGGCACGCGCGAAGTACGAGGCGACCGGCGAGGTCGAGTACGTGCCGGTCGTCAGCGGCTCCGACCCCCGCGCCGCCATGCCGTTCGACATCGACTTCTACCTCAACCCCGACCGCGGCGGCCTCCCGCAGTGGCCCAACCGCTTCGCGGTGATGGCATGGCCGGACTGGCTCGGCCACGACTCGATCTCCCTTGCCCCCCGCCTCACCCAGCCCGTCCTGCTCGTCCACAGCGAGGACGCCGCCATCCCGGACGGGGCGCGGCGCTTCCACGCCGCGCTGGCCGGGCCCAAGGACTTCGTCTGGACCGAGGGCGACCAGTTCGCCTTCTATGACCAGGAACCGCAGGTCACGACGGCGGCGGACGCCGCAGCGGCCCACTTCGCCCGCACGCTGCCCCGCGAATAGGGGGCTGACGGGCGTGCCCGCCCCGGTCACGCCGTCACAGCGGGCCTCAGTACGCATCCGGGACATCACCGGTGACTTACCCCGAGGGATGATTCGCCTTACCTGTCATATCCCTTGTGACAGGTCGGGAGCGAAGCCCTCTCGGATGCCGCCACAGTGTGCTTGCCGTAGCGCGTACATGAGAGGCTCATCCAGGATGGCACGTGGCGGAACTGGCCCCATGAACGGCATGCCGCCCGGTGTGCGGCCGTTGACCGTCGGGGACCCGGTCATCATCGGCCGTTACCTCCTGCTCGGCCGCCTCGGCGTGGGGGGTATGGGCGTGGTCTATCTGGCCGAACACCCACAGGGTGGGGTAGTGGCCCTCAAGACGCCGCATCCGGTGCATCTCCACGATGCCACGCTCCGTGCCCGTTTCGCGGAGGAAGTGGAATTCTCCCGGCGAGTGGTCCCCTTCTGCACGGCCGCCGTGGTCGAGGACGGCACCGACCGGGGCCGCCCCTATCTGGTCTCCGAATACATCCCCGGGCCGGCGCTGTCCCAGGTGGTGTCCGAGCAGGGCCCGCTCACCCCGGACCTGGCCTACGGCGCCGCCCTCGGGGTGGCCGCCGCGCTGGTGGCGGTGCACGAGGCGGGGCTGGTCCACCGCGACCTCAAACCTGGAAACGTGCTGCTGTCGGAGACCGGGCCCCGTGTGATCGACTTCGGCATCGCCCGGGACGTCGGCGCCCTCGCCACCCACACGCAGGCCGGGCAGGTCATGGGCAGCCCCGGCTGGGTGGCCCCCGAACGGCTCGTCGGCGGCTCCGCGCTGCCGGCCTCCGACGTCTTCGCCTGGGGCTGCCTGATCGCCTACGCGGCCACCGGTCACCACCCCTTCGGCGCCGGCGAGCCCGACGCGGTGGCCCGGCGGATCATGGTCGAGCCGCCGCGCGCCGCCTCGGTGCCCGCGCTGCTGCGCCCGGCCGTCGAGGCGTGCCTGGCCAAGGACCCCGCGCACCGGCCCCGGGCCGCCGATCTGCTCGGCGCGCTGCTCGCGGCGGGTGGCGTGGGCGCTCCGCGGGACCTCCGCGTGGCGGTGGCCGAGGTGCTGGCGGAGATCTGGACGCCGGTGCGCCACCCAGCCGCGGGCGGGCGGGCGCTCCCCCTGTCCCACCTGACCGGGGACGGCCGTCCATGGCACCTGTCCCGCCCGTCCGGGGGCGGCCGCCCACGGCGCGTCTCCCGCCCGTCCGGAGCCGGCGCCCACGTCCCCGCCTCCGCCGGACCGGTCCGGGAGCCCTCGGTCCCCACCGGGGGTTCCCGCCGGGCGCCGCGCCGGAGCGCGCACCTGTCGCAGGCGAGCTTCGCGGCGCTGGCCACGGTCTCCATGGCGGCCGTCACGGTGGTCGCCGCCGGGAGCGGAGGGGGCGGAGGAGGCGGTGTCGAGGGCGGCTCCGGCGCCCCCGGCCGGGTGCCGGTGGTGATCCCGGCCCAGGAGAGCACCGCGGGTCCCGCCTCCCGCGCCGCCCGCCCGCCGGGCGGCAGGCCGCGGACCACGCCGGTGATGACGCCTTCCACGGTCCTGGTCACCGCGACCCGCACCGTCTCGGTGCCCGCGGCCGACGGCGAGCGCGAGGAGTCCCGGCCCGGCCGCTCGCAGGGCAGTGACGGCCCGCCCGGCGGGGGCGGGCCGCGGACCTGCGCGGACGCGACGGCCAAGGGCAGGGGCAGGGGCGACGACTGCCCGGCCACGCCGGGCAGTCCCAAGCCGTCCTTCACCCAGATCCCGCAGACCGGCGACGGGGAGAGCCCGGCGCCGTCGCCGGCCCCGTCGGTGACGGCGCCCACGTCCCCGCCTCCGCCGGGCGCGAGCCCTTCGGCGCAGATCGGCGGCTGAGGGCCGGAGGAGCACGGGGCGCCCGCTCCGGCCCCGGGCCATCCCGGCGGAGGTACACCGGCCTGTCGCCGCCCAGCCGGGGCAAGGGGGCGAAGTGTCGCATCGGCTAGGGTGATCGGCGCGTATCGAACCGGAGGGGGAGACCGATGGAGCAGTCCGTGCCCGGCGCGGTGGAGCTGAGCGGTGTCGGGGTACGGGCGGTCGGACGGACTCTCCTGGCGGGCATCGACTGGCGGGTCGAGTACGGCCAGCACTGGGTGGTGCTGGGTCCCAACGGGGCGGGCAAGACCACGCTGCTGTCGCTGGCCGCCGCCGTACGGCATCCCACGGAGGGCGCCGCGACCGTGCTCGGCCAGCGGCTGGGCAGGGTCGACCTCAGGGAGCTGCGCCGTCACATCGGCCTGGTCGCGGCCAGCCAGCGGCTCGTCGACGAGGAGCTGCTGGAGGAGGAGAACGCCACCGCGCACACCGTCGTGCTGACCGGTCACACCGGGACCAGCGCGCCCCTGTGGGACCGCTACGGCCCGGCCCAGCACGAGCGGGCGCACAGCCTGCTGGCGGACATGGGCTGCAAGGATCTGGCCGACCGGCTCTTCCGTGTCTGCTCCCAGGGGGAGCGGGCCCGGATCCGGGTGGCCAGGGCGCTGATGTCCGACCCGGTGGTGCTGCTGCTGGACGAGCCGTTCGCCGGGCTCGACCTGCCCGCCCGCGAGGACCTGATCACCGCCGTCGAGGACCTGGCCGCGACCCGCCCGGTGCTGACCACGGTCACCGTCACCCACCACCTGGAGGAGGTTCCGGCCACCACGACCCACGCCCTGCTGATGCGTGACACCCGCATCCAGGCGGCCGGGCCGGTGGCGGAGATCCTGACCGGCGAGAACCTGTCGGAGTGCTTCGGGCGGACGCTGCGCATCGACAACCTCGACGGCCGCTGGTACGCCCGCGCCGTACGGCACTGAGCGCGGGCCGCCCGCCGCCGGGGCCGGCCGCTGAGAGCTGAGGCAGGTTGACGGAGAAGCCGGTTGATAAAAGGGATGAGAGCGGGTGATCTTCCCGATAGCGTTACATCCATGGCGACCAAGTTGAACCAGATCCTCGCCGTGGAGAAGGGCGTCAAGTCCGACGCCCAGCGCAAGGTGACCGACGCGTACCACACGGTCCAGAAGAACACCCTGCTGTCGGGCATCTCCCGGACCTACCAGCCGATCGACGACGAGGGCGAGCACCTGCCGGCCGAGTCCACACGCGTGCAGGTCCAGGCCGAGGACCTGCTCAAGCAGCTCGGCACCACGCTCACCCGGCTGTTCGACGTGACCGCCACCAAGGACTGGGCGAACTGCGTCGCGCGGGCCGACGTCAAGGTGGACGGCGCCACCCTGCTGGAGAACGTGCCGGTCACCTACCTGCTCTTCCTGGAGAAGCAGCTGGTCGACCTGCACACCTTCGTCGCCAAGCTGCCCGTCCTCGACGCGGCGGAGACGTGGACGCTGGACCAGTCGGCCGACTGCTGGCGGACCGAGCCGGTCAAGACGACCCGGACCAAGAAGGTGCCCCGCAACCACGTCAAGGCGGAGGCGACCGACAAGCACCCGGCCCAGGTCGAGGTCTACCACGAGGACATCGTGGTCGGTTTCTGGACCAAGGTCACCTTCTCCGGCGCCGTCCCGCGCAAGCGGGTCAACGAGCTCCTGGAACGGGTCACCAGGCTCCAGGACGCCGTGAAGTTCGCCCGCGAGGAGGCCAACGGCACCGAGGTGGTCGACCAGCGCATCGGTGAGAAGGTGTTCGGCTACCTGCTGGGGTAGCCTTCAAGACTCCCCGTGGGAGCGCGGGGACGCGCGAAAGCGCGGAAGCTGAAACTGAAATGTCAGACTGACACGCGGTTCAAGTGGGGGTTCGAGTCCCTCTCCCGGCACCGTCCGCGCCGGGATGGCCCAACTGGTAGAGGCGGCCGCTCAAGCTCAGACTCTCGCTCCAGGTTCAGCATTCGCCGCCGAGCGTCAGATCGACCGAGGGAAGGCAGTGATGGTCGGGTGTGGGTTCGAGTCCCGCTGGACGCTCCACATGCGTTCGTAGCTTAATGGCAGAGCACGACATCGTTATGGATGACCGGCCCTCTTAAACGCGCTGACGCCGCGACATGGCGGCACCCAGGCCCCCGGGGAGTGGACACCTCCCCGGGGGCCGTCGCCGTCCGCGGTCCGTCCGCGCCGGGTGACCGGTGAGGGGGTCTCCGCAGAGGGAGCGCTCAGTCCTTCTTGCGCTGGCGGATGAGGCCCATGAACCCCGGGCTCGGCTTGAACTTGGCCGTCCAGGTCTCGGCGATCTCCAGAGGCTCGCCGGTCTGCGGGTTACGCCCGGTCCGCGCCGGCTTGTGCACGATCTCGAAGGACCCGAAACCGGGGATGGCGACCTTGTCCTCGGCAGCCACGGCCGTCTGGATGGTGCCCAGGATCGCCTCCAGAGCGGCGGCGGTCTGCCGCCGGCTGAGTCCGGCCTCAGCCGCGGCCTTCTCGATCAGCTCGCGCTTGTTCATGGGGATAGTTAACGCTATCGCCCCCGGATCCATCGAGCCCGCTCCGCGCCCGCGCCCTCCGGCGGTGAGAGAGTGCCCGCCACCTCGGCGAGGTGGCGGGCACTCTCCGCCGTTCATCAGCGGTCGGGCTGGGCGGCCAGCCGTTCCGCCTCCTCGTACAGGGCCTCAACGAGGAGGAGCTCCAGCCGGAGGTCTTCGTCAACGAGGCCGTCCAGAACATCCATACGGGCCTCCCTTGACCAGTCCGACGTCCCAGGAACCGCAGAAGTTCACACCGGCCTCGGATCGGACCAGGTTGTGATCTTTATTTGATCATTCGTGGGGCCGGCCCTACGCTGCGACGAGCTCGGCCAGATTCACGAGCCGGCCGACTTCGCGCACGTCCATGCAGTAAGCGAGCACCATCCGCTGTTCACCGATCCGCTGGGTCACGCGCAGGCATGGGAGGTCGCCAAGCATGATCGCCTCGACCTCGATGCCGTCCGGCCCTTGCCAGATACCCATGAGGTTGAGGCTACGAAGAGTCAGGTAAGGCCGGGGTAACTCCCTGGGCATATCGTGATGGTCTGTGCCGGACACACTGTGTTTCCCACACTTAGGCGATGATTAGCCGAGTTGCTGTGGGTAACAGCACGTCATAATCCGAGTAATCGAGGAGAAGTCAACATGGCTCTGCCCAAGCTAACCCCCGAACAGCGTCAGGCCGCCCTCGCCAAGGCCGCTGAGACCCGTACGGCCCGAGCCAAGCTTCTGGCCGAGGTCAAGGCCGGCTCTGTGAGCCTTGAGCAGCTCCTGGGCCGCGACGACGACATCGCCAAGCGCATCAAGGTGTCGCAGGCGCTGCGCGCGCTGCCCGGCATCGGCAACGTGAAGGCCGCCCAGCTCATGGCGGAGGCCGATGTGGACGAGGCCCGCCGTCTGGGCGGGCTCGGCACGCAGCAGCGCCGCAAGCTGATCGAGGCCATCGCCGGCTGATCGGCGGACCGGCGCCGACCCGCCCGGGCCGCGGCCGCGCAGCAGGCCGTGCCGCCCGGGCCGCTCCGGGGCCGGGCCGTCGACGGCGAAAGGCCCCGCCGGACGGACTCGGGGGAAATCCGTACGGCGGGGCCTCGTTCTCGACCTGGTCACCGAGCTCGCCCGGGAAGGAGTCCCATGCCCTGGAAGCGTCCCGGGCGGGCTCGGGTCCGGATGGTTAGTGAGCCTTCTCGAACTGCTCCTCCTCCGTGGAACCCCGCAGGGCCGTGGTGGAGGACTCCGGCGCGATGGCCGTGCTGACCAGGTCGAAGTATCCGGTGCCGACCTCGCGCTGGTGGCGGGTGGCGGTGTAGCCGCGCGGCTCGGCGGCGAACTCGGCCTCCTGGAGCTCGACGTAGGCGCTCATGCCCTCCTCGGCGTAGCCCCGGGCGAGGTCGAACATCGAGTAGTTGAGCGAGTGGAAGCCCGCCAGCGTGATGAACTGGAACTTGTAGCCCATGTGGCCGAGCTCACGCTGGAACTTGGCGATGGTCGAGTCGTCCAGGTGCTTCTTCCAGTTGAAGGAGGGCGAGCAGTTGTAGGCCAGCATCTGGTCGGGATACCTGGCCTTGATGGCCTCGGCGAACTCGCGGGCCACGTCCAGGTCCGGCAGGGAGGTCTCCATCCAGAGCAGGTCGGAGTGGGGCGCGTAGGCCAGACCCCGGGCGATGCAGGAGTCGACGCCGTTGCGGACGCGGTAGAAGCCCTCGGCGGTGCGCTCGCCGGTGGTGAAGGCGTGGTCGCGGGGGTCGACGTCGGTGGTCAGGAGCGTCGCGGCCTGGGCGTCGGTCCGCGCGATGATCACAGAGGGGACCCCCAGCACGTCGGCCGCGAGGCGGGCCGCGTTCAGGGTCTTGACGTGCTGGCCGGTCGGGATCAGGACCTTGCCGCCCAGGTGGCCGCACTTCTTCTCGGAGGCGAGCTGGTCCTCCCAGTGCACGCCCGCCGCGCCTGCGGAGATCATGCCCTTCATCAGCTCGAAGGCGTTGAGCACACCGCCGAAGCCCGCCTCGGCGTCGGCCACGATCGGGGCCAGCCAGTGCGGCGCGTTCTCGTCCCCCTCCGACCAGGTGATCTGGTCGGCGCGCAGCAGTGCGTTGTTGATGCGGCGCACGACGGCCGGCACCGAGTTGGCCGGGTAGAGGCTCTGGTCGGGGTAGGTCTGCCCGCCGAGGTTGGCGTCGGCCGCGACCTGCCAGCCCGACAGGTAGATCGCCTTCAGGCCCGCCTTGACCTGCTGCACGGCCTGGTTGCCGGTCAGCGCGCCGAGCGCGTGCACGTAGTCCTCGGTGGTGAGCAGGTCCCACAGCCGTTCGGCGCCGAGCCGGGCGAGGGTGTGCTCCTCCTGGACGGACCCGCGGAGCCGCACCACGTCCTCGGCCGTGTAGGTGCGCTCGGTGCCCTTCCAGCGGGGGTTGGTCTCCCATTCGCGCCGCAGCTCATCTGCGGCTCCCTTGAGGCGATCGTTCATTTTTTCACTCCTTGTCGTCCCCTGGGTGCCTTGCTCTGAGTGTGTGCTCGGACGAAACGGGCAAACAAGGCCGATCTTGACGAAAAAATCTCGATTTTTCTCTCCAGGCGAATACTTGCCGGTATTCAGCGGAGAAGAATTTAAGAGTTTGCGCTATGGACTAGACCAATCCCAGCGGCGCGGGCCATGGAGGGCCGGAGGGTGTTGAAATAATTCCGGAAATTTCGTTTAGCATCGTGCTATGGCATCCCTGGTCGGTGAAGAACCGCTGTCCTTGACGCAGGAGCTCGATCTCATCGCGTTCGGCCAGCGCCTCAGACACCTGCGCAAGCAGCGCGGCCTTACCCTCTCCGACCTGGGCGAACGCGTCAGCCGTGCGCCGAGCCAGCTCTCCCTGCTGGAGAACGGCAAGCGCGAGCCGAAGCTGTCGCTGCTGAAGTCTCTCGCCGCCGCCCTGAACGTGCCGGTCGAGGAGCTGCTCCGCCGTCAGGCGCCCAACCGCCGGGCCCAGCTGGAGATGGCGCTGGAGGAGGCGCAGCGCGACCCGCTGTACGCGGGGCTCGGCCTGGCCAGGCTGAAGGTCTCCGCGCGCGTCCCCAACGACGTGCTCGAACACATCCTCGGTCTCTACGGCGAGCTGCGCTCACGCCAGGCCAGGGGGACCGCCACCCCCGAGGAGGCGCGCGTCGCCAACGCCGAGCTCCGCCGCATGCAGCGCGAGCGGGGCAACTACTTCGAGGAGATCGAGAAGGCCGCGGCCGAGGCGCTCTCCGCGGTCGGCTACCGCACCGGCGCGCTGTCGCAGAGCACCGTCCAGGCCCTGGTCACCCACTTCGGCTACACCGTTCAGACGGTCCAGGACCTGCCCCGCACCGTCCGCTCCATCACCGACCTGCGCAACCGGCGCATCTACGTCAAGCACGAGCAGCTCGGCATGCACACGCCGCGCACCATCCTGCTGCAGACTCTCGGCCACCTGGCCCTCGGCCACCACAAGCCCCGCGACTTCGCCGACTTCCTCCGCCAGCGGACCGAGGCCAACTACTTCGCCGCCGCCGTGCTGGTGCCCGAGGCCACCGCCGTGCCGTATCTCAGGGAGGCCAAACAGGACCGCGCGCTGAGCGTGGAGGACCTGCGGGACGTCTTCGCCGTCTCCTACGAGATGGCCGCGCACCGCTTCACCAACCTGGCCACCCACTTCCTGGACCTGACCTGCCACTTCGTCCGCAACGACGCCGGCGGGATCATCTACAAGGCGTACGAGAACGACGGCATCGTCTTCCCCGCCGACGAGCAGGGCGCGATCGAGGGCCAGCGGATGTGCCTGCAGTGGTCGGGACGGCAGGTCTTCCGCTCCCCGGACAGGTTCTCCGTCTTCTACCAGTACTCCGACTCGCCCACCGGCACCTACTTCTGCGTCGCCCACGTCGACCCGTCCCGGGAGCGGGACTTCGCCATCACCCTCGGCGTGCCGTACCGCGAGTCACGCTGGTTCCGCGGCAGGGAGACCACCCACCGCACCAAGTCCGGCTGCCCCACCGGCGACTGCTGCCGCCGCCCGCCCGCCGAGCTCACCCAGCGCTGGGAGGGCTACGCCTGGCCCTCGGCGCGCGGCAACTCCCACATCCTGGCCGCGCTGCCCCCCGGATCCTTCCCCGGCGTGGACGAGGCCGACGTCTACACCTTCCTGGAGCGTCACGCCCTGGAGTGACCCCGCGACAGCGTGAGCGACGGGTGGCCGAAGAACTGGTAGGCGGGCCCCGTGGCGGGCACCTGGCAGCGGAGGGAGCGCAGCACCTCCGCGGGGGGCTCGCCGGTGAGACAGCGGCGGTAGAACTCCGGCGCCAGGCCGTCGCCGACGGGCCAGAGCGGGGCGACCACCCCGCTGGCCCCCGCCAGCAGGAAGGCCTGGCAGTCTCCGGGCTCCTCCAGGAAGACGAACGGGCCCTCGCCCATGTCCCGGCCCAGGGCCTCGGACGCCGTCCCCCCGGCGGTGAAGTGGATCAGGTCCGGCGGCTCGGCCAGCATGGCCAGGACGTCGCCGAGCACGGGGGTGACCCGGGCGGCGCCGTACGCGGTGACCAGCGGGTGGACCTCCGCCCCGCCGTACACGACCGCCATGCTCTCGCCCCGCGCGCGCGTCGGCGGAGGCAGCTCGGGCCGCCGGCCGCCGAGGGGCCAGCGGCCGGTCACCGTCTGGCAGTTCAGCAGGGCGGGGACGGACCCGTCGAACGGCTGCTCCAGCGTGGCCAGCTCCCAGGGGATGTGCGGCTCCTGCGACAGCACCAGCACGCTGGGCCGGCGCGGGGCCACGCGCCCGGCCACCGCGTGCAGCAGCTCCCAGAATCCCCGTGGGATCTTGGAGGCGACCCGCCGGCCCATGTCCTCGACGCTGTGCGCCTGCTCCGCCACGTGCCGCCCGAACTCGGAGGTCCGCATCCCCAGCTCACAGATCTCGGCCTGGTCCGGCGTGGTGAAATGCGGGGACTGGTAGGTCCACCACAGCCGCCCCGGCCGGTCGCCGTGGACGACGACCACCGTGACGTCCGCCGGCTCCCCGCCGCCGGCCATCCGGACCCGGGTGCCGGCGACCGGCTGCGGGACGCTCTCCCGGCCGAGCATGCCGGGAGAGTCGAGGACCGCGAGCGCGCGCACGCCGAACCCGGTCACCTGGCCGCCGACCGCGTGGATCGCCTGGATCTGCCGGGCGAGCGCCGGCTGCTCCTGCGGGAGGGCGACCAGGCGGACCGCCGCCCTCGGGTACGGCGAAGCCCCGTCGACGCGCAGCCGTACCCGCCATCCGTCGGGCGCCTCGAACCCCTCGGCGATGAGCTGGATGTCCAGGTCGGCCGGCCCGTGGACGAAGGGGGCCGCGCCGGGGGCCTCCCCGGCCGGGGCGACGGCCCCGGGGACGACGGCCTCGGCCGGGGGAGTGGTCCCCGGTGCGGGGGCGGCCCCGGGTGCGGGGAGGGCTCCGGTGCCCGGTGCGGGGCCGGCTGCGGCCGGGGAGCCGCCGGGGGAGAGCCCGACCTGGACCTCGACCCCCCAGCCCGCCACCACCTCGTCGGCCACCTCGATCAGCGGGAACGCCTCCCACTCCGCGCCGGCGGGCGCCGGCTGCCTGCGCCGCCTGCGGAAGGCCCCGGTCAGCCGGCCGAGCACGGAGGGGCCGCGCTCCGGCGCCGCGGAGGCGGGGGGCACCGAGGAAACGGGGGGCGCCGCGGAGGCGGAGGGCACCGTGGAGACGGAGGGCGGCGGGTCCTGGCTCGCGGGCCCCGGCGGCACAGCCGGCCCTTCGGCCGCGGCCTGCTCGTTCAGCCGGCGCAGCACGGTGAACCGTTCCCAGGCGGGGCCGTACTGGGCGATGAGCATCACAATGACGTCGGCCAGCGGCCCGGGATCCTGGGCGCCCTCCTCCGCCAGCAGCGGATCGAGCCGCTCCCGCAGTTCCCCGGAGGCTCCGCCCAGCAAATGGTCAAGCTCGTCACGGACGGCACGGGCCGCCCTCATCACCGCCACCGGGTCCATGCCGCCCCCTCGCTCCGGTCTGCATCGATCTTCCCATCTGTGGGAGAGACCGGGATCCGGTACCTGGTGACAATCAGTGCCGCATAGGCTGATAGCCGTCGATTCCGCGATGATGGGAAAGGTGGGCTGTGCTGCCTGAAGTGGAGGCATGGCTACGTGGGCGCACCTCATCATCGGCCGACTGGCCGTTGCCGTGGCTGCTGGAGGCCAAAGGCGGCACGACGGTCAGCGTCGTGCTGCCCGCCCGTGACGAGGAGGAGACGGTCGGGGAGATCGTCGCCGCGATCCGGCGTGATCTGATGGAGGCGGTGCCGCTCGTCGACGAGCTGGTGGTCATCGACTCCCGTTCCGTCGACGAGACCGCCGCGCGCGCCGCACGGGCGGGGGCCAGGGTGATCGCGCAGGACGAGATCCTGCCCGACCTGAAACCGATGGACGGCAAGGGCGAGGCGCTGTGGAAGTCCCTCGCGGTGACCTCCGGTGACCTGCTGGTCTTCATCGACGCCGATCTGCGCGAGTTCAGCACGTCGTTCGTGACCGGGCTGCTCGGCCCGCTGCTGGGCGACCCGGGCGTGGCCTACGTCAAGGGCTGCTACGAGCGGCCGCTGCAGAACGTGCAGAGCGGCGGCGGCCGGGTCACCGAGCTCGTCGCGCGTCCCCTGCTCAACCTGCACTGGCCGCTGCTGGCCGGGTTCGTGCAGCCCCTGGCGGGGGAGTACGCCGGGCGCCGGTCCGTGCTGGAGCGGGTCCCGTTCGTCACCGGTTACGGCGTGGAGCTGGGCCTGCTGATCGACCTGCTGGAGCTCGCCGGCCTCGACGGCCTCGCCCAGGTCGACCTGGGCCGCCGCGTCCACTCCCACCAGTCGACCGAGGCGCTCGGCGGCATGGCCGCCCAGATCCTGCAGACCTCCTGGTCCCGTCTCGAACGCCAGGACAAGATGGTCTCGCTGCACACGCCGTCGCGCCGGCTGGTGCAGTTCCGCCGGGGCCCCAGCGGTCACCGCGCGACCGTCCGCGACGTGGCCGTGGCCGAGCGCCCCCCGATGATCACCGTCTCCGGATACCACTCCCGCACCGCGGACTGACCGGCCACCCGGCCTTCTCCCGGAGCGGTGACGCCTCGGCCGCAGCGGTGACGGCTCGACGCGCGGGCCGCCCCGGCGGGGCGGCCGCAGGGACACGGCCCGGCCCGGGCGCTCCGGGCGCCGTCGGGCTCGCCCCGCTCCTCCTCGGCGTCCTGGCCCCGACGGCCGCGCGCGGCCGTACCCCGCGCTCCGCTGACCTCCACGACCGAGACCGCGGACCCGAACCGTGGCCGCCGCCGTGTTGCGCGGAGCGGTCCACCCGCCAGTAAGGTAGGGGGTGTTACCGGTGGTAACCCTTCCCAGGAGGAGTGCACGATGAGCGAGACCGGCTTCTGCCCGGAGTTGAGCGAGGACGTGCGGGAGGTGCGCGACTGGGTGCACCGGTTCGCCCGGTCCGTCGTCCGCCCGGCCGGCGCCGAATGGGACGAGCGCGAGGAGACGCCCTGGCCGGTCATCCAGGAAGCCGCCAAGATCGGGCTCTACTCGCTCGACTTCTTCGCCCAGCAGTGGTTCGAGCCGAGCGGCCTCGGCCTGACGGTCGCGTTCGAGGAGCTCTTCTGGGGAGACGCGGGCATCGGCCTGTCCATCGTCGGCACCGGCCTCGCCGCCGCGGCCCTGTCCGCGAGCGGCACCCCCGAGCAGATGGGGGAGTGGCTCCCGCAGATGTTCGGCACCCCCGACGACGTCAGGCTCGGCGCGTTCTGCGCCTCCGAGCCCGACGCCGGATCCGATGTGGGAGCCATCCGCACCCGCGCCGTCCGCTCCGGCGACGACTGGGTCCTGAACGGGGTGAAGACCTGGGCGACCAACGGCGGCATCGCCGACGTCCACGTCATCGTCGCGTCGGTGGACCCCTCGCTGGGCGCCCGGGGCCAGGCGTCCTTCGTCATCCCTCCCGGCACGCCGGGGCTGTCGATGGGGCAGAAGTTCAGAAAGCACGGCATCCGCGCCTCCCACACCGCCGAGGTGATCCTCGACAACGTGCGCGTGCCGGCCGCGTGCCTGCTCGGCGGCGCGGAGAAGCTCGACGCCAGACTCGAACGCGTCCGCTCCGGCGAGCGGGCCGGTGAGCAGGGCGCGATGCGGACCTTCGAGACCACCCGCCCGTCGGTGGCTGCCATGGCCGTGGGCATCGCCCGGGCGGGATACGAGTACGCCCGTGACTACGCCCGGGAGCGCGAGCAGTTCGGCCGTAAGATCGGCGAGAACCAGGCGGTCGCCTTCCTGCTGGCCGACATGGCCACCCGCGTCGACATCGCCCGGCTGATGACCTGGCGCGCGGCCTGGATGGCCCGCAACAACCGCGCCTTCGACCAGGCCGAGGGTTCGATGTGCAAGCTGGTGGCGGGCGAGACCGCGGTCTGGGTCACCGAGCAGGCCATCCAGATCCTCGGCGGAGCCGGCTACACCCGCGAACACCCGGTCGAGCGCTTCCACCGGGACGCCAAGATCTACACCATCTTCGAGGGCACCAGCGAGATCCAGCGCCTGATCATCGGCCGCGCCGTCACCGGCCTGCCGGTGCGGTGAGAACTTCGCACGTCAGAGGGATGGTGTGGCCGCACGCCAGTCGCTGCGCCACGCTCTCCCTGGCCGACAGACCGTCAAAGATCAGATCCCAGTTCTGCCTCAGTTCTGCCTTAAGAAGCTTCGGGCCGCCGCAACTGCCGGTCGATGGCCTCGCGTACCCGGTCGTGTGACGAGGCGAGCATGTGAGCGTAGACACGGAGAGTAAGCGCAGGGTCGACGTGTCCCAGGTATTCGGACAAGTCCTTGATGGTCACGCCACCCGCCAAAGTGACGCTGGCGAAGTAGTGGCGGAGTTGGTGCGTGCCTTCCTTTCGAGTCGTGAGGTACCTTCGCCTGCCTCGTGCGTCCTTGATCGGTTCTGGAATGACCCCGGCTGCGACGAGCGCAGGTTTCCAGACGGTTTCGTCGTAGCTGCGGTGCCGGATGTGTAAGTCGTCGGTCGCCCAACGAAACAGAAGGTCATGGGTACGCGGCTTCCCACTGGGCTTCTCCCACGGCAAGGTGTACGGCCGCGGCTTATGGGCGTCGATGTGGGCGCGAAGATAGTCGGCGACCCATTGAGACATGGGGATCGTGCGCTCTTTGTCTCTCTTCGGCAGGGCGAAAACGAATTCGCTGTTCAGCTTCTTGATCTGGCGCCGGACGTGGATGGTCATCTCATCAAAGTCCAGGTCTTCGAGCGCGATGCCGAACCATTCGCCTGCTCGCATACCGCATCCAGCGCCGAGGACGGGCATGGCTCGCAGGTGCTCAGGATGGGCGGCGATGATCGAGAGGACCACCAGATCGGGCCACGGGACCACCTTCTTGTACGCGTGCGCTGGTGCCTTGACGATTTCGGCCTTGGCCGGGTTCTTCTTGATCTTCTCGTCGGCAACGGCGAGATCGAGGATGCCTTGTAGAACGAGAAGCGCCGCGATCGGGGTTGAGGCCTCGTACCGCTCAGAGAGTTCGGCAAGGAATGCTTGCACCTCTGACGGCTTGATCGACCCCACCTTGCGCTTGCCGAACTTCGGCTGGATGTGGAGCCGGTACATCGACTCATAGCGGATGAGGGAGGCCGGGTCGATGCCGGCCCGGGAGGCCAGCCACCGCTGTCCGTAGGTGTCGAATGTCGCGTTGCCGGCTGCCGGGTCGATGTACTCGCCCCGCGCCAGGTCCTCCTCCATCTTCCGCGCGTACTTCTTGGCTTCGTCTTTGACGCGCCGCGTCGCAGTCTTCTCCCTGCCGTCCGGTCCGATCCACACCGCCTGCCATCGGTTCGCGTTCGGGTTCCCGCCGTTGTCGGGATGCTTGGCGGTCTTCTTGCGCATGGGCTTGCCATCAGGTCCCTTGACCGTCGTGAACCACAGGTCTCTAACACGGGCCATCGTGCTTCTCCTGAGAGGTTGTGGCCGGGGCGCGTCGGGTTATTCCGTCTGGGTGTTTCGCCTGGTGCAGGGCCTACGGGCCTGTGGCGATTCGCCGTTTCTGGAGTCCGTGTCACGCGCATGGTGATCTTCGTGAACGCGTCTCGTGCATGCGCACGCGTCGCGCTATGGTGTGTCTGACGCGTCTAACGCGTCGAATTCTGCTGTTTGTATCACACGAGATCGCCGGAACGGGCGAGAGTCCGAAACTTCCCTATCCCTCAGTGGAGCGGGCCGGAGGAACACCACCCACGCCCGCATCCGAGACGCCTGCCCCTTAGGAGCCACCCGGCCAGACACAAAGAAAGGCGCCCCCCGCAAAGCGGAGAGCGCCTAACCACATCACCTCAACACCCGCATCCCCTGACCGGTTCCAAAAGGTTGGTCGCCCAGGCGAGCCGATCGGGAGGGTGCTCAAGATGCTTGGAGCCGAAGATATCACCTCGCCAAGCGTTCGCCCCGGCGCGCCCGAAGGACCGGGCCGCGCCGCAGCTGAACGCCTCTCAATCGTCGCTGATCCCATCCCGCGCTGCGGTACTGTCGGCCGTCCCCGAGGGCATGCGTCGCGCCCCCTCTCAGCAGGATTTCCTCCGCGCCGTCAAGGAGCATCCCGACGCGCTCGCGCTGCGGTGCCACGCCTACCGGAACTTGTCGGAAGTGGCGGCCAAGTTGGCCGACTGGGCCGACTGGACCACGATGACCACCCGCCCGACCGAGCAGCGCATCGCTGACGATCTCGGCCTCGCCTTGTCCACGGTGAAGCGCTGGATCCGGTGGCTGCGCGTGCGCGGTTTCCTCGGCGTCGTGGAGGAGGGCTCGACGAACCGGTTTCGCAGGGGGAATCGGTGCGGGCTCGACGATGACGGACTGGGGAACCGGGCGGCGGTCTGGGTGCTCTGCGCTCCTGCTCCTGAGCTGGACGAACACGACGCGCGTACCGACAAAACGACAACTGAACCCCCTTCCTGTACTTCCCGTAGGGGAGTACAGGAAGGTCCTACGCACGCGCGCGAGGAAAGATCATCTTCGCGCCGCAGGAACCGAATCTCAACGACGGACGAGGCCGCCGCCACGCCGGGGACTCGCAAGCACGCGCTCCAGGTCGCCCAGAAGATCCACGACGAGAGCACCACGCTGCGGCGGCTGTCACCGTGGTACATCCGGCACCTGATCAGGGTTTTCGTCGCTGCTGGATGGTCGGCCGACGACGTGCTGCATGCACTGGACCACCAGCGGGACGGCTCGGCCTGGACGTACACGTGGCAGAGTCGCGACGAGATCCGCAACGTCCCCGGGTGGGTCCGCTTCCGGCTCGCCGCCTGGCTCGACGAGCACGGCCGGCCTGTGCCCAGCAAGTCGCAGCGGCTCGAGGTCGCGGCCGCGCGGCTGCGCGCTGAGCAGCGTGCTTGGCGTGAGCAGTTCGAGGCCGCGAACGCGCGCCGCGTCGGCGGCCCGATCGAACTGGCGCCGCGGCTGAGCCGGGCGGAAGCGCTTGCGCCCCCGCCCGTCGCTGAACAGGCCCCGGCGTCCGGCCCGTCCGAGGCGTTCCGTGCGGCCCGCGCGGTCCTGGAGGAGAAGCGGCTGCAGCGGGAGATGCAGTTGAAGATGCTGCGACTGGGGAGGTCGTCGTGAGCGGGTCGTACGCGGATCGCGCCGAGCAGGCGCGGGAGCTGCTGGCGCGCTCGTCGCCGGCGGCCGCCCGGGCGATGCGTGCTCGCGCGGTGGAGGCTGCGCGGCCGCGACGGAAGGTGGAGGAGTGGCGGTGGGACTGGATCGACGAGCAGGTGGAGCAGGCGATCGAGGCTCAGTCGCGGCTGGTCGAGGCCTCGCCGCTGCAGACGGAGCCGGAGCCTGAGGTGGATGAGGAAGTGGAGCGGCGGCGGGTGGCGTTGGCGCGGGCGAGGATGCGGGCCCGTGTCGCACGCGCGAACCGACATAACGACAAATCCGAATCTACGTCGTAAAGCCGTGGCCGGGGGAGTGCTGGACATCTGAAAGCACCGCTACGCGCGCGTCAGTTCAACGGAGAGACGCGTTCGCGGTGTGTCTGGTGCGTCCGTCGCGTCGAGCGCGTTCGAGCGCTTAGATTGCGTCTGAGACGGTAACCAAACCGTGATCAGCGGAAATGATCGCTGGTACCTTCTATGTACTTATACCTCTCTTCTATGTGTTACTTTGGAGATCCAAGCACCGCACAAAAGCACCGCTGACCAGCCGAAACACCGGAAGGAACGCCGTGACCGCCACCTCCACCATCCCCGCCCCCCTGCACACCGCGCGAGCCGCATGGGAACACGGAGCCACCCTCACCACCACACTCCAGGCCATCGCACACGCGTCCGCCGCCTGGAAGCTCAACAGCACCTACAACGGCTCGTGGGGCACCGCCCTGGGCGCTGAGACCGAAGAGGTCATGAGTTGCGCCGCCTTCCGAATCGAAGACCTGTGGGGCGACACCTACGACATCAGCGACGGGTTCACCTATGAAGACCTCGGCCCGGCCCACCAGGTCGCACTGCTCGAAAACGTCATCGCCTTCATGGGCACCTACGACAACGAGCTCGCAACCGGCCACGCCCTCTTCGAGGAGAGAGCCACAGACTGATACCGGAACCGCTATCAATGACCCACACCGGCCCCGCGACCCCCACGGTCGCGGGGCCGCCCCATTTCACGAGGAGATCACGATGGACACGACGAACACCCGGACCCGCACCGACCTGCTGGCAGCAGTCACCAAAGTCCGCGACGCGGGCGGCACCACCACCCACATGCTCCACACCATCGCCCGCATGACGGCGGGGCCGGCCTCCACCCCGGCCCAGTTCGAGCAGGAGACGGGCAGCGTCTTCGACACGGCGGGCTTCTTCTACGACGACCTGTCCAGCGAATACGAGCGCACGACCGGCGCCACGCCGTACCCCCACGAGACCGCCACGTTCGACGACCTGACCGGCGACGACCAGATGAAGGTCATCCAGCACGTCATCAACGAGTTCGGCGACCTGGACGAGCCGCCCGCCCCACCGATCGCGCTCGCGGAGAACCTGCTCCACTGCCTGCGCAAGGCGGCCGGGCTCAAGGTCGAGTACGGATCGCACTTCGGGCCCACGTACGCCGCGGTGCGCGCCGCGCTGGTGACGCTGCTGGCCACCCAGTCCGTCGAGGACGAGCTGGCGGTCGAGTCCATCGACCACGCGCTCACCACCGGCAAGGGCATCGCCGCGGCCGTCGCGTACATGGGCGGTCAGCTGTAACCGCCGCTGACGCCAACTGACCCCGGCCGGCCTGCCCACCCCGCAGTGGGCAGGCCGGGCCGCCGCCACGAAACGAAGGAACGAACGATGACCACAATCGACACCACCACCCGCGGCATCGCCGAGCACCTGCTGGAGACGATGCGCCTGCTCGCGGTGCGGCGTCCAGAGCAGTTGCTGGCCAGGACCGCCTGTTGACAGCCTTCAGGCCACGGAATGCCCTCTTACCTGCTGGCAGCCCGAATACCGGCCACGAGCGCGGCGATGAGGATTCCGAGGATGAGCAGGACCAGCAGGACGGGCGCCAGCAGGAGCAGCAGAACCAGAATCACCACCGCGGCGACCCTCTGGGGCACGGTGGCTCCGGACCACGCGCCCTTGGCACCCGCCCACACGGGGTTCTTGCCCTGCAGGTGGGCCTTGCCAGCTTCGTAGGCGGCTCGCTCGAACGGCCCCCGGGATGCCATCGTGCGCTCGAGGTCGCGGAGCCACTCGCCCACCTGGCGCGACAGCTTAGCGGCCCCGTACGTCAGGAGCTCCTCGATCAGGTTCCCGAGCGCCTGTGACAGGCCGGGCGGTGAGACCGGGACGTCTTCCCGTGCTTCGGCCGCGATGCTCGATGTGCTCATGTCGGCCCCTCCTTCGTCAAAGATTACCTCTCCCGACCAGGCCGACAACCAGCGGTTCGCGATCCAGACCGGCGGCGCCTACGGCGACGTGCGCGAGGCCCTGATCAAGGTCCTCGGCGAGGAGGACTGGGGCCGCGGGATGGCCGACGAGGCGATCCATCACGCGATGGTCACCGGCTGTTCGATGTTCGACGCGATGTTCGCCACCCGCGCGGGCTGAGCCACATGGCGAAGGTCGAGCTCAGGGCCGAAGGCATGAGGATCGTCGTCTACCGCGACGGTCAGCGCGCCGGGCATGTGTGGTGGAACGCCGCCACCGAGAAGTACCACGCCAAAACCGTGGGCGGCTCCCCGATCGGGGAGCACCCGCTTCGAGCCGCAGCAATCACCATGGTCACCGATAGCGGTGACGCAATCAGCAAGGAGATCAGCATGTCCGACACCCCTATCGAGATCACCGACGAGATCGCGCAGCAGGTCGCCGACGCGATCGGTGAGCGCTTCCGCGGCGACCGCGACTACTGGCCGCGGGTCATGGACGACGACTGGGACGGCGGCAGCGGCCGCGTCATTGTCTGGTCCGAGGGCCTGCTCGACTGGGCGTTCCTGGTGAGCGAGGGCGGCGAGTCGGAGTACTCGCCGATCGAGGTTGGCCCGATGTCGCTGCCCGCGGGCGTGTGGGTTGAACCGGTCAACCCGCAGGCCCTGCGTGTCCTGCCCAACCCCCGATGACCTGCAAAAAGCTGATGGCCGGACCCGCCACAGGTCCGGCCATCCCAACACCACAAAAGCCCCAGACCCTCGTCGCCACAACGAGGTCCAGTGCTTGCCAGCGTAACGCACCCGTCCGGCCCGTCGAGGCCGCACGCAATTCGGAGGAATCGTGAAGTACGTCGCCGTCGCCGTCGCCGTCCGCCGCTACCGCATGGAACTGCCCGGCCATGAGTGGTTCGAGCCGCGCACCACTGACAACCCCTACGTGGTGGCCAGGTCCATCCGCGCGGCTCGTCTCGCGGAGTTGCCGCTTGTCGTCACTCCGCTGCCGCTCCGGATCGACCATGTGCCCGCCTGCACCTGGTGCCGTGCCCGGCCCCAGGTGGTCGAGCAGGACTGCGACGGGCCGTACACGACCGCGATCTGCGATGCCCCACAGTGCGGGGAGGGCCGCCGCCTGGCCTACGAGGGCGTCATCGCCTACCCATCGCACAAGCGCGGCGACCAGGCGCTGCGGATCGTCCAGCCCGTCCGGATCCGCAGGTCGGACGGCTCGCGGCCGGGTGTCGTCACGGTGGACGAGTACGACGACATCACGTGCGAGTGCGGCAACATCCCGTCGTATGCCGGATTCCATCCTTGCCTGCCCGGCGGAGCCCTCGTCGAGCCGGACCATCCCGAGTGGAACGGCCTATGGTGGTGCGCTGGTGTCGGGTGTCCCGGCTTCATCGTCGATTGTCGGGACCCCGACGACGTTCAGGCCGACATCGTCTGCCGATAGCGGCATTGCAATCAACTTACGGCAACGGCTCCGTGACACCCGAGTCGCGGGGCCGTTGCGCGTCCAGGAGGAACCGTTGGAGCTGGAAACCACCCGCATGTTCGGCAAGTGCCCGGCCAAGGGCTGTAAGCACCGAGCCGTGATGGACACCCCCGCGCAGCGCCGGTTCGACCGCGACCGTCTGCAGCGGGTCATGGACAGCTACCTCGCCCCGGTCGCCCAGCATCCCGGGATGCCGTACACCGGCTGGTGGTCCTTCTTCGACGTGATGGACCACCTGTACCACGACCCGGGCCACTGGAACCGCGAGGCCACCGACGACCGGCCCCGCTGCCCCAGCCACAACGCGCTGCTGCGCTGGAAGCAGCTCGACACCGGCAAGGGCCCCAACCTCGACAAGCGGTGCGATGGCCGCTGCCGATCCGCCACCGGCCCCGTCTGCGACTGCCCGTGTCTGGGTGAGCAGCACGGCGCCGACAACCTGATCAAGTGAAAGGACAACCGATGGCGTACGAACCAAACCGGACCGCCGCCCAGATCGTCGAGCGGCTCAAGAAGGACGGGTTCACCGTGACCGTCCCCGACAAGCCCTACCGCCGCGTCTACGAATTGACCCTCGACCGCCGCATGTACTTCGGCGTGCTGTACATCAGCGCCGACAAGGGCCGCGCACTGCGGATCTCTCTTACCTGGCAGCCAGACCTCACCAACTGGAGGGCCGAGGGCGCCTCGCAGATCATCGGTCTGCTCAACACCCTGCCGACGTACGGCTGGGCGAACTGATGCGGGACATCCTGGTCTCCACCGGCGAGCCCGACGCCGACGCCTACTTGCGGATTGTCCGCACGATCCTGCCGATGCAGCGGTCGCTCGACGACGCGCTCGCCGCCATCAAGGCGGGCCGGCCCGAGCAGTCCATCCCGTACGGCGATCCGTTCCCGTCCTACGAGGACGCGGCGTGGGTCGCCATCTGCGCCGAGAAGGACATCGAAGAGACCTGGGACAAGGCGCACAGCCACTACACCATCGCTGCCAGCAAGAACCCCAAGGCCGCCACCCTCGCTGATGGCGAGGCGGTCGCGATGTTCGAGGAGTACAACGCCAGATGACCGTATCCGCCACAGCGCCCGGCCTGAGCAGCACCGTGACCGCGCTACTGCTCACCACCGACCTCAACGACGGCAACCGGGTATCGCTACTGCTGGCACCCGAGGGCGATCGCCTCGACCCGCAGCACCTGTCGGCCGCGCTCACCCTGGGCGAAGGCGACATCGACACCGAGCTCAGCGAGGTCGAGGAGTACCCGGCCGTCCGCCTCATCGTGAGCCGGCTCGCCCACCCGGGCGAACGGCCGCGCAACCAGATCGCCGGGCTGCTGCTCGACCAGTACATGCCGCCCGCGCCGGACCGGTGGTGGCTGGACCTGCGCGGCGGCGTCGTGCTCGTCGGCCAGTGCCACTGCGGCGCCCCGCTGACCTGCCCGACCACATCTACGACACGGCGCGCGCCGTGTCCGACTCCATCCCGAGGAAGGGAACACGATGACCAGGAGAATCCGCCCCGCCGTCAACCCGAACAGTAACCGCGGCGTGATCACCACGAAAGCGGGACTGTGCGGGTGGGCCATCACCACCGGCCCGACCGACGAGGAGGGCATCACCGACCTGACCCTGACCCGCGACAACTGGGCCATCATCGTCGCTTTCCAGGGGCAGACGGCGTTCTCGGCCGCGATCCAGTACCCCGGCCAGTCCCACCCGGCAGGACTGCTGTCGCTCAGCATGATGGCCCGCTACCTGCGTGGCGACCGGACGCAGATGTCGGCATTCGCCCGTGGCCAGCGGGTCATCGTCGGCGACCGGGCCGGGGTCGTGGAGGACATCATCCCCGACGACGAGGTGAAGGTCCGGCTCGTCGTGCGCTACGACGACGGCAGCGTAGGCGAGCCGTACACCACGCACGTCCGCGCTGAGGAAGAGGTGGCGGTGTGACCTCCCGCATCGCCCGGTATGACCGGGTGCGGCTGGAGGATGGCACCCTCGGCGTCGTGGTCCTGGTCGACGACCACAACGCGCTGCTCGTCCGCCCTGACCAGTCCGAGACGTCCACGACCGTGGCGGCCGACTCGGTGGCCCGACTGTTTGGGCCCGGCGACGAGGTGATCGCGAACGGTCTCGCACGGAGGGTCGTCTGCTACACCCGCAACCAGTCGTACCGGCTGCGCCACGAGGAGTCGGACACCGTCTGTGACTTCTACGCCTGGGAGATCACCCCGGCTGGCGAGGGGGTTCCCGCGTGACGCTCACCATGACCGACAAGCCGATCCGGGCCGACGACGTGATCAAGGCCAGTGACGGGGCGTATGTCGTCCTGCGTGTCCGCGAGAACGGTCACCTGATCAAGGCCCGCCACGCGGCGACCAACACCATCTGGCACTTGGTCCCGCGCGCCGGAACCTGGGTCAGGCTCTAACCAACGCATCGGCCCTGCCTACATGGCAGGGCCGATAGCGGTACCGCAATTAAGGAGGAAGCAATGCCCGCCGACTGCAATGACCTCACTTTCCATGACGACGAGGACGCCGCCAACCCCAATGTGGAACGGCGTGAATGCCCGACCTGCGGCACCAACTCGCGCATTATCACTCGCGGCGACTCGCGAGGGACGATCGTCTCCAAGTGCTGCGAGGCCCCGCTGTCCGACGAGGACGACGAGTCGACCGTCCTTGTCGAGGACGGCAAGCTCGTCTGCCCCTACACCGACTGCCGCGCCGTCGACGAGATCGCTGAGCTGGACGTGGCCACCCGATCCAACGAGCTGAGCATCAGCGAGCCGGGCGTCATCAGCGCGAGCCTCGGCGACAGCTCCTTCGAGAGCGACGGCTTCGAGTGCCAGCAGTGCACCCGGCGCGTGTCCCTGCCGGATGGCTTCGAGGTCATCCACTCCTGACCGCTGATAGCGGCACCGCAATCAACGTCACGAACGCCACACAAGGAGAACGCCATCATGGCGACCGCCAAGAAGAAGCCCCGTAAGCGCCCCGTTACGCAGGCGATGAAGGACCGCGCCGCCGCCAGCCGCACCGCGGCGGACGAGGCCCTGCACGCCTACGCCGTGCTGTGCCTGTCCGACCCGGCCGAGTTGGAGGCGTTCCGTTCGATCGCCGCGAGCGTCGGATGGAAAGAAGACCCTGCGAGTGCCGAGCCCGGCTACTCGCTGCTGAACGTCGCGCTGCTGGCCGCGCAGCGGCGGCGGCTCGTCCACTGCGGCGGCTTCGACTACTGGCTGGAGCAGGGCCGGTGCGTCGCCGAAGGGGCGAAGTCCCTCGGCACGTTCCGCCACATCGGCCGGAAGAAGACCGAGGAGCAGAAGGCCGAGGAGAAGAAGCTCGCCGACGAGGGCTGGCAGAGCACGAAGCGCGGGCCTCGCTACTACGTGAAGCTCGGCACGTTCGACGTGTCCCAGACCGTCCCGAAGGTGCGGTGCCCGCACTGCGGCACGACTCCGACCAGCCCCGAAGACCGCACCACGCAGTGCCCGCCGACGTGCACGGTGTTCACCCTCCGTCCCGGCGTGGAACCGCCCGTGGAGCTCGTGCTGGGCCTGATGCAGTCCCAGCTCAAGGACGCCGACGAGGCCGACAACGAGGCTAGCGAGTGATGGCCAAGCGGCGCCGCTCGACTGGGCAGGAACAGCTCGACCTGTTCACGCAGATTCCAGACCAGGCCCCACCGCCGAAGCCCGCAGGCCTGGCGGCTGCAGTTGCGGCCCCACCCGCTCCGGAGCCCACGCCGACCCCGCCCATCCTTACAGCGCTGCCGGCCGAGACTCGAGGGAAGGCGGCTACGCGGCCGCGCATCCCCCCGCTTAAGCCCCAGAAGCTGGCTGAACGAGTCGCGTACGCCTGGCACAGCCACTACGGCGGCAGCGACCTGGACATCCCGCTCGGGGTCGTCGCCGCGCTGACGCTCGTCCGGCAGCGCGATGCGGACGGGCCGTCTCTGGAGGACCAGTTCCTCGCTCTTGACCCGGGAGAACTCCTCGGCGCGCTGCGGGAAATCTGGGGCGTCACCTGGATCGGCCAGCCGTACCTCATGGAGGTCGCGGCGCCGCTGCGGTGGTGGCTCAACCAGGAGAAGGACCCGTCGAAGGAGGTCATGAAGGCTGCGCACGCGGTCGCGCAGGCCGCTATCAAGGCCGGGTTGCTGAGTATCACCGGCGACCCGGACCCCATGTGGCGGTGTCAGGACGACGTGCTCAGCCCTGTGCTCATGGAGCTGCGGTCCAAGGGCAGCCGCGACGCGCTCGGCGAGTTCCACACCCCGGCCTCGCTGTCCGACGCGATGGCCAAGATGCTGCTGCAGCCCGACAGCATCACCCCCGGCATGCGGATCTGCGAGCCCGCCGCCGGAACCGGGGGCATGGTCCGTGCGGCCGCGCTCACCCTGCGGGAACTCGACTACAACCCGCACGACTTCCACTGGGTCATGGGCGAGCTGAACCCGACCGCGGCGGCGTGCGCGGCCGTGAACTCCATCGTCTGGGACCTCGGCCCGAACGTGCTAATCCATGTCGGCGACACTCTCGCGGTCGGCGACATCGAAGCGGCCGCCTTCGAGCACCGCAAGGCCGTGTACGAGCACCGCGACCGCCTCATGGAAGCCGCGTCGCTCGCGGCCGCCGTCCGGCAGGCCAACGACCTGCTCAACCGGGTCACCTCGGCCGCTTGAGCCCCGCTCTCATGGCCCTGCCCGGCCTCGGGCGGGGCCAGTCCCCGGAGGCACCGTGAAGATCGTGCTGTCCTACGGGCTCGGCGCGGACAGCACAGCGATTCTGCTGCGCTGGCTCACCGATCCCAGCTCACGGTGGTTCGACCTGTCCGATCTTGCCGTCGTCACGGCGCAGTCAGGAGATGAATGGGTCGAGACCGCCTACCTCGTCGAGGAGTACATCTACCCGCTGCTCGCCCGCCACGGCGTCCGCACCGTGCAGGTCGCCCGCCGTGGCCCGCGGCAGCGGGACGGGATCGTCGTCCTTGACGACACCACGAGCCCGATCCTGTGCCTGTCGTCGGCGCCGGGTGCTTACCGGCTGTCGGAGGAGCTGCTGTCGGTGGGGACCGTCCCGCAGGTCGGGGGCGTCCGCAAGTGCTCATTGAAGTTCAAGGGCTGGCCTTTGGACCAGTTCATCGCCCAGCTCGTCGGCGATGGCGAGGAGTTCGTGCACGTCGTCGGGTTCGAGGCCAACGAGGTCAAGCGCATGTTGAAGGACATGCCGCTCGGCCGGGCCGGCCGGATCCCGTCGTACCCGTTGAGCGAGTGGGGTTGGGACCGGGCCGACTGCGAGCGGTACATCCTCGACCGGCTCGGTGTGAAATGGCCCAAGAGCTGCTGCGTCCAGTGTCCGTACGCGTTTTCCCTGGCAGAAGGCCGTGACCGGACCATCCCGCGTTTCCTCGGCAACCCCGGCGAAGCACTGCTCGCGCTCACGATGGAACACCTCGCGGTCGCGATCAACCCTCGGCAGGGACTCCTCGCCGGACAACAGGTGTACGACCTGATCGCCTCGACTCCTGGCAGCGGGCCGCTGCTGGACATGTTCGAGCAGCACCTGAACGACCTGCCGTGGGCCGTCTACGATGTGCGGCGCGCGATGGGAGCCAAGCCCGGCGACCAGATGGCGCGCGGCAACACGTACCGGTCGCTGGAGCTGCTGGTCGAAGGCTCCCGCGCCGACGTGCTCGCGCACCTGCATCGGGCCGCGCGCCTGCTCGGCCGCCAGGTCGAGACGGACGGCCGCCACCACCGGGTGTGGCTGCACACCCGGAATCTGTACTTCCCGTGCGTCGAGCACGCCCTGGTCGTCGCGCCCGCGCTGGCGCGCGACAAGACCCTCACCGCCTTTGAGAAGGCGTGGCTGGCCGGCCTGAACGGGCCCGCCCAGCTCTCGCTCATCTAACCCATCACTACAAAGGAAATGCCACACATGCTGAACCGATTCGTCGGCGTCGATGACATTTGGGCAACCGAGCAGTTCGCAGGCGCGGGCGGCTCCGGCTCCGGCCTGTTCGCTGCCGGTATCCGGGTGGACTTCGCAGCCAACCACGACGCCAAGTGCAAGGACACATACATCGCCAACCACGAGGTCAAGGAGTACTGGCTGGGCGACGTCCAGGCCGAAGACGCCATCGAGAAGTTCCCCTACGCCCCGTTCTTCTGGTCGAGCCCCGCTTGTCCGCGCTTCACCACGGCGCGCGGCGACAAGCGGTTCTTCGACAAGGAGAACCAGATGGCGCTGTGGGCCGAGGAGCTGACCGAAGACCAGAAGGCGGGCATCAGGTCGCGCGCCCTGATGGAGGAAGTCGTCACCTACCTGCGGCACTGCCAAGACGTGTACGGCCGGCCCGTGCTCGGCTTCGGCATCGAGAACGTCAAGGAAGCCCGCCTCTGGGCCCACTGGGACCGGTGGATCAACGAGCTGCGCAAACTCGGCTACCACATCCGCGTCATCGCGATCAACGCCATGCACATCCAGCCGCGCGACACCCTGCCCACCCCGCAGTCGCGGAACCGGCTCCTCGTCGCCGGAGTTCACGAGTCCGTGGGCCGTGTCCCCGACTGGGACAAATGGCTGCGCCCGTACGCCTACTGCCCCCGCCACAACGGCTGGATCCAGGCCCTGCAGTCGTGGAAGAAGCCCGGTCAGGACATGGGCGCCTACGGCATCAAGAACGGCCAGTACGTGTACGTGTGCCCCCGCCACGACTGCCGCGGGCAGATTGTCGAACCTCCGGTGCTGGCGGCGGCCGCGTGCATCGACTGGTCAGACCTCGGCACGCCGATCGGTGACCGGCCCAAAACGGCGAAGAAGCCGCGCGGACTGGAAGAGACCACGCTCGAACGGATCGAGGCCGGGATCAAGAAGCGGTGGGGAGCGTTCCTCACCCCGACCGGAGGCACGTGGAACAGCGAGCCGTACGGCGTGGACGAGCCGGTCAAGACCGTCGTGACGCGCGAGAACACCGGGCTTGTCGTGCCGATGGAGGGACGGCCGGGCAAGGTGGCGTCGTACACGGACGAGCCGATGCGGACGATGACCACCAGGCGTGAGACGGGGGTTGCGTTCCCCGAGATGCCCGAACCGTTCGTCACGCTGTTCCGCAGCGCCCGCGCACGGAACATGGACCCCAAGACGGACCCGGTGGCGACGATCGTCGCGGACGGCAGCAACCACGGCCTGGTCGTCCCTCCGGACGGGCCGCCGCCGCTGGTCACGCCGATGCGCGGCGGCGGCGACAAGCTGCAGGCGCGTCGCGCCGACACCACGCCGGTCCACTCGGTCACCGCGGGCGGCTTCCACCACGGGCTGGTCATCCCGCCGGGGTTCGTCATGCGGAACAACAGCAGCAAGGGCGACGGCTCCGGGCTGTGCACGCCGTTCGACGAGCCGGTGCGCACGGTCACCACGGCCGGGCACCAGTCGCTCGTCACGGTGCCTGAGCCGCTGCTGATGCCGTACTACGGCAACGGCAACGTCATCGGCTCGTCCGACCCGATCGGGACGCTCCCGACTCGTGACCGGTGGGCGCTGCTCACCTCGGACGGGCAGATCGACATCGACCGCGTCCGGTTCCGGATGCTCGGCACGGACGAGCTGCGCCGCGCGCAGAGCTTCCGCAAGGGTTACCGCTTCGCGCCGAAGGACAAGCGGACCATCGCGCGGCAGATCGGCAACTCCGTCCCGCCGCCGATGGCGGAGATCCTTGCGTGCGCCGTGATGGAGGCGATCACCGGGGTTGAGCTGGAGCGGTTCGTCACCCAGCCGTTCTTCGCCACCTGATAGCGGCTCCGCAATCAGCCCCGCCGTTCTGCGGCGGGGCCTCTCCCCACTACCGAAGGAGACCGTCATGGCCACCCGCCACGTGATCCAAATGTCCGGCGGCATCGGCTCGTTCTGGGCCGCGAAGCGTGTCGCGGCCGAGCACGGCACCAGCGACCTGGTGCTGCTGTTCGCGGACACCCTGACCGAGGACGAAGACCTCTACCGGTTCCTCGGCGACGCCTGCGCCCACCTCGGCGTCGAACCGGTCGTCGTCACGGACGGGCGCACCCCGTTCGAGGTGTTCTTCGACGTCAAGTGGCTCGGGAACAGCCGGCTCGCGCCCTGCAGTAAGCACCTCAAGCAGGTGCCGTGCCGCAAATGGATGACTGAGCACTGCGACCCGGCCGACACCATCGCCTACGTCGGATTCGACCACGCGGAGACTCGACGGCTGCCCGGCACCATCAACGGCTGGTCGCCGTGGCGAGTCGAGTTCCCCATGTGCGACGAGCCGCACTGGGGCAAGGACCGGATGCTCGATGAGTGCAGGGCGCTCGGCATCGCCGTGCCACGGCTGTACGAGCTCGGCTACGAGCACAACAACTGCGGCGGTCTGTGCGTCCGGGCCGGGCGCGAGCAGTGGCTGCTCACACTGGAGACCTTCCCGGAGCGCTACGCCTACGCCGAGGAACTGGAGGAGGAGTTCCGCGTCACGCACGACAAGGACGTGGCAATCCTCACCGAGGCCATCGCAGGGGTGAAGTACCCGCTCACGCTCGCGGAGCTGCGCCGCCGACATGAGGCCGGCCTGATCCGTCGTCGCAAGAAGATCCGGCAGCCGAGTCTGTTCGACACCACGGCGGCCTGCGGCTGATGCACGCCCCGCTGTACCTCGCGCCTCCGTCCACCGCCCGAATCCGGGAGCACATCTACGCGGGCCGGCTCGGCGCCATCCTCACGCCCTCTTCCGGCAACCGGGTTCCCGAGGACGGCTGGTGGGCCGCTGACTCCGGCATCTTCGGCAACTCCTACGTCGGCGACGAGGCCTACATGGACTGGCTGGAGGAACGCGCTCCGTTCGCAGACCGGTGCCTGTTCGCCACCGCGCCCGACGTCCCCTTCAACGCGTTCGCCACGATCAACCGCTCATACCCGTACCTCGACCGCATCCGGCGATTGGGATACCCGGTCGCGCTGGTCGCCCAGGACTACCTCGAATTCTGCGACTGGTGGCGCTGGGAGGACTTCGACTGCCTGTTCATCGGTGGATCGACGGCGTGGAAGCTGTCGCCGGCGGCCGCCGTGCTCGCTCGGGCCGCGTGCGCCGCCGGGTTGTGGGTCCACGTCGGCCGGGTCAACTCGTTCAAGCGGCTGCGGTACGCCGCGGTGGCGATGGACGCCGACTCGGCTGACGGGACGCTTCTCACCCGCGGCCCCGACAAGCACCTGCCATCAGTCCTGGACTGGACGCAACGCCTGCAGCTCGACACATCCTCCCTGCTCGACGCCGATGAGCTGCCCTGCGACCCGTACGACGGCCGCTACCAACTCACGTCGAAACATCGCCTCGCGGCCTCGCCGCCCGCCCCCGAGCTCGAACAACTCGCCCTGCTCTGAAAGGAATCTTGATGTCCGTCATGTGCTTCCACTGCCGAGAACCGCTCGACCAGTGCAGGCGCGCACTGCTCGCCGACGCTACCAATACGGCGGTCAAGGAGATCAGTTTCGCCGCGCTCGCAGCGGTCGAGAAGGACCAGGCCGTGCGGGTCGTTTCCGCGTGGGATGCCGCCCGCGCAGTCAACGACCTCGTGGACCTCATCATCGCCCAGAACTACGGCATCAACGTGGACGAGGCGTACGAGCGTGCCCGCGAACTCATCGAGGACGCCGCCTGTGCATATAGCTAGGGGACGGCCTTGAGCAGCCACAGTTCGTTCTCCTCCTGGCCGGAGTTGGCCTGGACCACGCGCTCGCCCGGTGTGGTGGAGGCATTGGCGACCGCCAGCACCTTGCCGGAGTGCTTGGCGATGAGCCGGTAGACGCCGACCTCATGCTCCTTGAGGTACCAGATCTGGCTGGGGCTGCCGTTGATGGGCCACTGCATCGCGAAGTTGGAGTTCTGGCTGGCAAATTCGATGTCCAGGGCCTGGCCGGAGTGTTCGGCGATGAACTTGTATCCGCCGTCGGCGGGTTCGGTGCGGAAGATCTGGTTGGTCTTGCCGGTGGGGGTCCACTGGATCACCCAGGCGCCGTCGTTCATGCCGCCGTACATGACGTCGAGGGCGAGGCCGGACTTCTTGTTGATCAGGGTGGCGCGGGCGGGGATGTCCATAGACGTCCTCTCGAACTGGAGGGGGAGGCGGCGGTATGCCGCCTTGTCTCCATAAGAGACGAACCCGCGTGAGAAGTCAGCCTCCGGCCGTGACCGCTTCCGGACAGATATGCCCGCACCCGGTGCCGGGGCCTACCGGCAGCATCCGAGTCGCGATTGACGCGTCAGACGTGTTGAACGCGCCATATGTGCTCTACCGTTCTCTACAACGAAACCGTCGAATCGGGGGAGCGAAGCATGAACAAGGCAGAACTGATCGAGGAGTGGGGCAACCGGACGAGCGCCCCGTCCAAGGCAGCCGCAAAGCGAAGCGTCGAAGCGTTCATCGACATCATCGTCGCCACGGTGGCCACCGGCGAAGAGGTCCGCATCGGCGGGCTCGGCGTCTTCGAGCGCGTCTACCGCAAGAGCCGTGAGGCTCGCGACCCCAACACCAACCAGGCGATCGAGGTTCCCGGCAAGTGGGTCATGCGGTTCCGGCCGTCCACTGCCGCCAAGAACGCAGTCGGCAAGTAATTCCAGCTCGTCGGCGGCCCGCTGCGGGGGCACGGGCCGCCGACGCTTCCCCTCGCGAAAGAAGACACCGTGAAGCGATCCGAGATGGATGCCGCCCTCGAGGCGCTGTACGCCCAGGTGCCCGACGTGGGCTGCAAGGGCCTGTGCCACGAGGCGTGCGGCCCTATCGGCATGAACCCCCGCGAGCACCAGCGCATCCGCGAGCGCGGGGTGAAGATCCCGCACTTCAAGGACGCCCTGGCCGAGCTCGTCGAGACCGGCGACTACAGCTGCCCGGCGCTCGACAAGGACAACCGGTGCACCGTGTACGACATCCGTCCGATGGTGTGCCATTTGTGGGGCGCCACCGAAGGCATCTCCTGCGAATACGGCTGCCGCCCGGCCGAGGGTGACCTGCTCCCGGACGCGGAGGGGTACGCGCTGATGTCGCAGTCGCTCGACGTCGGCAAGCCGGACGCGCTGAACGGTGAGGAGCTGGGCCGCCTCAAGGAGCGGCTCGACGATCCGAAGTTCCGGCGCACCGTGCGCGAGTACGTGCGGAAGAATCGGCTCGCGGCCAAGCCGCGGAGGAGGCCCGGCCGGCGCGGATGAGACGCGGGGCGCGAGCTGCTCGGGGGACTGCTCGCGCCCCGTCACCCGTCGCCAAGGCATGAAGAAGGCCGCGGCCATCGACTGTGGCGGCGGCCTTCTCGCTCCGGCTGGTCCGGCTACTGCCCCATCTCCAGCTCGTCGAGGTACGCCTCGATGACGTCGTTGATGACGGCCTTGCCGCCCATCCGCTCCTGATGACATGCGGCGACGAGCCGGGCCCTGGTGTTGCGCTGGAGCCGTACGACGGCCGGCGGCGCGGTGGGCCGATCGAGTGGTGTGCCAGGCGGCGGTTGGTTGGGGTCGCGCGGCATCTTAAGATCAGCGTCTTCGGGCATCTGGGCCGGGATGGGCGGCTGCAGCGCGTCGCAGTAGGTGGCGATGGCCGCCTCGAACGTCTCTTGCAGACCCATGCCGGTGACTTCCAGGGCGGCGGTGAGCCGGTCGTTGATGTCCTCGTACAGGTAGGCGATGGTGGGCTGGAGTTCCGTCCACTTCGGCTTGCGGATGCGGCGGGACGGCTTGCGGCCTGATTGCGGTTCCGCTGTCGGCTGCTGTGCAGGGGCGGAGTAGCTGGGCTGTGGCGGGTCTGGCTGTCGTGGCATGGCGGTGTGGCTTCCTGTGGTGGTGTGGCGTGGCTCCAACGGTACGGCGTTTTCGTCGCCTTGTCGTGTCAGTCGTACAGCATAGGTGATCAGTTCACTAGTTGTGATTCCTGGTCTCCCAATGGTCTACAGACGTTTACAGCATGGTATTGTCAAAATAGTCGAGCGTTTATCAAGATCAACTTTCGACTTCGCCACCTGATAGCGAAACCGCTATCAGAACCCGCTGTCGCCGGTGGGTCCAACACCACACCCGGAAGGGAAGTCATGTCCACCGACCGTGAACCGGTTGAGTACACCCGCGCGGACTCGCCCGTCGCCGTACTCCACGTAGACGGCAGCAACATCATCGAAATCGCCGCGCTGCCCGGTAATCGCACCGTCGAAGGCAGCCTCCGGCAGATCACTCTCAAAGAGGCGCAGGCCCTCATCAACAGCCTGGCCGCCGCGATCGACGAGGAGGGCTGGTGACCACCCAGTCAGCCGAACCGGCCCCGCACATGTGCGAGGTGTTCCACTTCGGCCCGTACGCCTGGAACATCGCCGCCGCCGAGCGCATCGTCGAAGGCCGCGAACCCGACTGCATTCGGGTTGAGGAAGCCGCCGCACTGCTGTGGCTGGTCTACATCGACGAGGCCCACGCCGCCACCGTGGACCTGGCCAAGCCCCTGATCCTCGCCCCCTTTGCGGGCACCGGAAACATCCCCATCGACGGCTGGCACCGCATCTGGAAGGCCCGCCGCGAGGGCCTCGAGACTCTGCCCGCACACGCGCTCACCTCCGAAGAGGAGTACGCCATCCGCATCTACGGCGGCGACAAGGGCGACACCTACGACTGCTGATAGCGGAAACGCAATCTGCTGCCCCGCTCCACCCGGGCGGGGCGGCCCCAACCCTCCGAACGAACAGAGAGACCCATGAAGAAGCTCGCCATCCTGGACCTCGAAACGACTTCCCTCGACGAACGCTACGGCGACTTGTGGGAGATCGGCCTCGTCCTCCGCGACCTGGGCCAGCCGGTCGCGGGCGACCTCGAACGGTGGTGGCAGGTCCGCCCCGACCTGAGCCTCGCCGATCCGAACTCCGTCCAGATCGGAAGGTACTACGAGCGGTCCCGCGTCAGGGCCGTGGACATGAGCATGGGCAAGAGGCTCGCCACCACCCTTCGTGAACCCGAGGGTGCCGCCTGGATCAGGGACTACACCGCTGGCAAGCCCCTGGAGGAAGGCGACTTCTACATAAACCAGAGCGCCGCCAACATCGCAGCGATGCTCGCCCGCCACCTGGACGGTGCGACGATCGTGGCGAACAACCCGGCGTTCGACCGGAAGTTCCTGGACAAGTTCCTCCGGGCCAACGGGCAGATCCTCACCGCCCACCACCGGATGCTGAACATCCGGGACCTGCTGATCGGCTACATCGACGGGCGCCTCGCCGTAGTGGATGGCCACCTGGAGGAGGCGTTCCCGCCGGACGTCATCCCGCACGTCACCGACTGGCTGTGCGGTGCCGACCAGAATCCCGCCTGGGAGATCGTCGGCGTCACCCAAGACCCAGCGACCAAGCACACCGCGCTCGGCGACGCCCGACTCGCCCGCGACGTGTACGACGCGATCCGCAGCGGCCGTCGATGAGCACGGCCATCACCGCCTACATCACCCGCGTCATGTCGTCCTTCTGCTTGCTCATGGTCCCTGTGCCTCTCGTCCTCGGCGGCGGGCACGAGATCACCCCCTTCGCCCTGTTCAACGCGCTGCTGTTCGTCGTCGGCGCGGTCGCCTGGAGGTGCGCCGCCCGCAAGCAGCGGCTTGCTCGTCGGCGGCCCACCCCCTCTACCGAAAGGACCCTCTCGTGAAGCTGTCCGCGCGACTCCTCGCCTGCCTAGCGACGTTCATCTTGATCACGATCGCCTGGCTCACCTTCGCGTACCTCATGCGGGACACTCCGCTGATCCGCGACATCCTCGATACTGGCAGCGGCCTGATCCTCCTCGCCGGATTCGGCCTGTTCCTCCTGGCGGTGAGCGAGTGAGCCTCGGCATTACCAACGAGCAGGCTCGCGATCTGCTCAAGCTCGACGCAGAGGCCTAGGAGCGGGTCGACGAGAGGTACGGGACCCGGTGATGCATCCCGAACAGGCCCGCAGCCGCCGACGCTGACAGGCGGCGCGGCGTAGGCTTGCTGGTGCGTATCTGCACAATGCGCGAGGAAAGCCCCGGTGCCGCTGGCGCCGGGGCTTTACTCGTTTCCGGGGTAGCGCTTCGCTGCCCCGACCGATTGATTCCCTGAAGGTGTGTGAAGGTATCCAAGATGTATGCTTCCGTCATGACCAAACGAGGCCCCCGGGGGCCGGTGCCGATCTACCAGATGATCGTCAACGCCATCAAGAATGACGTTGACGCCGGCCGACTCCAGCCCGGCCAGGCACTGCCCACGGAAGCCAAGATCGGCGAGATGCACGGCGCCTCACGGCTGACCGTGCGAAAGGCGATGGCCGTCCTCCGGGAGGAAGGCGTCATCTACACCGTCCGCCCCGAAGGCTCCTATGTCGGTCCGCCGGACGCGCCGAAGATCCGTAAGCAGTGGCCGTTCGAGGAGGTCGCGGCCGCCGTCGCGGAGGACATCAAGAAGGGCGACTACGAACCGGACCAGGTGCTGCCGTCCGAGACGGAGATGATGGAGAAGTACGACGTGGCCAAGAAGACGGTCCGCGCGGCCGTTGCGCTGCTGCGTGAGCAGGGCTGGGCCTACACCGTGCCCGCGATCGGGACCTTTGTCTCGGCTCGCGATAAATGGCCGAATATCTCTTGAGCTGCGGAATCGTCTTCGCTTGCGCCATTACGGACACGGAGCCGGACAGTTTATGGGCTGTCCGACTCCATGTGTTTCTCAGCGCTCGACGCGCTCGTATTCGTAAGCCGACGCATAAACATCGGCGATTGACGCCGACTCCGTGGCCGGGCGTCGCCGCACAGCCACCAGCGCGCTAGCGGCGACAACCAGCCCGGCCGCCACCATGAAGGCAACGTCTAGGCCCTCGACTTCGTGGGATCCGATAACGCGAACCAGAAACGCCGCAAACGCCGCCGTGCCCGCGACGAAGACCAGCGTGATGGCCGCCATCACTCGTGTCACGATCTCGCCCCCATTGTCCTGATCGTTCCTTTTGGTGCGGTCAAGCGCTGCCCGACGTTGTTGGCCTACTTCTGACACGCCTCAACGTCGGTGTCCTCCAGCAGCAGGCAACCGTTGGCGTTGGGGTGGCCTGCGTATATCTGTCAGTACGGGATGTCATGCACAAAGTCAGGATGTCCATAAAAGCCGTTTTGGGCTGCCCTGTCTACTCTTTTGGATAGCATCTTGTTGACATGTCGTATTCATGACAGTAATTGGGTGCAGCCAACACCGCTGCGTGGTTTGAGGAGCGGCCATCAGCGGCCGGGGGTGCCGTGGGGACTAGCCCAGCGCGGCGAGCGTTACCCAGGTGGCTGAGGCGCCGGCTACGGCCCCAACGAGGACTTGAGCGGGAGTGTGGTCGCGGATCACAACCCGGGACCAACCGGTCAATGCCACCAGCAGCCCGCCCACCACATAGACCGGTACTGCGGGCAGCACCTGAGCGAGCATCGCTACCGAGCCTGCCGCTACCGCCGTGTGGAAGGACACCTTCCACACCATCGTGATCGGCCCCACCACGGCGAGTGTGGCCAGCATGATGGCCACGCACGCCATCATCACCCGGGGCGCTCCGAGCACGACGAGCAGCCCGAGGGCGGTCACTACCAGGGCGACGATGATGGCGACCAGCTTAGGTCGCTCTGTCCTGCTGGTGATGTGACGGTTCCCGAACCGGCCGCTCTTGACGCCGAGGGCGATCACCGCGAACGGGATGCCACCGCACAGGCTGGCCGCCAGCGCCCCCCAGCCCAGCCCGGCCCAGCCGGAGCTGACCGCACCGACCAAGAGCGGCAGCGAGATCACCAGATGGGCGGGCGCGAATACCTCCGTTAAGAGCCGAGCGAGACGGTTCTCCGACCGCTCCGCTGCTGCTTGAACTGTGCCGCGACCTGACGCAACCACTGTGTCTCCTTCTTCATGTCACCAGCGAAATCAGGGCCCGGGATCGTCCCAGACGGCACTCCTCGCCCGCGCCCGGTGCGGGCGTCCTCCAGCGCGCCGGCAACCCATACGGCCACCTCGCCGGGGTCGTCACCCACGGGGGGTTCAGCCACCGAGGTCAGGTTCAGCATGCCGTCGCGGATCTCCAACGCCCTCCGCACCAGCCGGGCCTGCAAGGTGCCTCTCATAGGGAGCGCCACGTCGGGATACTGTGCTGTCAGCGCATCCCACAGCGGTCGCAAGTCGCGCAGCGCGGCTAGTTCCCGCAGGCGGGCCGTTCCTGCGCGCCAGGCCGGGATGGAGGTGCCGGCCGTGATACCAACAATGCAGATCAAGAGCGTGCTCCGACCCAGGATCGGGATTTCCCGCCAGGTCGTATCCGGGTCGATCAAGGTCGCGACGTTGACGACCATGACGTGCCCGCGGTTGATCACCCCTGCCACCATGCCGATGGTGGACAGCACCAGGCCGAGGCGCAGCAGCGGGGGCGCGACCCGCGTGTACCCAGCGAACAGCCAACCCGCCGCGGCGAGACAGGTCATCAGCCAAGAGTCGAACACCGCCAGATAGACGCGGCCCTCGGCGGCGGTCGGAAAGGGGGCGTGCGCGCCGTCCACCCAGTAGATGCGGCCGCCCCGCGCCACGAACATCGTGGCCAGCACGGCGATCACCACGGCAGCGGTAGGCCAGATCCAGCGGGCCCGGGATGGCCGGCCGTGCCGAGTAATTGCCTCCACGTAGGCGAGCAAGCTCGTGGCCGACAGCAGGCCGGTCAGGTGGCGGAGCAGGGTGGCCAGCTCTGTGCCGGTGGTGGCATCCATCCACGCCACGATTGGCGCCGCGGTGAAGACTCGCGACAGGGCAAGCCCAGTGAACGCCGCCCAGAGCATGCGCTGCTCGTGGCTATGCCGGGCGGGCCGGATGCGGGAAATCGAGGCTCCCCACAGAAGGATGAGGGCTAACCAGTCCACCAGGGTCACGCATGACTCCCTAAGTCGTATCCGAACGTCTTCGACAGCTTGCGCAGACCCTCATCGCCGTCCTCGGGCGGGGTGTGCGCGCGCGTCAGGATGAGGGTGGCGAGCTTCTCAGCGTCGCGTTCTTCGGCGGACTCGTACCGGCTGCGCGCCGCCATGCTGATGGTGGGGCCGAGGAGCCTGCGCAGGACCGCCTCGACATCCCCGCCGACCCGGCCGTGCCCCAGCAGCATGTGGCTGATCTCGTGTAAGACGATGTTGACCCGGAGCAGCCCCGACGCGCCAGGCGAGATGAACACGTGATCGGCCTTCTGGGTTGCGAACCACAAACCGGAAACAGCGGTGGTCGCTTCGATGGGCAGGTCATGAATGTGCAGGGGGCGTTGCCGCGTCGCGCGGATCCGGGCAATGAACGCGTCCAGGGTGAACGGTTGAGGAATGGGGGCCGCGGCTAAGGCAGCAAGAAGCGAAGTGGAGGTCGAAGACGGCAATGTCGCAACCTTTCGGTCGGGCCCGGGCAGACTGCTTGGGTCCTCGACCAATCCCGTCTACTGATCGTCGGGTCTGTTATCGAGCTGCTCGGCCGCGCGCATTGCCTCGATCATCTTCTCGATGGCCTCCAATGACAGCGGCGACAGGCCGACCATGCGCTCGGCGATGTTCTGCACGCCAAGCGCAGCCAGGCCCTCCCGGACGTCGTGCTGCCTGCGCTGGTCTTCCTCGCTGAGCTGCGGCGGGGCGGGGTCCTCGCCTAGAAGCCAACTGACCGGCACGTCGAACAACTGCGCGAGCGCTGTCACGACCTCAGTCGAGGGGTTCGTATTTTTGCCCTTCCGCAGGCTACTGATGTAGGAGTGGGTGATAGTCAGGTCCGGGCGGGTGCGTTGCATTTCGCGCTGGGCTTGACGGGCAGACCAGTCCTTGTGTCTTAACGCTTCATCTAGCCGCTCGGCGAAGGTCGCCACTGGCACCCCATTCCTCATGCCCGGCCTGCCCTATTCAGACGCCGTCCACCTGACATCCCCTGTGTCCGTCAACAGTACACACTCGCACAGGAATGGTGGCCAGCAGTTGACAAAACTTCTGCCTGCGGGAAAGATCATCGCTCCGGCCGCGATGGCCGACCATCGACTTATGCGAAGAAGCGGTAAAGCGGGCAGCTGACGATACCTGGCGCACGATGTGCCTACATGCTGCGTTCGCCCCTTTAAGGAGATGTATGACCGTGAGTTCCTTCTCGGGCTGGTTCAAGACGGCCGCCGTGCTCGTCGCTGCGGCGGCGCTAGCTGTAAGCGCGGGGCCGGCCGCAGCCCATGCGAACGACGCGGGCGCTCCCATTTGCCATGCCGTAGACGCGACAAGCCTGAGTGCTCCCGTCACCATGCCCGCTCCCATCGAGTCGAAGCACGACACGGATTACTGGGAGACGCTCGTTCAGGACCTGAACGCACACATGGGCGGTATGTAGGCGGAGGGGACGAGGAACTAGGCCCATGATCAGTCAAGAGACGCGCATGTGGCTGCTCAGCATGATGACCATGTCGGTCGTGAGCTGGGCTGCGACAACATCTTCCCTTCTCATCTTGATCAACTCGGATAGGCTGACCGGCTATGCGGCGGCGCTGCTGCTGGTGTGGATCGTGGTCGTATCTGTACCTGTAACGTTCCAAACCGTCTCGTGCTGGCGGCGGGTGCGTGCCGCTCGCCGGGTACGCGCGCTCGGCCAGAAACACGCACGTTTGTTCGAGATTTTGTCGGGGGAGATCACTAGCCTGCGGTGAGGATGATCGTCGGGCCACTGAGGAGGACGTTGGCGTGCATCGAATCTCCGGGCTCACACCGGGCCAGGAACGCCTCTATCGGCACTTGCTAGCCACCGGTCCATCTCCCATCGAGGCCCTGGCTGCGACGTTCGGCGAGGCCGTCCGGGAGGACCTGTACGAGCTGACACTGCGAGGTCTCGCACTCGACGATCCTCCAGTGGCCCGGCGCCCCTCGACCGCTCTGGGAAGAATGCTCGCTCATCAGGAAGCAGAACTACGGGGGATACAGGAGTACGTCGCCGATCTCGACCGGATCTACGACAACGGCCACGCCACTCCTGAGGGCAACGCCGTACAAGTCCTGGCCAGCCGCGAGGCTGTCCAGGAGTGGTACGAGCAGATCTATGCCGCGGCCGAGATCGAGGTGATGCAGCTCATTACCTATCCGTTTCTGGCGCTGGGCGACCCCGTAAACACCGGCACGAGCGCCGAGAAGGAGCCGGATCACCCCGCGAAGTGTCGCATCATCTGCGAGTGGCGAGTCTTCGAGAGCAACCACGCGCTGCGTGGGCTCAACCACTCCATCTCCCGAGGATGCGAGATTCGATTGGCCGATCGACTGCCTCACAAACTCCTCATCGGGGACGGGCGCCTCGCCATGACGCCCCGATTCCCTCGTGAACACCCAGTCCTGCAGCAGATGCTCCTGGTGCACCCCGGCACGCTGCTCGACTTCCTCGTCACGGCATTCGAGGCCGAGTGGGAGCGGGCCACCCCGATCCACGCTGACCCGAGCAGGTTCGCCGGCCTGGGGGAAGCGTTGGACGCCGACGAGATGGTCATCTTGGACATGCTGTCACGTGGCGCCCATGTGGACCGGGTCAGTACCGCGCTGGGCGTCCACACGCGCACGGTGAACCGCCGCCTGGACGAATTGAAGCGCCGGGCGGGCGTCACAACGCTGTACCAGCTCGGCGCCTACGCGGCGCGGCATTGGATGAGCGGGGCTTCAGCGGGGTCTGAGGATTCGTAGCTGGGCGCCATGAGCCTTGATGGTGGCTTCGAGCTGGGCTAGCAGGACCTTTTCCATCTGGGCCCGCTCTGCTGCGGAGACGCCTTGCAGTGCGCGTATTTCGCTGAGCATCGTCTGGAGTGTCTGCTGGACTGATTCGGGTGTGAGGTCAGGGTCGATGGCCGATAAGGCTGGGTCGGCCTTGGTTCGTTCGCGAATCCAGCTACGGAACAGGTCGGCAGCCTGCGGCCGGCCCGCCTGATCGAGGTCGTCGGGGCTGATGACAACGTCGTTGGCGAGGTCGTTGATCGCGGCAGCCATGAACACGATCTCTCGGTCGGCGATGTCTTCGTCTCTCTTCTCGCCATTTTCGATGCGTCGCCAGGTCGGTTCGGAGAACATCTCTCCGGACAGTTCGGCGGCCCGTTTTGCGGCGGCGCGGATGGAGATGCGGCGGCGCAGAAGTCCCGGATGTTCCCTGCGCTCCAATATGAGGCGAACAGTTGGTGAGAGCTGGCTGATGTCGGCCACGGTGCGTCCGTGTCCTTTCGTGGCGGTTGAAGCGTCGTATGGGTGCTGGCGCACACGGTATCAACATGTGCGTCAGGTGGTACTTCTAAATCTCAGAGCATTTGATTACTCTGCGCAACTTATGCGAGTAGCTGCATAGACGCACATGACGCGTCAGATGTTGCTCGATGCGTCAAGAGACGATAGTGTCGGTTATGTCGGTACGTGTATGAGTGACCGAAATAAGACGGCATCGACGTACCGCCAGACCTCAATCACAGCCCGCAAGGAACGGAGCGCCATGCCCATCGGCATCCTCCGCTGGGAAGATCCAGCCCCACGAACACCCATCGGCGACAGATTCGCCCCCATCGCCGCCGAACTCCGAGACCACCCGGGCCAGTGGGCGGTGATCGCCGAAAACCCCAACACCCAAGAGGGCAGACGGGACTCCGCTCGACTGTTCAACGCCGTCAAGCTCGGCTACAGCGGCTTCCGATGCGAGGACGGCACTTACAAAGCCACCACCCGGACCGTCACCGCCGACGACGGCACCAGGGTCATCCGGGTCCACGCCCAGTTCATCAGCAACCCCCAATAGCGGAACCGCAATCAGCATGACCACCACCACAACGCCCACTTCCAACGACGACCTGGTGCAGCTGATCGCCACGCACGCTGCCCAGCACTGGGACCTCACAGCCAAGGCCGCCATCACCGCCCTACTCGCCGAAGTGATCGGCAGCTACGACGCCGCATCCCAGCTCGTCGAGGACACCGACCGCAAACTCCGAGCCGCCGAATACGGAGAGGACAACCAGTGACACCACCAACCATCGCGCTCCCCACCGACAGGGAGTTGACCGGCTACCTCGGCGCGATCAAGGCCGACGACATGCAGCACCCCTACGAGGCGTTCCCCGCGCCGCGCCGGCCGAGCTGGCGCGGTGGCCCCACGCTCGACAAGGGGACTGAGCAGCAGTACCGGGACGAGCAGGCCGACTATGTCTGAGCGCGACGACTCCTACGACCCACAGCACGCCGTCCACACCAAGAAGGGCCGCTACTACTGCGACCCGGCGACCGGCGAAATGCTGGTCAGCGTCACGAACGCGCTCGACGAGCACGCCATCGAAGCGCTCGCCCCGGCCGCAGCGAAGGCCACCGCCGAGTGGCTGATGGACAACCTGCCGAAGGCGATCCGCGCGGCCGCCGACCCCGAGGACATGGAGGCCTTCATCAAGGAGGCCAAGGCGCAGTACAAGGTGCAGTGGGAGAAGAAAGCCGACCTCGGCTCCCGCGTCCACAACATCGCCGAAGCCATCAACCTGGGCGCCCCGTATACCCCGGACGAGGAAGCCGAGCCGTTCGTCGAGTCCTACCGGAAGTTCCTGCGCGACTTCGGCGTGGACATCCGTCGCCGCGACATCAAGGCGGCCGAGTGCACGGTGCTGCACCGCGGGCTCGGGTACGGCGGCACCTCCGACATTTGGGCCTACCTCACCTTCGACGGGCCTACGTCGCCGATCGTGCCGCGCTTCCGGCCGCGCAAGGTCCCGGCCGACCCGATCCCGACCCCGTCCGGGCTGTGGCTCATCGACATCAAGACGAGCCTGACCAAGCCTGCGAGCGCCGTCTACGACGACCGCGTGCTGCAGCTGGCCGCGCTCCGCAACGCAGAGGTCGCGCTGGTGTGCCCGCCGGAGTGCCGGTACGGCGAGGCCGAGTTCCACGACTCCAGCCACGAGTTCCCCGTGCCGGAGTTCGTGGGCACGGCGATCCTCAATCTCCGCGAGACGACGTACGGCTTCGTTCCGCTGCCCGCTGACCAGGCCGCGTTCGAGGCGTTCTGCGGACTGCTGCCGCTGGCTCGCTACGTCCACGAGCTCGACCTGCGCGGCTTCAAGCCGGTCCAGCCACCCACCAACCACAGGAAGGCCGCGTAATGCCCATCGACCCCTCCGTGCTGCAGCGCCGCCACTGGCAGGACGGCCGGATCCGCCTCGGCATCAAGAAGGTCAGCCAGAACGGCAGGGAGTACCCCAGCAAGATCGATACGTTCCGGTTCACGAGCCCGTCCGAGGAGATGATCCGGGGCGTCGCCGAAAAGTACGGCGGCCAGGTCAAGCCGTGGAAGTCGCCGCAGGGCCCGCAGTTCGAGGTCATCACCAACGCGCAGCGCATCCCCGTCATTGTCCCGCCCAACGGCCTGAGCCAGAACATGGAGCTCTGGGACGGCAAGCTGTGCATCCGTCGCTGCACCGGCGTCGCGATGCAGGCCCCGTTCGTCGGCCCCTGCCTGTGCGGCGCGGACCGGGACATCAAGAGCCGGGCGTGCAAGCCGCACACCAGGCTCGGTGTCTTCCTCAAGGAAGTGCCCAGCCTGGGCCTGTGGCGACTCGACAGCAAGGGCGGCAGCGCGGCGGCCGAGCTGCCGAACGCCGCTGAATTCCTCGCCCACGCGGGGACCTACGTGGACGCCTGGCTGTACGTGGCCGAGCGCAACGGCTCGTTCCTCGACACGAAAGACAACAAGGTCAAGGCCACGACGTACATGGTGCCCGGCCTGACGATCGAGGGCATCGGGTTCGACGAGCTGATGTCGGGTGAGGTCGCGCGCCGCGCTGAGCTGTCCCGGGGCGGCGGAGGTCAGCGGGCGATCGAGGCCGCGCCCGCGACCGACTACCTCGCGATGATCAAGGCGGCCACGAACCGCGACGCCGTCGTAGCCATCTGGAAGACGTCCAAGCTGGACCCCGCTTGGCAAGGCCGAGGAGAGGAAGTGGAGGCCGCAGCCAAGGCCCGTGTCGCCACCTTCTCCCAGCAGCAGAGCAGCGGCGCACCGCAGGGCCAGCCCGCTTCGGCGGACGAACACACGCACGAGGAGGAGCCGCCCGACACCCCGCCGCCAGGCGGATACCCGCAGCAGGGATCTGACACGCCGCCGGCGCCGACCGACCCTGAAGCAGACCGTCTGCGGCAGCACATCATGACGGCTTGGTCCGGCACGACGAGTCAGCTCCACGCCGAGTTCCGTTCGCGGACCAGCACGACCATGAAGGCCGCGACCCTGCAGCAGCTCAAGGAGTTCGCCGACAATCTCGGCCAGCCCGCGGCCGGCCCGATCGCGGACGAGCCGCGCAAGGCGTCCGAGCGGGCCGAAGCGCTCCTTGAGTCCGCCCGCCAGCAGAACACCGCGGCGGTGGACGACGACGGCGAGGACATCGTGGACGCGGTGGTCGTCGAGGACGAGGAGCCGCCGACCGCCAAGGCGTTGCGTGAGCTGGGTGTGTGGTTCGGTGAGGCCGGGGTCACCATCCACACCGGAAAGGGCTCCACCAAGGCCAACGACGATGCCCGGTTCGCCTGGATCGCCGAGCACGTGGGCGTCACCGTCACCTCGACGAAGGAACTGAACGCCTCGCGGGTGGACGACGCCACCAAGCGGCTGATTCAGCAGGCCGCCACCCGCCGCAACGACCTGCGGCAGCGCATCGTCAACGTGTGGTCGGACCTCGGCGGCACTAACCAGCAGTTGTCCGCCGTGTTCGAGCAGAAGATGAAGAAGCCGGTCGGTGAGGCGTCCAACGCCGACTACGCCGCGTTTCTGCAGAAGCTCAGCGACGGCGCGCTCACCCCGGGCGGCGGCGAGTGATGACGCTGACGAACGACCAGCGGGCGGTGATCCGCGTCGACCGGCTCGCTCGCCTCAAGCGGGAGCGGGAGCGGCGCGCGGCCATCCTCGCGGAGATCGCGCAGCACGCCGGGACATGCGGCGGCCGCGGCTGCCTGACCTGCAAGGCGTTCGGGCTGCTCGCTGAGTACGTGCCGTTCGAGCCCACCCTTCGCGAGGAGCACGAGCACGTCAGTCAGCAGCTCGACGAGCTCCGGGAGCGCTTGGAGCGCATCCGTGATGTGCACAAGACCATCGCCGAGACCGCCCAGCTCGGCGCACCTCTCGCGCGGACGGTCCCCGACGCTGCGTGGATCGTCTCCGTCCGCCTCGCCAATGCCTGGTATGGCGAAGAGGTCGAGGATCCCTACGCCCCGCTCAAGCCCGACTACCTCTGATCGCCCCGCCCGGCGCCCGCGCAGCCGCAGGCGCCGGGCCTCCTCGCCCGTGCCGACGATCACTAAGGAAGGCTGCACATGAGCCGCCACATCATCCCCAACGCGCCCGGATCCTCGGCTGGCCGTGGCATCACGGTCGGCTGGGACCGGCCTCTCGCGACGTTTTTTGCGATGTCGTTCGACCCGCACGCGTCCGGCGACGACGTGGAGTCGTTCTGGATCGGGGCGACCCCGTGCGAGATCCCCACCGTCGAGGCCCTGGCCCAGGCGCTGGCCGAGTACGACGTGGAACTCCCGCCCGACATCAAGGACCTGCTCGCCGTGGAAGCGAGGGTCGAAGGACCCGGATTTGCAGGCCGGCCCGCCAGCCGGATCGTCGCGGAATCCGTACGGCCGCACGTCCCGGCCGAGCAGATCGCCCGCATCAACTCGGCCCTCAAGGACGGTGGGCAGTGAAGCTCGACCAGCTCGCCGCAAAGATCGAGCCGCACCAGAAGGGCCTCGCAATAGGCGTGGGCGTCGCGTTCTTCGGTGGACTCGTCATCTTCGGCGGTGTGTGGGCACTCGTCATCGCCGCGATCTGCATCATCGTCGGAACCATGCTCGGCCTGGTCATCGGCATCGAACTGATGCGCCGCGACACCGCCGCTGAGATGACCGCGTTGCGCGCCCACTACGAGGCCGCTTCGGAACTGGCATACAAGCTGAACGAGGAACTGCACGGCGCAGCGCAGCGCGCCGAGTCGGCCGAGCGTGACCTGATCAGCACGGTTGTCGAGAAGACCACGCTGCGCGCACAGCTCGACGCCCTCCAGCCAGGCGGCACGGCGTGACCGTCGTAAAGAACATCCTGGCGGTGATCGGCGTGTTCTTCGTGCTGGTCACCGCCGTGGGTGTCGTCCTCACGGTGATCGGGCTGATAGCCGAGAGGCGCCACTTCCGCACCACCCGCAACTACCGGGCCACACGGTCAGCCGAGCACGTCGCCAAAGACCCGGTCATGTGGTCTGACTTCTTCGTTGACCACGACCTGCACAAAGTCCTCCGAACCCCGAAGGAGTGGAAGCCGTGACTTCCCCATACATCGTCGGCCTCGACATCTCACTGACCAGCACCGGCATGGCCTCCAACGGGGGCTGGTGCGAGAAGGTCGGACGCGACAAGATCACCACCCTGCCCCTGCACCAGCGGTACCGGGCACTGGAGGACCTGGCCGACCGCATCATCCTGATCAGCAGCGCTCGTCAGGCGGACCTCCTGCTCGTCGAGAAGCTGGTGTTCAACCGCCAAGACGGCGGCCGCGGCGGTGCCGGTGAGCGGTCCTACCTGTATTTCCGGGTAACCGGGATCCTCCTGGAGGCCGGGGTCACGGTCGTCGAGGTGCCGCAGGCGACGTTGAAGACGTACGCACTCGGCAAGGGCAGCGGAGAGAAGAACGAGATCATCGACTCGGTGGCCCGCCGACTGCCGATGTTCATCACCAACGGCAAGCACGACATGGCCGACGCCGCGGTACTCGCCGCCATGGGCGCCGACCACCTCGGCCACCCGCTCGCGGTCATGCCGAAGGCGCACCGGGCCGCCCTGGACAAGGTGACGTGGCCGGAGACGAACCGATGAGCGAGGTCAGCGGGCTCGTCCTGGCACGACGCCGCTACGAGCGCGAGCGCGACAAGGGGATCAAGGCTGGCACTTGGCAGGGCCTCGTCAAGGCCAACCCGGCGCGCCAGCATGTGAAGGAGCTGCACCGGATCTGGCTCGTCAGCTACGAGGCCATCAGCAAAGTCGCCGGTGTCTCCCACACGACGGTCAAGCACCTCGCCGAGGGAACCCCAGCCCGGCAGCTTCCCCCGCCGGCCCGGATCACGGCGCGGATCTCCGACATCCTCCTCACAGTCACCGTGGACGACCTGCCGGACAACTACTTGATCAACGCAGTAGGGTCCGCGCGGCGACTGCAGGCGCTGGCGGTTACCGGGTGGCCTGCGCAGCAGGTAGCCGACCGCGCAGGGGCCGACCCGTCGAGCTTCAAGTCGCTTCGGCGCGGAGAGAGAATCACGGTCATCCTGCGGACCGCCCGCCTGATCCAGGAGACGTTCGAGGAGCTGATCCAGCTCGACCCGTACGAGCACGTCCGCCCGAACGAGGTCACCGCGTGCCGGAACATGGCGGCCGCCAAGGAATGGCTCCCGGCGGCGGCATGGGCCGATGCGATCGACGACCCCGCAGCTAAGCCGTGGGAGATGGTCCGCTGCTCCTACCCGGCCTGCATCCATGGAGCGAAAGACGAGCGGCTGCTGTGCGGCAACCACCTGGGACGACTCAAGAAGCGAGGCACCCTCGAGGGACTGCGGGTCATACAGAACAGCAAGGCCCTGATCGAGAACGTTCGGTTCATCCTCGCCACCGACCCGCCCATCGATCCCGAGACCGAGGACATCGACCGGGACCGCCTCGCCGAACGGCTCGGCATGACCTGGGACACGCTGGAGCGGGCCCTGCTGCGCGCCCAGATCAACGTCACCAAGCTGCGGGAATCCGCGTGACCGACGGCCACTGTACTTGCGCTGAGGAGCCTTGCACCTGCAGCCCGCCCACAGGCGAACCAGTCGTCGTCGGCGAAGAGGTCGTCGGCTACCAGGACGAGTTGTTCGCCGTCGAAGACCCACCCACGAATAACCACGGGAGCCCCCTGCTATGAACGCCGCCCAAAAGCGGAACCGCTATCAGAAGCGCAGCGAGGCGATGCGCTGTGGCTAGCACGCCCATCGATGTCATCTCCAAGATCCTGGCCGCAGACGCCCCGCCCACGGCCGACGACATCCTCACCGCGCTGGATAACGCCGGATACCTGGTCATCCGACCCGACACCAGCAGGCCGGCCTGGATGCCCATCACGCCGCGCAGCCTCGCGAAGGTCCAGAAGTTCGCGGCCCTGGCCAACAGCAACAAGTCGCATTCGCAGATTGCGGCCGAGATGGGCGTGACGACACGCCACGTCGAGCGGTACGGCGCGGCCGCCCGGGAGCTGGGTCTGATCAACCGGAGGCGATGATGGCCGACCCGCTCGGCTGGCGGGAGCGCGCCGCCTGCAAGGGCGAGGACCTGACCCTGTTCTTCGGGCCCAGCGAAGGCGAAACCCGAGAGACGACCGCGCAGAAGGAAACCCGGACCAAGAAGGCCAAACAGATTTGTCGGGGCTGCCCCGTCGCGGCCGAATGCCTGGCGTACCACCTACGGGTCAGCGCCTCCCAGCACGGCGTCGCCGGAGGCCTCGACGAGGACGAACGCAGGACCTACCGGTGCCGCGAACTCCGCAGGAGCCGAGAAGAAAGGCAATCAGTGACCAAAGACGTCACCGACAAAGCGATCAATGCGCTGGCGCACCGCGTCTATGAGCGCGACCACGCCGACCCCGGCGACCGGGCCAGCACGACCGACTTCGCGTTCGAGTTCGTCACCTGGCTCCGCACCAACGGGTGGAGCCACACCCCGCCGGTGGCCCCGCCCCCGCATCCCGCACCGGGGACCGGGCTGCGGGGCGCCGACCTCGCCCGCCACGTCCTAGCCCAGACCACCAGCAAGGGAGACAGCGATGGCCGCTGACCACGACGACGAGGGCGGCCGGGTGCCGTTCGACGAGTTCGGCAACCTCCTGCGCAAGCCATGGGTGCCCGAGGGGGAGGTGGTGTGGCGCGCTCCGGAGCCGTTCACCGCACGCCTACAGCTCTCGCAGTTCGCCCGAGGCCGCGCAGCCGGGTTCGTCATGTGGCTCGACGACTGCGGCCGCCTCTACCCCATGTCGATGACGGAGCTGGTGGAGACGGTACGGACGGTGCCGATCGAGGTCGGCGGCTACGCCGAAGCGGACTGGATCGCGCACCGCCGCAGCGGCTCGTACGGCATTCAACTGGTCATGTCGCGGCGCGAGCGGCGCAAGGTGCGCCGTGACCATGACTGAGCAGGTGGTCGCGCAGCCGAACGGGTGCCGCTGGTGCGGCATCGCGCAGCGCGACCACTACCAGCGGTGGACCCGCTTGGCCGGCTGGCACAGCTGGACCCCGCCGACTCAAGACCAGATCAAACACCGCATGAAGGCCCGCCGCTCCCTCCGGGGACAGCGGGCCTCCCTCGTGATCATTGACGAGGCCGTGAACTGGGCCGCCATCAAAAGGACGGACATGCCTGAGGAGCCCGCCACATGACCAGCAAGTCCGACGTCAAAAAGCTCGTTGAGACCGAGACGGAACGCCTCGGCTTCACCATGCAACTCGCCAACGGCCGCTGGCTGATCACCAACCCCGAGAACGGCCGCACCGGCGAGATCCCGCTGCAGGCCATGGGGCGCGGCCTGGACAACTACAAGACCAAGATCCGCTCTCTGCTGCATGACCACCCCACCAAACCCTCACCCATGGTCGCCGCCACCGACCCCGCCACCGAGAAAGCCAACCCCATGCCCCGTGACACCTGGTGGACCGTCGAAACCCTCCTCGAGGGTGCCCGCGCGAACGGCATCAAGCCGTACGCGTCCGGCGGCATCCTCCACACACCCGGCCCCATCGAGGCCCAGTCGTACGCGGACATGCTGCACGCCCGCGAAGCCGAAGTGATCGCCCACCTCACCCGCACCACCGCCACCGCCACCGCCACCGCCAAAGGAGAACCCGCTGTGCCGACGATCGGCGAGTCCGCGCACGCCATCAGGAAGCCCCGCGACGTGGCGGCCGACGCCGAAGCACTGTGGGGACTGCTGCGCGAGGAGGCCCGCAAGCAGGGCGACAAGCCGCTGACCAACGGCAACGTCCCTGGAGTCCAGTGGTGTGGTGCCCTCTCCGATATCATCAAGACCGCCTGCCCGGACTGGGACACCCTGCATGAGAAGGACGTCCGGCAGTACCTGAACCGGACGGAGCACACCCGCTGCCACCGGCCCCGCGTCACCCCGCCTGTGTGGTGGATCGCGCTGAAGTGGAACAACGGCGACCTGACCGTCACTCGGACCGCCCCGAAGCCTGGACCTCAGCCGAGCGCAGCCACCGCGACCCCCGCCCCAGCTTCTTCGGCCGCGCCGCCGGCGACCGCTGGTCCGGCGTTGCAGGCGCTGATCTCGTTCGAGAAGGCCATCCAGAAGGCCGAGCAGTGCACGGCCACCGCCGAGCGGGAACGTGACGAGGCCCGCCGAGAGCGCGACAAGTTTCGCCAGGAACGCGAAGATGCGTGGGCCGAGGTGGACAAGCTGCGGGTTGAGCTCGACCAGGTGCGAGGCGAACTCAACGCGATCAACGCCGTGTTCGCCCGGATCAACGGCAGCGCCTCATGATGACCGATCTGGTGTGCGCCGCCGCGGTGCCCGGTTTCCCGCCCTGCCCGGCTGACGTCGTCGCCGTGCGCACCACGGCATGCGTGCATGAGCACTTCCAGGACGAACCGGCATGCGCCGGGCACCTCGTCGTGCTGGAGTCTGGGCGGATGCTGTGCTCCGCGTGCCGGAACCTGGGCCACATCTGCGAGCTGCGCGCCGTAGTGGAGGTCGACCCCGAAACAGGGGAGCGGCATGTTCTCCGCCGCTGACCTTAAGCCGTGTAAGGGCACCAGGGGCAAGCTGCCGTGCGGGAAAAACGTCCGGTGGACCCGCACGGTCGCCAGCGACAAGTTCCCGAGCGTCGAATTTCCGGTGGACCCCGCCCCGCACCTCGATGGCGACATGGCCGTGTGGAGGGATGTCCACGGGGTTCTGCGGTCGCGGCGGATCACGACGGACCGGCCGCTCGTCCCCCCGGAGAAGCGGATGATGCCGCACATGGTGACCTGTGCTGGGCGGCCGCGCGTCCAGACCCCGCCACCACCGCCCCCACGGACGCCGCGGCCGCCGAAGGCCTCGCCGCCGCCAGCGGGCGAGCTGTACGACCTGCTTGACGTGCCCCCCACCGCGAGCCAGGACGACATCAAGCGGGCGTACCGGAGGCTGGCCAGGCAGTACCACCCCGACGTCAACCACGACCCGGAGTCGGTCTGGAAGTTCAAAGCGATCGGGGAGGCGTACCACGTCCTGTCCGACCCGGGCCGGCGTGCGACCTACAACCTGACGGGTCGCGCACCAAGAGCCAGATGACTGTTGATAGCGGTACCGCTTACCGTAGCGGGGCGCCTCTTCCCTCGGTGGCTCCTACTGAACATCCAGCACGTGAAGGGGCCTGATGGGTTACAAGCTGGCCGACGAGGTGGCGATCAACGCGCCGAAGAAGACGCCCCCGCGGGACCTGCTGGGGTTGATGGCCATCGCCCGCAGGATCAATGATCACACCCGCACTGGCTGGCTGACCCGCGAGGAGATCGCGCATTGGGCGCGGATCGACGTGCGGTCGGTGAAGGCGCTACGGGAGCGGCTGGTCGAGGCGGGTCTCCTCGTTGTGCTCAAGGTCGGTAACGGCCGCCGCCGGGCAACGGAGTTCTACATCCCTCAGATGCCCGGATACCTCGAGGGGCAGCCGCCGCGACCGATGGATCTGGAGTTGGAAGCAGGAACCTCAGACTTCCCCCTTTCGGAGCCGGAGGGGGTCGGAGAGGACCAGAAAGGAGGAAGCCAGGACTTCCCCCTTTCGTCTGTGGATAACTCTGAGGACGACCGGAAAGGAGGAAGTCTGAGCTTCCCCCTTTCGGAAGCGGAAAGGGGGAAGTCTGGACCGGAAAGGGGGAAGTTTGGAGGCAAAAGGGGGAAGTCTGGACTTCCCCCCAATCCTCATTCCACTCCTCAACTTCAATCCTCTTCTTCTCCGTACGGGGTCGAGGAGGAAGCGCCCCAGGCGGTCGCCGACCGGGCCGAAGATGAAGACAAGATCACCAAGGAGGACGACAACCCCGAGGCCGAGGCCGCCAGCCGCGCCGCACGAGTCATCACCAAGCGGATCGGGTGCCCCCTGGAGGAGGCCGAGCACATCGCCCAGGTCATCGCGACGGAAAACCGGGTCCGCAAGCCCCTGCACATCTACATCGCGAGCATCCCCGCAGCAGACCTGCACGCCTGGCGCGACACCGCACGCGAGCACACCACCCCTCAGGCCGGCCTGGCGAAACCCACACGCACGGCCGAGCGGTGCGGGATCCACTTCCAGGCGATGCCCTGCATCGGCTGTGCCGCCGACGCCAAGGCCCTACCGGACTAGCAGGTTGGCGGACGGTACGACACCTCGCAAGCCCGCCACCAGCGTAAATGCTAGGCGCGCCCACAAGGTGCAGGCCTGAAGCGACGCGGCAAACCGACCCAGAGCAGCGAAAGCGAGCCGGAAACCCATCAGCGCGAGAGCAGCCCCCTCCTCGTCGCTGATGGGTTTTCGCGTGCTCGGAGACGCATCGGATTGCATCCGACGCACCGAACGAGATGTGACGCACTGCTTAGAACGCTCTGAGATCAACGTAGAGACGCGAACACCGGTTAGTCGGTACCAGGAATACCCTCCAAGATCAAAAATGCTCAGCGTCGATTTGGGGGCGTTCTAACAAGATCAACAGAGGATGTGACCAACCCGGGCTGGGCGATGGGTCGCTACCGCCGAAAAGGTTTGATTTCGTGCCAATGCACATGATCAGCCGCGCGCCGAGATAATCGAACGTGCATTCGGAAGCGCGTACGGCCTGACTCGCGCATGAGCCCTGGCCGGGCGCGGAGCCTGTTATCAACTTGTGGTTGAACTGCCATCAAACCGTTAGAGAAACTGGTCTCCCAAATGTCCATGTCGGGCTAACGTTTGTCATGTGCAGATACGAACGAGCGAACGGATTGCGTGGGCCGCCGTAGGTGCGGCTCTCACAGTCCTGGCTCTCCAGAGCGCGGGAGGCACCGGGGTTTCCCTGGTGGCCGCAGAACCCGCACCGACAGTCACTGTGTCCGGACCACCCGGACCACCCGGACCGCAGGGCGACCCCGGACCGCAGGGCATTCCCGGCCCTGTTGGACCGCAGGGTGTTCCCGGACCGCAGGGTCTACAGGGCGACAAGGGCGACCCCGGCGCGCAGGGTGAGCCCGGACCGCAGGGCGACCCCGGACCCGCCGGACCGGCCGGACCTCCCGGACCCGCAGGCCCCACCGGACCCGCAGGTCTGACCGGACCGCAGGGCAACCCCGGACCGCAGGGCGAACCCGGCCCGTCCCCTACGACCGTCACCGTCACCGGCCCCGCAGGGCCGAAGGGCGACGCCGGACCGCAGGGCGAGCAGGGCAAGCCCGGCGTGACCGGAGCGAAGGGCGACAAGGGCGAGACCGGAGCGCAGGGCAACCACGGCGCGAAGGGCGAGACCGGCGCGAAGGGCGAGACCGGCGCGAAGGGCGAGACCGGCGCGAAGGGTGCAACCGGCCCGTCTGGTCAGCCCGGTGCCGACGGCAGCCCCGGACCGTCCGGCATCGGAACGCAGGGACCCGCCGGACCTTCCGGACCTCCCGGCCCTCAGGGCAGCCCCGGACCGTCCGGCAAGCCCGGCCCGACCGTGACCCCCACGGCCACGGCCACGGCCACGACCACGCCGGACATGGACGCCGCCACCCCCGGCCCGTTCGACATCCCGGCCCCGGCTGAGATCAACGCAACCAACCAGTCCAGCGACGCGCCCGCGTTGCTTCCCTGGCTGGCCGCAGCGATCGGAGCCGGAACGCTCGGACTGGTGATCAGGTGGCGACGCCGCCGCCGCTTCCAAGCTGATAGCGGTATCGCTATCCGCCGCTAGGACGCACCCCGCGACCTAACCCAACCCGTCCGCCCGGACACCCCAACCGCCAAGAAAGGCAAGATCAATGCAGGTCATCAGCAGCAACCCGGCCGACATCTTCGATGCGATCGAGGCCGTGACCGTCAGCCACCCGAAGACCTTTACCCGTCTCGGCGTCTCCCGTCCGATCGGGTTCGTCATCATCGGGCTTGCCGCCACCGGCCGCCTTAACGAGCTTGCCGACTCCGAGAACGAGGCCAGCACCGCCGACCGCATCCTGACCGGTGACGAGCTGGCCGACCTCCCGGCCGACTGCATCGCGACGCGCGGCACTGGGAAGGGCGCGCCGAAGTTCAGCACGTATGCGCTGATCGGTATGCACGTGGCCGCTCAGGTCGGTTTCGGTGAGGCGACCTTGAAGGACCTCGGGAAGGTCCCCGGCACCAGCGCCGCCACCGTTCAGAAGCTCCTCGCCGAGCTTCCGAGCATGGCCGAGTACCGCAAGGAGATCGAGGCCCGACGCAAGGCCGCAGCCAAGCGCGCCGCTGACGTCGCTGCCGTCCGGCTCGTGTGGCGATTCGCCGAGAAGTTCAAGGCCCCGCACACCGAGGAGACCTACGCCGAGGTCATGGATGAGCGCGGACTGACCTATGACCAGGTCTCCGAGATCATCGCGGCTTTGGTCGTTGAGGCCGAGATCAAGACGGCCGAGCAGGTTGCCGACGAGGTCAAGACCGACGCCTAGCCCCACCGGGAGCGCCCGCACGCCACATGTGGGCGCTCCCGCCCCACCCCACCAACACCACAAACGCCACAGGAGGCACTAGCCATGATCGACCGCAGCCGCGCCGAACTTGCCAGGGACCACGCCGCCAACGCGACGAAGACCGCACGCGCCCACGCGGGTGAGTGCCGTAAGTGCATGTCCGAAGTCCCATGCGAGTTGGGCAGCATGTTGCAGCGCGGAGCGCTCAAGATCCGACGTGAGGCCCGCGACGCCCTTAACGCGTACCTCCCGGCCGGTAGCCAGGTGACCTACCACGGCCACCGTCGCGAGTACCAGGGCCAGGTGTGGACCGTAGCCGGACCGTCGCGCCGCTCCCCGTGGAGCACCTACGTTCTCATTGGCCCCGGAGTCGCCCCGTTCACTGCGACTCTGGCCAGTCTGCGACTGACCACGCGCGAGGCCCAGAACCGGGAACTGTTGGACCTGGTTCGCGCCACAGCCCACAAGATCATCGCCGTCATGGCCAAGCACGGCGTGACGGTCGCGGTCAGCGTGGACCGCGCCGACACCGGCCGCGTCCTGGTCACGTGGTCATCCGTCGAGTTCATCGCAGCGGAGAACCGCGCCCGCGCCGTCGATGACGAGCAGGTCAAGCAGTACCTTGCCGCCGCGCTGTACCTCATTCAGGTGTTGCGCGCCACGTGCAGCGCGCGCGACTGGGACGAGGTCAGGCACGTTGCCGACCGCGCGCGGAAGCTTGCCGACCGCGCCGGAGTCCGCGTGTAGCGCGACGCGCCGACAGCGCCGGACCGCAGCCAGCGGCCCGGCGTTTTCGCGCGCCCCGCCCCCCTCAGGTCCGGGGCCGGCCAGGGGGATGTTGCCTTGGTGTCTGCGAAAACAAGTTGATCTTGTAGTGTTGTGGCGGTTCACGTCGGGTCGGGAGGGGTGCCGTGTCTGTTCTTGCTTCTGGTGTGCCGGGTGCGTGTGTGGGTCCGTGCAATGTGAAGTCGCGCCGGGCGTGGTCTGCATTCGAGGCGGCCCGCGCGGAGCATGCGGATTTGGTGGATGCGTGGGTGCGCGGGGGTGAGGTGGGGGAGTGCCCGGCGGAGCCGGAGGTCCCTCAGGTGAGGTGGCGGCCGGGGGAGCCGCTGGTGTGTGGCCTGTGCCGGGCGACGGTGCGGGCTGCGCTGTTGGAGGTGGACACGTTCGCGTCGCAGCTCGCCAGGGAGGTGGATGGGTTCCGGCCTCCGTCGACGTGGTCGCGGGTGTCGGGGTCGCGGCCGAAGCCGGATGTGTCGCCGGTGGGGGATCTGCTGGAGAAGCTGACGGGTGGGCTGCTCGACTTCGAGGATCGGGCGCGGGTGTGGCTGGGGGCGGTGCCGCGTCTGGGGGGTGCGAGGTCGGCGGTGGCGCGGTCGCGGGCGGTGTCGTGGCTGGTGGAGCGTCTCGACTCGGTGCTCGTCGCCGAGGACCTGGTGGGCTTGGTGGATTTCGCGTTGTCGTGGCGGCTGCTGCTCGAGCGGGTGGTGGGGGATGAGCCGCCGGCGTGGACGCCGGCCCGGTGCGGGTGTGGTGAGCGGTCGTTCCGCTGGGACGCGCAGGCGGGCTTCTACGTGTGCGCCGCGTGTGGGACGCATGTTTCGGAGGGTGAGGCGTCGGCGCGGGTGGAGTCGGAGGCGGGTCGCTGATAGCGGTTCCGCTGTTGGCTTGCGCCGGGTGGATGGGTGTGTAACACTTCGGGGCGACGGAGAGACGTGTGCCCTCGGACCGGTTGATGGTTCGGGGGTTTTTGCTGTTCCGGGGGTGTTTGTGTTCCCTGCGACGGCGAAGTTGGCCGCTACCCGGTTGGGCCGGGAGGCGGTGACGATCCGGCAGTGGGCGCGCCGATATGGCGTGCGGGTGATGGGCCGGGCCGGCCGGGAGGTCGTGTACGACTTCGACGACTTGGCGACGATCGAGGGCTGTATCTGGCGGGGCGATTCTGTGCCCGAGACGCCGGAGGCACGGGATGCGTTGCGTGCTCGGTTGGCGGCGGCCGCGTGAACAGATCGGGGTGGGTGTAGGTGGAGTTGCGGAAGCACGCGCGGGTGAAGGGCGCGGAGCGTGAGGCGTTGAAGGTGGACCTGAAGCGTCGGTATGCGGCGGGTGAGTCGATTCGGGCGCTGTCGGTTTCGACGGGTCGTTCGTACGGGTTCGTGCATCGGCTGCTGCAGGAGTCGGGCGCGTTGCTGCGGCCGCGAGGCAGAGCGCGGAAGGTGCGCGCCACGGTCTAGCTCATGCTGTTGACCCACAGTCCGATAGGGACGGATAGCGCTGCAGACACGATCACGCCCAGCCCGAAGAACATCCACTGACGCCACCGCTCGGCGTTGAGTGTGGACTTGGTCTCTCCGACGAGGATCTGCCGGATCTTCTCCGCCTGGTCCTCGTTGACCTCCAAGAGCCGCTGCTGGCGTTCGGCTTCGGTGAGAAGTGCTTCCCGGGCGGCTTGCTGGGCTTCGAGGTCGCGACGAAGGTCGTCCATGAGCCGAGCGGCTTCGGTGAATGCCACGTTGACGGCCTCGATGCGACGTCGGAGTGCTTCGCTGGGATCTTCCGCTGCTTGCGCGAGACGTCGCTTCGTGCGGCGGGCGGTGAGCCAGAAGGACATGCCAGTCAGAGCTAGGCCCACCATGGCGGTGACAAATAATGTCCACGGCGGTTCTTTGGGAGCACCTAGGCGTTGGACTTGCTCGAAGTCAAAAAGGGTGGTCATGGCGATTGATACGGCGACGCCCGCAGTCGCGATGAGTGCGAGGAAGAGAACAAGTTGCCAGATGACGGAAGGATCGCGTTTGGGCTTCTGGAGGTTCACTCGCCTATTTGATCGCGGCGTGCCGTGTGTGTGTCCGCTTGTGATCAGATCGCTATCTGATCACGCGCTCTGGAATCGCGTTCGGTTTGGTCACGTTTTCATGATCGTTAAGGCAGGAACATAATCCAGGTTATGTTCCGCTCTTCGTGTTACGCTCAAAGATCACCTAGCGACGAAGGAAGATCATCTATGAGCGTGCGATCGTTTCCGCTGACCCTGCGCGTCACCGTGAGCGGAGCAACCCCGGATGAGATCAGAAAGGCCGCCGTGGCGCAGGCCCTCTCGTTCTTCGGGTCGAGCACCGAACTGGACGTCATCAGCGCCGAAGCCGAGCCGGACGGGGAGCATCACAACCGCTACCAGGCGACCATCGTCTTCCGGAAGGTCGGCTGATGAGCCTTGCCCGCGAGAGCGTCGGAGATGCGGTAGGTGGGCAACCGCCGCCGTTCGGCGTCGGTGACGATCAATGACCGCCGAGCTGGTCGTCGCCAGGGGCCAAGAGGTCGCGCTTCCGCTCGACCTGCCGCCGCTCGTTGTCGAGATCACCGCGATGTGGCTGGAGAGCCGTAAGTCGCCGAACACCCGGGCGGCCTACCGGCGCGACATCCGGAAGTGGTTCGCCTACTGCGAGCGGACCGGCCTGGACCCGCTGGAGATGAAGGTCCGGCACGCCGAGCTGTACGCCCGGTGGATGGTCGAGCAGGCGATCGAAAACGGGGAAGATCCGCCGAAGCCGAAGACGATCGCGCGGGCGATGGCCACGGCGTCGGCCTGGTACAAGTACCTGGTCAAGAACGACGTCGAAGTGATGAATCCGTTCGCCGAGGCCGACCGGCCGAGCATCCCTCGTAAGCACTCGGAAACGCAGGCGCTCACCAGGGCCGAAGCGCACGCGATGGTCGAGACCGCCGACGCGGACCACGGCGGATCCCGGTTGCGCACCGCGGCGCTGATCCGGGTCCTGGTCGAGCTGGGGATCCGCATCACGGAGGCGGTCGACGCCGACATCACGGATCTGGGCTATTCGCGTGGCTACCGGACGTTGAGCATCACGCTTAAGGGCGGCAAGCCGCTGGTCCGGAAGCTGCCGGTGGAGACCGCTCACGCCGTTGACCAGTACCTGGCTGAGCGGGCGGCGCGGGCCGGCGTGGAGCTGCGGGACCTGCGCGGTCCGCTGTTCGCGACCACCTCGGGCCAGCCGATGCTGCGGTGGAAGGCCTACGAGCTGGTGCAGCGGATCGCCAAGCAGGCCAGGATCGACGCGAAGGTGACGCCGCACACGCTGCGGCACACGTGGGCGTCGCTCGCCGAGGAGCTGGGTGCGACGCCGCGCCAGATTCAGGAAGCGCTCGGTCACCAGAGCATCGAGACGACGGAGATTTACCTGCACTCGCGGGACATGTTGGAGCGGGATCCGTCGCAGCTCGTCGCGGCGGCCGTCGAATAGCGGGGTCGCATGACACACGCCTGGGCCCACACCTGCGGAAACATCAACCCCGGAGTGTGGGTCTACGGCGCCGGGTGTGGGTGCCAGGCGATCGTGGAGCACGCCGAGGACGTCGAGCAATTCGAGCTGGTGCCGGTGGCCCGGGTCAGGTGATGTAGTTGATCCAGATGCCGATCGGGATAGATACGACGGCACCTGCGGTCAAGCCGATGATCAGGAGCTTCCACTCACGGCGACGCTGGTGGAGACGATCAACGCGGGCTGCAGCTTCGGCTTTGTCTGCGAGGGCTTGGGCGAGTTTTTCAATTTGCTCGTCGCTGATCTCCGTGTTGGTGATGATCTCGCGGACGGTGGAGAAGAAGTTCGTCTGCGGGCCGCTGCCGACGTGCTGGATGCCGTGGTCTCCGCCTTCGTATCGGTCGGATACTCCGGATATTCGGGGTTCGTCGTGGCGTCCGTTTCCCATAGCTTCATTGTCGCCTGGGCGTGTTGGATCCGCATGGGGTCATGGAAGGAAACTGCGGCGCGTCGACTAGGAAGTACCTAATGGCTGCTGCCACGCACGCCTGGCTGCACTCCTGCGGGGCGATCAACCTGGGGTTATGGAGGCGAGCCGTCATGTGTAGCGGCTGCCGCTTCTCCGTGGAGCACGCCGACGACGTCCAGCAGTTCAAGCTGACCCGAGTCTGGTAGGTCGAGGCCCTGCACTCCCGAAGCCACGGCGAAGTGACAAGTAACTTTCTGTAGTCGACTTACGCTCGATGCCTCACCTGCCGGATCCGACGTTTTGGCCCGCGATAACGAGACTTATCGCGGGCCAGGATCATGACGGTTCCGGCCTCGGGGAACAGGGCTGCTCCATTGTTCCCCTAGACCGGAGACGGGCCGGTGACCTGTCAGGGCCGCTCCGATCCGCCTCCCGACCTCATCAATCAGGCAGATCGACCTCGATCTGCTGCTCGGGGGCAGCACCTGCGGTCTCCGCAACTGTGTATTCCTTGGTGGGCGCATTGGCATCGCCCTGCTTGTACCCGATGGGGTAGCACCGGTAGTAGCAGATGCCGTTGCGGCAGTAGAGCAGGTAGCAGATCCACCTTCCGGCTGCTTGCGTGCAGGCGGTCTCCGGCGCGGCCTTGGACGCTGCGACCGTGAACGATGCGGCGTGAGCGCTGGTCGCGGGGAGCGCGACCAGCATGCCAGTGCCGGCCAGGACGGCACCGGCCAGGGCAGTTCCCGCCTTGCGGATAAAGGTGTGCATGATCCTCCTCGTTCATATGGGAAAGCACGAGAAGATAACTGTAATTAGAAAGTTGCAGGGAGTCACGAACTCGATCTCGGCTTGCCGTCGGTCGCCGACCCGTTTTCCGCCCTTATAGCCGCTGTTATCACGGATCGAAACGTCGAATCCGGGGCAAACATTGGCCATAGGACAACTACAGAGAGTTACTTGTCACTTGGCGGCAGCTTCGGGAGCGCTGGGCCGTCGAGAACGGAATCGGACTTTCCTCGCGAAGGGTCGGTTTCTGGTCAGTGATCAGCACGCGCGCGCGTCCCTGTAGTCGTCCCTGACGGACGATCACGCACACGCGCGTGTGACTGGATCAGTTCAAAGATGATCAGCTTAGAAACGATCTGAGCGCATCACCGCTGGTTACCGACACACCGACAAAACTGAATACGGAGGCCCCTCGCCGTGGTGCTACGCCCGCCGTTCTCCTACTACGGCGCGAAGGGCCGCCTCGCTCCCTTCATCGTCTCCCTCCTCCCCAAGCACGAGGTCTACGTCGAGCCCTTCGCCGGGTCCGGTGCTGTGTTCTTCGCGAAGACCCCGTCAAAGATCGAAACGCTGAACGACCTCAACGGCGACCTCGTCACCTTCATGCGGATGCTCCGCGACCGGCCGCGAGAGCTGCAGCGGGCCATCCAGTTCACCCCGTACGCCCGATCCGAGCACGCCGCAGCGAAGCTCGGCGACACCACGGCGTCCGACCTCGAACGCGCGCGCCGCTGGTGGATCCAATGCAGCCAGTCGCGCTCCGGAGAGGCCGGAGCGTCCTGGCGCCGGCCGACGGCGCGAACCAGGGTCAACAACCCCGCCGGGTCCAAGCGGGCCGGCGCGGCCCTGCGCTGGCACGCCGCCCGCCTCCGGGATGCCTTCATCGAGCAGGGCGACGCCTTCGAGCTGATCACCCGCATGGACTCGCCGGAAACCACGTTCTACCTGGACCCGCCCTACCTGCGGTCCACGAGGAACACGTTCGGCTCCGGCCACTACGTCAAGGAGATGGACGAGGCGCCCGAGCACCGCCGCCTCCTCGACATCCTCGTCGCGTGCCGCGGCGGCATCGTCCTGTCCGGCTACCGGTCAGAGCTGTATGACGAGGCCCTGGCCGGGTGGCGCCGCATCGACTACCGGGTAAGGCAAGCCTCCTCCGATGCGCGGGTCCACGCCGTCGAGTCCCTCTGGATCAACCGGTAGGCCAGTCGGGCAGACGCCTCCTTAGACGCCCTAGTTGACCAAGCATCACCGATGCGCTGGACTACGAGAGTGATCGAGCACACCGGGCAGCCCGCCTACCTCCAGATCGCCGACAACCTGCGCGAGCAGATCCGTCTGGGCGACCTCACTCCCGGTGCGACCCTGCCGTCAATCGCCCGTCTGTGCGAGCAGTATGGCGTCTCCGCGAGCGTCGTGAAGAACGCCGTCCACCTCCTCCGAGCGGAGGGCCTGGTCGTCGGCCAGCAGGGCAAAGGCGTGTTCGTCCGCGACACCCCTGCACCGGCAGCGCCGGTCGACGAGCTCGCCGAGCTCCGCGCGGCCGTACGTGACCTATCAGAGCGGCTCGCCCGAGTCGAGGCCTCTCTGGCGGCCCGCAGCTAAGTTCCGCTGAATGCAAGCGTCGACTTCTTCCCGAAGCTTGCGGTGAGCAGGATCTAGCTGATCAGGAAGCGTTCCCTGGTCCAGCAAGTGCTTTAGGACCCCCTCCCCTAGCCGCCTCTCTACCTGATTGTTATTGCGATGTACCTTCATCTGGATGATGTGTGTTGACTTTCCCGAGTCGACAAGTCTTTCGATCGTAACGGCCGGGTTGAACTCGCCAGCAATCACCACGTCGAACATGGTCATGAGATAGAGCCTCAACAGGAGCGCCATCTGCTGCATTCGGGCTGTGGTTGCTCCGCAGGCGAACGTCAGTGACGTGATCAGCTTGAAGAGCTTCCCGGGACAACTGTCGATCACGGCGACGAGTTCCTCGGCGCGGATCTCAGCTCGCTGCGATTTTCCGTACCGCAGGCGTGCTGACCAGGCGACGATTTTTCGGGCCGCCCAGGGGGAGAGGTCGCAACACTCGTTCACTAAGAGGCCACTGCCGATGGCGAGGATGACTTCTTCCTTGCTCATCGGCCACCGCCGACCAGGAGCGCACGCATCCGGTCGAGCTGGAGGAACCCGAAAGCGGGTTTGGCCTTGAGTGCCGCTGGCCGCCGCTCGGCGAGCAGTGCGCGGGCCGCGGGAACGCCTGCGCCGGTCAGCCGGTAGAGGCGGCGTCGAGGACGGCTCTCCTCAGACGGAACCTCTTCCCACTCGCCGCTGATCATGTGGGCGTCTTCGAGGCGGTCGAGCACGTTGTAGACGGTCGGGCCCGAGCGTTTGACCTCTTTCATGATCGCCCAGCCGTGGATTGGCGTGTCCTCCTGGTGGGCGCGTAGCAGCACCTCCAGAACGTCCAGCGTCGGCTGGGTGACGCGTTTGATCTCTGCCATGCGCTTATCTTACCTACTCAAAATAAGCGGCGTGGCTCTTTCCCTCTGGAGGTTTCGTGTCCACGCTCGTCCCCCAGACCTACCGCATGGTCGCGGTCGCCGATCTGGAACCACATCCGGCCAACCCGCACAAGGGTGATCTGGACGTGATCCGGGAGTCCGTCAGAGAGAACGGCTTCTACGGCGTCGTCATCGTTCAGCAGTCCCGGATGCGGATCATCGCAGGTGAGCACCGGTGGCGCTCCGCCCGAGAGGAGGGCCTGGCCGAGCTGCCCGCGGTGCTGCTCGACGTGAATGATGAGCAAGCCAAGCGGATCATGCTAGCCGACAACCGCACACCGGAGTTCGGCGGCTACGACGATCAGGTGCTCGCCGACCTCCTGCAGGGCCTCCCTGACCTGAGCGGCACCGGCTGGTCCGATGACGACCTGGCCGACCTGCTCAGCGACACCGGCGGCATTGAGATCGTCACCGACGAGCCCGCGGGACCTCGCTCTGCCCCACCGCCCGACCCCGAGCCGGAGAACACGGTGAGCGGCGGCCGGCCGAACTCGCGGCCAGGCCCCGACGACGAGGAAGACGACCTCGAGAGCGAGGACCTTGACGACGTCGGCGACGAGCGGGTGGACGCGCCGCCGCAGCCCCGCCCGAAGGCGGGTGTCACCGCTGACCTGCTGCTCGCGCTGACGGCCGCTGAGCACGACGAGCTGACCGACCTCCTCGGCAAGGTCCGGGCCCGCGACGGCGAAGCCACGACCACGCACATCATCATGGCGGCGCTACGCGCCTACGCCGCCTGACACAGAAGGGCGGCCTCCCCTTATGGTTGTCAGCAAGTCCCGGCAGGTCGAAATCTCCCAGCGCCGCCACCAGGCCGTGCAGATGCGAACCGCTGGTGTGTCTCCCACGGTCATCGCGGAACGGCTCGGCTACTCGGGCGCGGCCGCCGTCAGCAAGGACATTGACCGCGCCCTGCAGCGGGCCGCCAAGCAAGAGCACCTCGCGAGCGAGCAGCTGCTCAAGTTGGAGATCGACCGGCTCGACCGCATCATGGCGGCGCTGTGGCCGAAGGTCATCAAGGGCGACGTGTCCGCCGCCGAGACGGCGCTGAAGACCATCAACCGGCGGGCGTCGCTGCTGGGCCTGGATCTGATCAACCGCAACGGTGTCGCCGACACTGACATGGCGTCGCTGCTGGGCACCATGCTGGCGCAGTTGCAGTCCCGGTACATCCCCGCGGACCCCGACGTCGACACGATCATCGAGGCCGACATCGTCTCTGAGATCGAGTCCGGAGACGCTGAATGAGCCTCGGCGAGGTGGTGTCGCTGTCGCCGAAGCAGGAACGCTCGATCGCCGAGGCCACCGCCCGTCTGAACATTTGGTCCGGGGCGATCCGGTCGGGCAAGACCATCGCGTCCCTGCTCAGGTGGCTGATGTACGTCGCGAACGCTCCTCGCGGCGGCGCCCTGGTGATCGTCGGCAAGACCGCTGACACCATCGCGCGAAATATCTTCGACCCGCTGATGGACCCGGCGATCACCGGCCCGCTGTCGCGCCGCATCATCTACACTCGCGGCGCGCCGACGGCCAACATCCTCGGCCGCCGCGTCGAGATCATCAGCTCGAACGACGCCCGGTCAGAGAACCGGCTGCGAGGCATGACCTGTGCCGGGGCGTACGTCGACGAGGCCACGCTGATCGAGCGGTCCTTCTGGGACCAGCTCCTGGCCCGTCTGAGCGTCAAGGGCGCGAAGCTGTTCGCCTCGACGAACCCGGACTCGCCGACCCACTGGCTGAAGAAGCATTTCCTCGACCGGGCCGGCGAGCTGGACCTGAACCACTGGCACTTCACGCTCGACGACAACCCGGCCTTGGACCCGCTATACGTGGCCAACCTGAAGCTGGAGTACACGGGCCTCTGGTACAAGCGGTTCATCCTCGGGCAGTGGGTCGTCGCTGAGGGCGCGATCTACGACCTGTGGGATCCGGACAAGCATGTCGTAGACGAGCTGCCCTTGATGGAGCGGTGGCTGTCGGTAGGCGTCGACTACGGCACGGTCAACCCGTTCGACGCGATTCTCGTCGGCGTGTCCACGCCGGACGCAGCCGGCCAGCGTCGCATCTACCTCGCCAGCGAGTGGCGGTGGGACTCGCGGAAGGAGCGGCGGCAGCTCACCGACGCCGAGTACGCCCAGAAGCTCATTCACTGGTTGGACCACATCCCCGGCACCTACGGCCCCGGCACCTACGGGGTGCGGCCGCAGTGGGTGATCGTGGACCCGTCCGCCGCAAGCTTCATCACGCAGCTCCACCGCGATGGTCTGGTACCGCAGATGGGCGACAACTCCGTTCTGGACGGCATCCGCACCGTCAGCAACCTGCTGGCGGCCGACCACCTGCGGATTCACCGGTCAGTGTCCGGGTTCCTCGACGAGGTGGGCTCCTACGCCTGGGACGACAAGAAGGCCGAGAAGGGCGACGACGCACCGGTGAAGACCGATGACCACGCCCTCGACGCCGCCCGGTACGCGCTGCACACCACTCAGTCGGCCTGGCTACCGCTGCTGCAGCCGGTCTTCTGACCCAAGACGCGCACCCCTCGATCTATGGCGGGCCGAGGGGTGCGCCTGCTCCGCACGCCCCACCCGCGTGCGTCGAGCCCCGATGGGCTCGGTCTCCCGCGTAGTTGAGGGGCTACACGGGAGGCCGAGACCATCCCGTTTCTGATGAGGAGAGTCATGCCCGACTTCCAGTTCAATGTGTCCAAGGGGCGCACGGTCGAGCTGTACCGCCGAGTCCAGACCAGCGACCCAGCCAACAGCGCCCTGATCGTGCTCGCTCTGGCCGCCGCGAACGTCGAAACCGACGCCGTCCTACGCGATAAGGACACACTCGCCGACGTCCTGGCCGGAACCACCGACGAGGCGACCAACCCGGGCTACAGCCGCAAGGTGTTGGTCGCGGCCAACCTGACCCCAGTGGTCCCCGACGACGTCAACGACTGGGTGGACCTGGCCATCCCCGAGCAGACGTGGACCAACGTGCAGACGGGCAGCAACTGGTCGAAAATCCTGATCTGCTACCGGCCGGCGCCCGCGTCACCGGACTCGGCGATCGTGCCGCTCACCTCGCACGATTTCCCAATCAACCCGGACGGCAGCAACGTCGTCGCCCAGGTCGACCCGACCGGCTTCTTCCGGGCGGTCTGACCATGGCCAAGACCGGATACTCCGCGCTCACCCCCGCCCCGGTGACGCTGGTGGCCAACACCGCCAAGAGCGTCCTCGGAGTGCTCGCCCCGGCCTCGTTCGGCCTGGACCTGAAGAAGATCAGGGTCGGCCTGTACGGTATCTCGGCGGCCGGGGTGCCGGGCGACATCGAGCTGTGCGCGGCCACGTTCGCGACCAACCCGCCGGCCGCGTCCATGGCCTACGCCACGGCGGTCACCCCGCAGCAGCTCTACGGCCGGACCATCCCTGCGGGCTTCCTCGCTGCCGCCGCGTGGACGACGGAGCCGACCGTGCTGACTGTGCTCGACTCCTGGCCCCTGTCGCCCAACGGCGGCCTCGCCATCTATGACGTCCCCCTGGGCGACACCCCGGACTGCGCGCCCGGGACCGGGTTCGTGCTGCGCGCGAAGTACGCCGCGGCGGTGACCATCAGCGCAGGCTTCCAGGTCGAGCGGGCCTGAACCATGCGGGGAGGCTCCCATGCAGTGGATTGAGACCATCGAGAGTGCCGTCGTCAGGGTGCCGTACACCTCGAACGACACGTGGGGCACCTCGACCGGGCGGGCGCACAGCGGTTCGTACTCGCTGTCGCACATCCCCATCGGCCACGGCCAGACGGCGACGATGACGATGACGATGCCGCTGCGGGCGACGACCATCCAGTTCTGGTATTCCGTCAGCAGCGAACCCACCCACGACAAGTTCGAGTTCCTCATCAACGGGGTCGTGCAGCTGACCGCCTCGGGCAATGTCCCATGGACACAGTCGCCGGTCTACAACCTCAACGGCGCCACCCAGGTGGTGTTCAGGTACTCCAAGGACGGCAGCTCCTCGGACCCGGTCGATGCCGTGTACATCGACGACCTGGTGTTCGAGATCCCGGACGTCTCCCTCCCGCTGACCAACAGCTTCAACGGCGGCACCAGCGGGACGGCGATCACCAAGGTCAACTCCGGCGGGGCCTCGGGGACCGCCTTCGACAACGTGCTGGGCTCCCCGCAGTTCAGCAACGTGGTCGGCCGTGAAGGAGCGGGCCTGGTCGCGGTGAACGCAGTGCAGGACTCCGACACCCATATCGACTGGGTGAACGTCCCCACGGTCGGCAACAGCTTCTGCGTCCGGTGGTACATGTACCGGGCCGGGGCGCTGACGGCAGGAAACCTCTCGGCGATGTTCGCGCTGCTCAGCGGCCCCGGACTTGACCACATCATCTCGAAGGTGTGGCTGCGCAACACCAGCGGGACGATCCGCGCGTTCAAGGGCTACAGCACCGCCTTAGCGGATACGGCGGCCACCACGAACCTCGTGATCCCGCAGAATCAGTGGGTCCGTGTCGAACTGCGTTACACCCTCGACAGCGCCCAGAACGGCACCGTTGAAATCTGGGCGTACCTGGACCCTGATTCCCTTGATCACGATGACTACGTCATCTCGCCGTCTCTGACCTGGCCGGGGATCAAGCCCCTCACGGCGGAGTTCCACCTGAGGCATGAAAGCGCTGGGCGGCTCTACGTCGATGACATCGCGGTCGGCCCGAACAAGCTCGGTCCGGCGCCTCCTGCGGTGAGCGGGCGTCCCCGAGGCATGCCGCAGGGCCTGCCTCGGGCGGCGCAGCGGACCGCGACCTGGTAGGGGGTGAACGATGGCCCGCACGGGACGTTCATCCCCTGCTCGTCCGGTTGTCGCCCGTTCCCGGGCCTCCGGTCCGGTCGCCGCCCAGGTCATCGAGACCGGGCTCGCGCGGCCGCTCAGCTGTACCAAGACCCGCGTGCTCGGTAAGGTCAGCGAGATCGGCAGTGCTCAGCCGGTCACGCGCGTCCGCGCTCGGCTGCTCGGACCGGTGATCGAGACCGGGCAGGCCGCAGTGCTCGGCCGTACCAGAACCCGCGTACTCGGGCCGCCGGTCGAGACCGGGACGGCGTGGCCGGCGCCCCGGGTCAAAACCCGCGCGGTGGGCCGCGTCGAGGAGCTCGGCACCGCGCTCCCGCTGCAGGGCTGGGCCGCAGTTCGGAAGATCACCGAGGCCGGAACTGTCCGGCCGATCACCCCCGTCAAGGTCCGGCCGCTGAGCCAGGTCACCGAGACCGGGCATGCCGCAGTGATCGTGTGCGCGCGCGGCCAGCTCCTGGCCCAGGTCGTGGAGACCGGCACCGGTCATCTGCTCGGCCGCATCAAGGTCCGGCCGCTGTCCGTCGTTGAGGAGACCGACACCGTCCGCACGATCCGGCCGCAGCCGCCGATCGTCCGCACGCTCGGCCAGGTCGTCGAGACCGGCACCGTCCGGCGGATCCTGCGCCTGGCCCCGCCGCTTCGTGCCAGTACACCGTTCACGGTGTGGGCGGCGTCGCTACCTGTCGTGGAGTGGCACGCCTCCTCGCCGCACACCTCGTGGTCTGCCGGACCTCCGACAACGTCGTAGGAGCGCTCTGCCGTGGAACCGATTTCCTCTCTCAGTCGCCCGTACATCTACACCGTCATCAACGGCGCATTCGGATCCGAGCAGGTCGAGATCGCTTTCACGAACCTCGGCGCCGAGCCCATCGAGACCGATTGGCACCCCGCCGAGTGGGCTGGCAGCACCGAGGATGGCCGCCGGGCGCGCATCCTCATCGGCCCTGGCGGCACCGTCACCCTGACGGACGGCACCTACCTGATGTGGGCCCGCGTGACCGGTGCCGTGGAGCGGCCCGTGATCCCCTGCGGGTCCGTCCCCATCACCTGACAGGAGTTCCCTCATGTCCCAGCTCCCGACCACCGGTGAGATCGTCCGCTACCAGGGCAAGCAGGGCCTCCACGCTGTTCGCGCCGCGATCGTCACGGCGGACGTGACAACGCTGGACCCGCGTGGCGTCGAGGTCGACGCGGTGCCCGCGCTCGATGACGAGTTCCACGTCCACCTGTGGGTCTTCACGCCCGGCAAAGTCGGCGGGTTCCACGAGTACAACGTCCCGCCGGGCACCCAGCCCGGCACCTGGCACCGGTCGGCGGCCACCAAGTGAGCGATCAGACCATCACCTGGCGACAGGCGGCGTCCCATGCCGCCAAGGTCCTGGAGCGCGCCGACTGCGAGCCCAACCCAGACATGGTCCTGGCCAAGGTCGCCATCGCCGAAGGCTGGACGCAGTTGGCCGCCGCCTTGTCGGAGATCGAGCACACGTGAACAGGAGGGTGGCCGATGCCGCTTCCCGAGCGTAATCAGGAGTGGCCGCCGCCTGCGATCCGACAGGAGATGCGGCTCTACGACCAGCACGGCGCCTGGTACGCCGGTGACCCGGATCGTCTGGCGGACGTATACGGCGGCAACCAGGCAACGCCGAGGATGGGGATGGACCCGAAGGGCTGGGACCGGCCCATCACACGCGCGGGCGGCTACTTCGGCCGGATGATCCGCTACTTCTGGGCGACGCCGACGCCGGCGGGGCAGTCGCGGGCGACGAAACTCCACATTCCGATCGCCGCTGACATCGCGGCCACTTCGGCTGACCTGCTGTTTTCCGAGCCGCCGACGCTCAAGGTCAAGGGCAAGAAGGGGCAGCAGCGGCTGGATGCGGTGATGCACGAGGCCGGGGTGTACGGCACCCTGCTGGAGGCTGCTGAGATGGGCGCCGCGTACGGCGGCGTGTATCTCAGGGTGGGCTGGGACACGACCATGGCGGATTACCCCGTCGTGGACGCGTTGCCGCCGGACGCTGCAGTGCCGGAGTTCAACTCTGGGCGGCTCAAGGCAGTCACGTTCTGGAGGGTCGTGCACGAGGACGACCGGTCGGGCGAGGTGTGGCGGCACCTGGAGCGGCACGAGAAGGGCCGCGTTCTCCACGGCCTGTACCAGGGCGATGAGGACCACCTGGGCATGCAGATTCCGCTGGAGGAGCACCCTTCCACGGAGGGGTTCGCCGAGATCGTGGATGAGAACGGCGGGTTCGACAGCGGCTACGACCGGGGCCTGCTTGTCCACTACGTCCCCAACATGCGGCCGCACCGCACGATCAGGGGTACGGCAGTCGGCCGGTCCGACTACGCGGGCGTTGAGCCGCTGATGGACGCCCTGGACGAGACCTGGACGTCATGGATGCGGGACCTGCGGCTCGGCAAGGCCAGGATCATCGTCCCGGAGGTGTATCTGACGACCGGCGCCCGCGGGCAGGCCGCTTCGTGGGACCCCGACCGGGAGATCTACAGCGCACTGTCGGGCATGCTGCCATCGCCGAACAACCCCAACAACATGATCACCCTGAGCCAGTTCAACATCCGGGTGACCGAGCACGCCGAGACGTCCAAGTCGCTGATCTCGCAGATTCTGCGGGGCGCCGGGTACAGCGTGCAGAGCTTCGGTGAGGGCGGCGACGGGCAGGCCCGCACCGCGACCGAGATCCACATGCAGCAGAACCGGTCGTACTCCACACGGGGCCGGAAGATCGGCTATTGGACACCGGGATTGGCTTGGTTGTCGGAGGCGATGCTGGCCGTCGATCACGAGGTGTTCGACACGAAGGTCGTGGCGGAACGCGCCGTCGTTGAGTGGCCGGACGGCGTCATGCCGGACCCGGAGGCGATGGGCCGCACCCTGGACATGCTGAACCGAGCGCAGGCTGTCAGCCTGGACACGAAGATTCGGTGGGTGCACCCCGACTGGGACGAGGTGCAGGTCCAGGCCGAGAAGGAACGGCTGCGTGACGAGCTCGGGCTGACCGTCCCGGACCCGGTGACGCTGACTGAAACGTTCGTCCCTGACGCGACCGGCGAGGACTGATGGCCGTCACTCCAGTCGGAGCGATCGAGGTCGGTCTGGAGCAGGCGCGGCGAGTCGCGGCCATGTACGCCGACGCGGAGGCGGCGCTGCTCGCGCGGATCGCCGCGCGGGTCGGTAAGGACCTCGGCAACGACGACGGCAACGACTGGGCGGACAAGCGGCTTGGCGAGGTGACGCAGCTCCGCAAGGAAGCCGCGTCGATCGTCCGCCGACTGGAGTCGGCAGCGAAGGCGGCCGCGCAGCAGGCGGTGCTCGACACGTGGGCCGAAGGTATGGACGCCGCGGTGCGCGGCGCCGTGCTGCAGGTCCACGACGCGAAGGTGCGTAATCGGCTGGAGCGGGTGCTGCGGGACGCGCGGAACCTCGGCGCGAAGAAGGGCATTAACGCCGGTCAGGGCGTCGCTGAGCTGGCCGCGCAGGCGGGCAGGATCATCACGGCCGTGCATGAGGGCGCGCTACGTGCGGTGGACGACATCTACCGCAACGTCATCGCCGAGGCGGCCAGCCGGACACTAATCGGCGCGGAAACCCGGCGGGAGGCCGCGCAGCGAGCGCTCGACCGACTCACCGCGCAGGGCATTACGGGGTTCACCGATTCGGCCAGTCCTCCTCGGACGTGGAACCTGACCAGCTACGTCGAGATGGCGATGCGCACCGCGACCGCGCGGGCAGCGGTGGACGGGCACCTGTCCACGCTGCGTGACGCCGGGATTGGACTGGTCAGTGTGTCGTGGCTGCCGCTCACATGCGGCCGGTGCGCCCGCTGGGAGGGCACGGTGCTGGCCCTGGCCGGTTCGGCGGGCACCCGGGTGGAGGAGAACCCGGCCACGGGCGTGCAGGTGTTCGTGGAGGTGGCGGGGACGGTCGCGGAGGCCCGACTGGCGGGGCTGCTGCACCCGAACTGTGGCCACAGCCTGAACGCCTACCTTCCTGGGGTGTCCAGGCCGGCGCCGGTCCTGGAGTCGAAGACGACGTACGCCGATACGCAGCGGCAGCGCTACCTGGAGCGGAAGGTCCGGGAGAACAAGAGGCGCGCGGCGGTCGCGCTTGACGGCGACGCCCGCGCGAAGGCCGACGCGAAGGCGTCCGCCTACCAGCAGCAGCTCAAGGACCTGAGTAAGGCGACGGGCCTGCGGCGTAAGACCGGTCGAGAGAAGGTCGACGCGCCGCCGAAGGACCTGGAGAAGCTGACGGACGAGGAGATCGCCGAGCAGTCGCAGCGGTTCTCCCACGACGAGCAGGCCATGGCCCGGCTCGAACAGGAGATGAACCGCCGCGACGAGGAGGCGGCGGCTGCGCGGAAGGCCGCTGGTCCCGCCGCGCAGGACGACCCGATCGCCGCCCTGTCAGAGATCAACGACATCGGTGACCTGACCGATGACCATCTGACGGCGTTGATGGAGCGGTACCGCGACGACGATGACGGCATGGCCCGGATGCTCGACGAACTGGACCGCATCGAGCAGCAGACCCGCCAGCGTGAGCAGTGGTCGTGGAACTGGCGCGAAGAGGAAACCGAGGCTGACCGGCAGATCTCAGACCTCATCGTGTCGGGCCGCTACTCCTACATGGAGGCGTACGCCGAGGTGCACGGGCTGGACCCGGCGGAGCTGGAACGTCAGGAGCGGCGGGCGCTTCTGGAGTCCGAACGCTGGCCGAGCGAGGACGTCGACCAGACGGTGCGGCGCATGTACGCGGCCTGGCTGGATGAGCAATACGTTCAGGCGGGCGAGCAGGCTGTTCGGGGCGGTGACTTTGTCACGAAGGAGGGCCGGGCCAAGGGCATCGACCCGCGCTCGCTGTTCTCCGGACCAGCGTCCCGCGCTCGAAAGTACGCCTCGGAGGAACTGCTGCGCTGGTGGCAGAACAACCCGCGCATGACCTTGACGGAGTTCCGCGCGATGTGGCTGGGCCGCGACAGCGACCGCAAGGCCGCTAAGCAGATCCGCGCGGGCGGCGCTGGGAGGGAGTTCGGCGTATGACCCTCTCTGAGACCGACCGCAGGGCGGCCGTGACGTTTGGCCGCCTGGCCGGCGAGCGCGGCATGCCGATCGTTACCTGCCCATATCCGGCGCAGGGCGATGACCGGCAGCGTGCGCTGCGGTTGCTGTGGATGCGCACGTACGCGCGGCACAGCTCGGGCGCGTAGTCGCCCTTCCCCATGGGCCCGCCGGGCGCGGGTCCTTCCACTGTTCCGACGCTCCGCTCCAGGAGGGCGATCTCGTCATGCTCGAAACCACCTCGCCGACCACGCCAGGCGCGTTCCTCGGCTACCGCAAGGACGGCGTCACCCCGATCTACCTGATCGCCGGTGGCGCACCGGAGAACGAGAGCGGCGAAGGCCAGCCGCAGCAGGAGGAGCAGAACCCTCCTGCGCAGGCCGAGGTCACGCCGCCCGAGCCGCCGGCCGACGACACGGCGGTGAACCCCGACGCCAAGCGCGTGGACCAGCTTCCTTCGTGGGCGCAGAAGCTCATCAAGGACACCCGCGCCGAGGCGGCCGACTACCGGTCCAAGCTGAAGGACGCGCAGAAGGCCGCCGACGAGGCGACCGGACAGCAGGGGCCGTCCCCGGAAGAGGTCACAGCGCAGGCGCAGGCCGAGTTCGCGCAGAAGATCGGCAAGGCGCTGGGGCTGATCGCCGATGAGGAGAAGCCGCTCGACCCGCAGCAGGTGATCGAGAAGCTGACCTCGGAGAAGGACCAGACGGCGCAGGAGCGCGACCAGGAGAAGGAGCGGCACCGCCGCGCCCTGATCGAGCTCGCGGTCCACCGCGCCAGCCAGAAGGTGGGCGCGGACCCTGACGTCCTGCTCGACAGCAGGTCGTTCCTGAAGGCCGTCCGGGACATGGACCCGGACGCCGACGACTTCTCCACGTCGCTGACGGAGACGATCCAGACGGCGGTGGAGAACAACCCCAAGTTCAAGGCGGCCGCCCAGGCGGGGCCGCCCGCAAGGAGCGGAGGCGAGTTCACCGGCGGGCCTGGTGGGCGTCGCAGCGACTCCGAGCCCTCCATCGACGAGTTCCGCGCCAGGCGTAAGAAGCGCGCCTCGTCCTAGTCATCGATAGCGGGAGCGCTATCGGCTCTCTTAAGGAGTAAAGGCCCGAATGGCTAACACCTTCCTCACCCCGTCGATCATCGCTAAGGCCGCGCTGGCGACCCTGTACGAGACCTGCGTCATGGCCCAGCTCGTGCACCGCGACTACGAGCAGGAGTTCGTTTCCCGCGTCGGTGACACGATCAGCGTGCGCAAGCCCGCGGTGTTCACGGCGAACGAGTTCAACCGCGCGGCTGGCATCCAGATCCAGAACGCGTCCGAGGGCAGCGTGCCGATTACGCTGAACCACTTCGCGGACGTCTCCTTTGCCGTGACGGCAGAAGAGTTGACGCTCGAGATCGAGGACTTCGGGACGCAGCTGCTCAACCCCGCGATGGAGGCCATCAGCCAGAAAATCGACCGGGACGTCCTCAGCCTGCGCAACGACATCGTGCAGCGCGTCGGCAAGGCCGGCGCGCCCATCACGGGTGTGACCGGCACCGCGATCCACCCATACGACGACCCGAAGACCGCGATCGACGCCAGGCGTGTGCTGAACCAGCGCAACGTCCCGGCCGCCGACCGGAACCTCGTCGTCGGCCCGGAGATCGAGGCCAAATGGCTGTCGGACCCGCTGTTCCACCAGGCCGACACAAGGGGCGACACGGACGGTCTCAGGGAAGCGAACCTCGGCAGGCGTGTCTTCGGTTTCGACGCCTACCAGACGCAGAACATCGAGGCCCCGACCGGCACGCCTGGCGCTGGCCAGCCGAACACCGAGATCGGCGTTGCCTTTCATAGGACGGCGTTTGCACTGGTCACGCGCCCCTTGGTGCTGCCGCAGGGCGCGGCCAACGCGGCCGTCGAGTCCTACAAGGGCTTCGGCATTCGAGTGGTCATGGACTACGACATCTCGAAGAAGCAGGACATCGTGTCGGTGGACTGCCTCTACGGCGTCAAGACGCTCGACCCCGACCGCGCCGTGCTGATCCACGGGGTCGCGGCGTGAGCGGCTGGGCCCGATTCGGCAACACGATCATCCCCCTGGCCTCGGTCGTCCGGATGGAGGTCAGGGGGACGGCGGGCGCGTTCTACGTGGCGGTCATCTGCCACGACGCCAACATCACGACGTCGTACCCGGGCGTCACCTATCAGACGCCGACCGTCACGACCAAGGCGGAAGCCGACCGAACCGCTGAGCGGATCGCGTTCGGCCTCTACTGGGAGGGCGCGTGACGTTCATTTACAAGAACGCCAACACCGGCCAGGTGGTCACCGTCGCCCAGCGGGACCCCTGGCTGGACATGTTGGACAACTGGCGGATCATCAGCGGGCCCGAGTCCGCCCCCGCCGACGACGAGTCCGGTCCGGCTTCGGCCGGGCCGGACCGCCCGTCCGAGCAGGACACCAAGGCGGCGTGGGTCATCTATGCCGCCTCCCGCGGCATGCCCGAGGCCGACGCCAAGTCGCTGTCGAAGGCCGCGCTGATCGAGGAGTTTGGGGAGGACTCAGATGGCGAGGACTGACCTGGTTGTCCGGCCCATGCCGCGTACCGGCGTCGCGCTGGGCACGGGCCTGGTCGCGGCCCACGCGGACGGCAACGCCTTCGACCACACCGCGCGGCGCATGCTGCTGATCAAGAACAGCAACGGTGCGCCCGCGACGGCAACGGTGCAGATCCCCGCGACGGTCGAGGGCCAGGACGTCGTGGATCTGCCGGTCACCATCCCGGCCAACGACAGCCTGCTGCTACCGCCGTTCTCGGCGGTGTATCGACAGGCCAACGGCAAGGTATACGTCGACTACGCCGCCCCGGCCGGGCTCACGGTCGGGGTGCTCGAACAGCCGGTGTAGCCATGGGGTACGCGACCGCTGCCGATTACACGGCATATACCGGCCAGGCCGGCCCCAACGACATGGACCGGCGGCTGGAGCGCGCATCGGAGCGGATCGACGAGCTGCTGTTCGCCTCCATCTATCCGACTGACGACGAGGGCATGCCCATCAGGCCCAGAGACATCGACGCGATGAAGCGGGCGGTGTGCGCGCAGGCTGCGTGGACGTTGGCCGTAGGAGATGAGTTCGGCGTGGCGGCGGCCTTCAAATCGGTGTCGATCGGCTCGGTTCGCCTCGACCGCGGCGGCTCCAGCGACGGGCCACCGCCTCGGTACGCCCCGGATGCCTCGTCGATCCTCCAGCGGGCCGGGCTGCTGCCCGGCTACATCCTCGACGGGAGCGTGTGGTGATGCTGCCCGAGTGGCTGCTGCGGCACACCGCGACCATCGAACCGTTTCAGGGTGACGGCGCGTACGGGCCCGTGTTCGGGCCGGCGTTCGAGTCTCGCTGCTTGGTGGATGACGAGCGGCGCCTGGTACGTGACGCACAGGGCGCCGAGGTCGTCTCCGACACGACCGTCTTCTTCCCCCCGGGCACGATCTGCCCAGAGGGAAGCAGGGTCACTGTCAACGGGCGGGTCACCACCGTCATCACGTCCTTCTCCCGCGACGGCGGCGGCCTGCCGACGCCGGATCACGTTGAGGTGGTGTGCCGCTGATGGCTAGGGCCAGGTTCAACGAGAAGGTCAACACGGAGGCGCTTACCGCTGAGATCCGGCGGGCGGCCGCGCGGGGCCTGCGCACCGCCACCGAGCACGTGCTGGCGGTGTCCAACCAGCGGGTGCCGCACGATGAAGGCACGCTGGAGCGGTCGGGCGCGGCGGTCGTCGATGAGTCTGATTTGCGCGGAGTCGTCAGCTATGACACCCCGTACTCCGTGGTGCAGCACGAGAACTTGGACTACAAGCACAAGGCGGGCCGCACTGCGAAGTTCTTGGAGCTCGCGGTGCGCGAGGAGGCTGAGGTGGTCAAGCTGCTGATCGCCAAGCCGCTCCGTGAGGTGTTGAAGTGACCTGGACCCGCGACCTGCTGACCGGGTTCGCGGTCTTGCTTGGCGACGCTGGCGTGGCCACGTGGAACCCGCATGGCATCTACACCGAGGCGCAGACCGCGCTGACGATCGGTGGTCTCCCGGCCAAGCCGGACACCGCGATTGCGCTCGCGGTGTACGGCGTGGGCCAGATGGGTGATGACGTTGAGCAGTCGGACTCGGCCGTGCAGATGCAGGCCCGGTTCCGGGCGAAGACGGACCCGCGGCTCGTGGACGACCTGGCGGACGGCGTGTTCGACGCCGTGCACGGCCTGGCCAACGTGACGCTCTCGACGGGCGTGCACGTGCTGCTGGCGCGACGGACGCTGGTCGCCCCGCTCGGCCGCGACAGCTCGGGCCGGTGGGAGCGGGCCGACTCCTTCGACCTGATGTGTCACCGGCCGTCGCTGCACCGCGACCTGTGACCTGACCTGACTTTTCCCCGCCGGAAGCGGAGCTGCTTCCGGCTTTCCGGCATGCCCACATAAGGAGTGATCATGGGGCTGCGTTCCCTGCTCGCGAAGGACTGGAAGCTCGACGTCGGCACCGGTTCCGACCCGGAGAACCCGACGTGGATCCCGGTGAAGGGCCTTACGTCCTTCCAGGAGACGACCGACGACAATACCGAGGACGACGGCGACTTCGACGACGAGGAGGGGTGGGGCTCCTCCGTCGTCACCGGCCGGACATGGCAGATCGAGGCCGAGGGGCGCCGTAAGCGGACCGACGACGCGGTGTTCACGGCTGACCCGGGCCAGGAGGCCATTCGGAAGGCGGCTCGGAAGGTCGGGTTCGGCGCGAACATCCCGGTGCGGTGGTACCGCCGGGACGGTGCGCCGGACGCCTACAAGGGCGTCTGCACCGTCTCGGAGTTCACCAAGGGCGGCAGCGTGACGGACCTGGAGCCGTTCAACTTCACGCTCCTCGGCCAGGGCGCTCCCATCGAGATCCCCAACCCGGTGGCGGGGTAGCCGGTGGCGACTTTCGAGGACCTCGACGACTTTTTCGACGACTCGCTTCGTCTCCCGGTGGGTGGCAAATGGTACGTCATTCCCGCCCCAGACGCCGAGGTCGGCATGCTGTGCCAGCGGCTCATGCAGGCCAGCTTGGCGGCCGAGCAGGGCGAGCCGGTAGACGACCCGAAGCTGAACGAGCTGGCCGCCGTCGTGCTGAACGACGACGAGGAAACCGATCTGTACCAGCGCATCCTCGGGCCCGTGCTCGACGAACTGCGCGCAGACGGGGTGACCTGGCCGAAGATCCAGCACGTCGGTTCGACGGCGCTGGTGTGGGTCGCGGCAGGTAAGGACGCCGCCGCGAAGATCTGGGAGTCCGGCGCGGGGGAAGCCCAGGCCCCGAATCGGGCGACTCGCCGGGCGACAGCCGCGGCGGCGAGATCGACCCGGTCTCGGGGATCCGCGACTACTACGACGACGACGGCCTCTCGGTCTCGAAAGGCCGCACCGTCTCGTGGCAAGACATCCTGACGCGCTGGGCACTCGTCGAGGCCGACCTGCACGAGGTGTACGGCATCGACCTCGGCGAGCCCGGTGTGCTGCGCACCAGGTCGTGGCGGTGGCTGCGGACGCGATTGCACGGGCTGCTGACGTGTGACTCGCGTCTGACCCGCGCCCTGGATCCGGGCGACAAGCCGTGAAGTTCCTGCTTCTCGACCGGTTCCGCATTGCCCGGCTTCACCCCACCCCAGACCTCAGGAGGTGAAACCCGGTGGCGCTGAACGTGGGCGAACTGTTTGCCACCATCGATGTGAAGGACCGGGGCACAAGCACGGTGCGCCGGTTCATGACCTTCATGCGGGACTCCGCGAAGAAGCTCAACATCGACGTCGGCGGCCTGGCCAAAAGCGCCGGTTCGATGGGGGCGAAGTTCACCGCCACGGCGCTTCAGACGTCGTCGTTGGCGGCCTCGATGGCGACGGCCGCGCAGGGTGCAGTCAGTCTCGGTGCGGCGCTGGCCCCGGCCGGCGGCATCGTCGCTGCTCTGCCCGGTGTGATCGCGCTCGGCGCTGGCGCTATGGCGACGCTCAAGCTGGCCCTGGTGGGGGTCGGTGACGCCTTCAAGTCGGCCCTAGGCGATGACCCGAAGAAATTCGAGGAGTCACTGAAGGGGCTGTCCCCAGCGGCGCAGGCCGCAGCGCGGGAACTGCGCGCGGTGAAGCCTGCCCTGGACGGGCTCAAGAGCACTGTCCAGGACGCCTTTTTCGTACCACTGGTAGGCCAGATCACGGCCGTGACGAGTGCCCTCGTGGGGCCGCTCCGTGCCGGGATGTCCGGGGTCGCATCCGACTTCGGTAACGCGGCCGTGCAGGTTACGCAGTTCCTGTCCTCGGCGCAGACCGCCTCAGCGGTGAACTCGGTCTTCGGGTCGCTGCGGTCGGCGGTCGCCGCGATCCAGCCGGCCATCCAGCCGGTGCTGGCGGGGTTCCGCGACCTCGCCGTGGTGGGTGCGCAGTTCTCGTCCGGGCTCGTGCCGGGCATCGCCTCAGCGGCGGCTCGGTTTGGTGAGTTCCTGTCGGCCGCAGCCAACTCGGGGCGGGCCCTGTCGTGGATGCAGTCCGCGATGGAGGTGTTCCGTCAGCTCGGCTCGATTGCGGGCAGCGTGGGCGGCATCCTCAAGGGCGTTTTCCAGGCGATGCGGACCAGCGGGTCGGACGCGCTCGGCGTGCTCGGCCAGCTTCTCGGCAAGGTCAGCGAGTTCGTCAACTCGGCGCAGGGCCAGCGGATACTCGTGACGATCTTCCAGTCGTTGTCGCAGGTCGGGCAGAGTTTGTTCCCGATCTTCGTGGCGCTGGGTGGTGCGGTGGCGCAGATCGCGCCGCACATCGGCAACATCGCGACGGCCCTCGGGCCGGGGCTGGCCGCAGCGGTGTCCGCGCTCGGGCCAGCTCTGGCCGCGCTTGGACCTGGTCTGATTTTGGTCGCGACCATGCTTTCCAAGGCGTTCGCCTCCCCGGAGATGCAGGCCGGGCTGCTGGCGCTCGGTCAGGGACTGTCGGCGGCGTTGGCGGCGGTTGCTCCGCTTCTGCCGATCGTCGGTCAGCTCGCCGGGATCTTGGGTCAGGTCCTCGGGATCGCCCTGCAGAATCTCTCGGCCGTGCTGGGTCCAGTGATCACGGCGTTGGCTGACGCGCTGCGACCTGCGCTCGCGTCCGTTTCGTCCGCTCTTGCCCAGCTCGGGCCGGTTATGCAGCCGGTCTATGCCGCCTTTGGTCAGATCGCGGGTGCGGTCGTGCAGCAGCTCCTGCCGCCGCTGTTGAATCTGATCCCGAGCTTGCTCGATGGGCTGGTTCCTGCCTTTGTGTCACTAACTGAGGCTGTGCTACCTGTTCTTCCAATTTTGACCGATTTGGCGGTCATGGTCATCCAGCAGGTCCTCCCTGCCTTGATTCCCATCCTGCCCATGCTGGTCAAGATCGGCGTCGGGTTCGCCCAGCTCGGCGTCGAGGTGGCCGGGGTCGTCGCCAAGATCAAGCCGGTGATCGATCAGGCGGTCGGGATCTTCCGCTGGATGTATAACGTCTTGGTCGGAAACAGCATCATTCCGGACATGGTCAACGGCATCGGCCGATGGATCGGCACAATCCTGGTCGGCTTCTTCCGCGACCTGGGAGGCAAGATCACTTCGGCAGTCAGCAACCTCGGCCCCACGATGATGGGCATCGGCCGAAACATCGTGACCGGCATCTGGTCCGGCATCCAGTCGATGGCCAGCACCTTCTACAACCAGATCAACAACTTCTTCTCCGGCATCGTCAACTCGGTGAAGTCCAGCCTCGGCATCAAGAGCCCGTCGCGGGTCTTCGCCACCATCGGCCGCTTCATGATGCAGGGCATGTCGATTGGTCTCGACAAGGGCGCCGGGCTCGTCGTCGCCTCGCTGAACAAGGTGACCTCACTCGCGGCGAAAACCACGATGCCGGACCTGTCGATGCCAGGCGTGACCGTCCCGGACGGGCTCGGCGGCGGCCGCGCCATCTCCCGGACAGTAGTCCACGTGACCAACCACTACCCGCAGGCCGAACCCACGTCGGTGACCGTGAACCGCGGGCTCCAGTACGTGGGCGCGATTGGGGTGATCTGAGGTGCCGAGCTACTCGCTCGACGGAGTCCCGCTCGACCATCCGGCCGGCTGCTGGAGGCTCAAGAAGGGGACCCAGCGCAGGCCGCTGCCCGGCGCGCGGGCCGTGAAGGTCGCCGTGCCGGGCCGGCATGGTGACATCCCGGTCGTCGGGCTCGATCTGGAGGCCACCACGTTCGGCCTGTCCTTCAAGGTCAGCTCGGCCACCCCTTCGGGGACGGACGGCGGCTACGAGCAGATGGAGCGCAACTTGGAGGCCCTGGCCGCCCTCCTCGGGACGCGGCACCGGCTGATGAGGCTGCGGTACGAGGCGGGGGCGATCGTCCGAGTTGCCGACATCACAATCACCAGCAACACCGAACCGGAGATCAACACCGGGGCCGCGACCGCCCGGATCACGGCCGTAGTCGAGGTGCCGGGCGTGCTGTGGCGCGACGAGGCCGAATCCACTTGGTCGGGCGCACCCAACCAGCTCGCTCAGCCAGTGACGACGCTCGCGGGCGCGACCGGGCCCATCGTGGACGCGCTGCTGCGCTTCACCGGCCCGGCCGTGCAACCGTCGATTGGGGACGTCGCCACGGGCGGGTGGGTGCTACGCCCGGGTGGTCTGCTGGCGGGGGAGCGGCTGCTGATCGACTGCGGCCGTATGCAGGCCGCGAAGGTGACGACGGACACGTGGGATCTGGCCGCCGGAACGGACGTGACCGGGGAGATCGATGCGATCGGTCCCGGCTCGCAATGCCGGTGGCTGCACCTGACGCCGGCCGTCGCGGTGGGTGACCCGTTCTCTCGCGCGGTGCTGGTGTCCAGCGCGGCAACCTCGACCACCGAGGTATCCAGGCTGGAGATACGGGCTCGACGATCCTATCTGTGAGGGCGCCCCCTTGCCCCGTGATGCTCATTTCCATGGTGCTGGCCATTGCAGCCACTGACCGAGTCCGGCGTATGTGCCGATGATCGCGACCAGGAACGCTAGGATCCAGCCGATCACCACCCAGGCCCGGCGGGTCGGAGGGTCCGCGGGGGCCGATCTGGGCATGTTGTTGATGGTGCCCCCGCTGCCCTGGTTCAAGTTCACAGTCGAACCCGTGTTAGCAGTGACCGTGACCATTCCTGGGATCGCGGAAGCCAGCGCCTGATTTGTCTCAGCGGTGGACGGTGTTTCCTGGCCGCTGGGCATATGGGCCCTAAGTTCGCTGATGAAAACTGTAAGCGCTGTTCGGATGCGGCTTACTACACCGGCGACAGAGACCGGTTCCAACTGCAAGTGGATGCTGCCGATGCGCTGATTGCTTGGAAAACTTCCAGTTTCCCATCCATGCTTTGTCAGGAGTTGTGCCAGGTCATCGAAGTGAGGACGGATGACTGCCAAGGACTTTTCTTGACTGGCAAAAGTTTCCAGTTCGCTGATGGATTCCGTGAGATGGACTTCTTCTTTTACATACTCGCGGATATTCTCTGGAAGCTGCTGGGGGCTCATTCGCTGCGACATCGGATTGTAGCCGCCTAGGTTGACGTGCGTAAGGTAGAGGGATGCGCTGACTATCCTGTAGGCGGGTACTTTTTCCGTGGACGTGTAACCGTTCAGTTCGCTTTGGGCCCAGTTGCGGAGCTCCGAAGAGCCCGAATGCCCGCTCAGGGCGACGCACTTGAGGAGCACGTCGGAAAGCGGCACGCTGCGATCGAGGACGTCACGCTCGATCTGCGTAAGCAGCGAGTTGTCCCGGGAGTTTGAGGAAGTCTTCGTTGACACCCCTTTAGTGTCCCCCTACGACCCCTGGGTTCTTGCCACCAACCCAAGCGAGCGGGTGAATGGAGGGACACGTGTACGACCTCCGTCTGGTGGTATTCGCCCCGAATGGCCCTCGGCAAGGTGTTCTGCCGCATCCGCTGTCGGTCGAGGTGGCCTGGCCGTTGAACGATGTGCCGTCGCTCAAGCTGGCCTACACCACCACAGCGGTCGGCGCTGACCTGCTTGACCAGCCGTGCGAGATCGCCGTCCAGTGGAGCGTGGACGGCAACGTGTGGACCGAAGCCCCCGACTCTCGGTTCCTGCGTATCAAGCGCCGCGGCGACGACTCCAACCCCACCGGCCTGGCCCGGTTCGAGTTGCCGGGCTTCGTGTGGATGCTTCGCAAGATCGTGCTCTACCCCGGGCCTGCCCCCTTGGTGGACGGCAAGCGGGCGTTCCTCAGCGCGACCGCTGGGGCGATCCTGCAGACGTTCATTACGGAGGCCAAGGCGCCGGGACGCGAAGCGGCACTCGGCCTGAACTGGGACTTCACGCCGACGAGCGACAGCGCAGGCCACCCCTGGGACAAGGTCATCAACATCTACTACCAGCCCGGCATGGACGCGCTGACGGCGCTGCAAAATCTGGCCGAGCAGGGCGTGTGCGACTTCCGCATGTCCGACCGCACCCTACAGGTGTTCAACCCCGACACGCTGAACGACGATCTGGCGACCGGGGCCGCCCCGGTGGACCTGCGGTATGGCCGCGATATCGCAGAGGCGCCGGACGACGGGACCTTGGAGGACCTGGCGTCATCGGTGCTGCTCGTCGGAGACAACGGGCTGATCAAGACGTTCACCAACCCCGCCGCGGCGCAGCCATGGGGACGGTGGGAGCAGTACGTCGGCGCGGGCGGTATCTCCGACGAGGGGACTGCGACGATCCTCGCCCAGTCCGCGCTCGAGCGCGCCGGGGGCGAGCGGGTGCAGCGGACGCGGGGCATCGTCCTGTACGGCGCACGCTGGTTGCCGCTGAAGGACTACCAGCCCGGTGACCGGGTGCTTGCGCCGAGGGCCGGCGGGACTCTGGAGTCACTGCGGGTCCGGCAGGTGACGTTGGCGCGCAGCTCGACGGGCGTGCTCGGCGGGTCGCTGGTGCTGCATGACCGGTTCCTGGAGCGGGACATCCGGCTGGCCAGGCGGACGGCCGGGATCGTCGGCGGTTCGACGTCGGACGGGGGGTCAGGGGCGCAACCGAGCCCGGAAGCGCCCGAGCCGCGCACGCCAGCGGCCCCGGACGGGCTGATCGTGAACCCACTCCCGTACATCGACGAACACGGCCTGCCGCACGGGCAGGTGACGGTCTCGTGGGGCGCGGTCACCTCTGACGTCGGCGGGGTCGCGTTGGCCGTGGGCGGCTACGAGCTGTTCATGCGGATCAACGAGACCGGCGCGCCGTGGTTCTTCGTTACCTCGACCCTGGCTGGCGACACCACGGCGACGTACTCGCCGCTCGTCATCGGAGAGTCGTACGTCTTCAAGGTCCGGGCGGTCAACCTCGGCAAGATCGGGCCGTTCTCGTCCGAGGTGGCGGTGACGATCTCCGCCGACGACGAAGCGCCGCCGGTGCCGACCGCGCCGCAGCTCTCCACGCGGCTCGGCGTGGTCCGGGTCACGTGGAACGGCCTTGGCGTCGGCTCGGTGCCGATGCCGTCCGACTTCCTGCACGTCCGGGTGTGGATGCAGAACCCGCTCGTGCCCGGCTGGTCAGAGATCGGCGTCCTGGGCGAGGCCGGGGCGATCCTCGTGCCGAACCTGCCGTACGGCTCCGACAGGCAGTTCCGGTTCACGTCCATCGACAGGTCCGGCAATGAGTCGGCCCCATCCACCTCGGCAACGATCGCCGCGGTGCAGCTCGTGACCGGCGACGCCGCCAACGGGTCGATCACGACGGGCACGCTGGCGGCCAACGCGGTCACCGCCGACAAGCTGGCCGTAGGCGCTGTCCAGGCCGAGCACATCACGGCCGGAGCGGTGGTGGCCGACAAGCTCGCGGCCGTGCTGACGCTCTCCACACGGGTCATCGCGGGCAGCGCTTCGGGCGCGCGAGTGGAGCTCAACTCGACCGGTCTGGTGGCGTTCAACGGCTCGGGCCAGCAGACCGCCAGCATCTCGGCGGCCACCGGCGCGGTCAGCATCGTGGGGCAACTCGCGTCCGGGGTGACCGGGGCGCGGGTCGTGGTCAACCCAGCCGGAGCGCCGAACCCTGAGATTCGCTTCATCCCCGGCAGCGGGACCAACCAGTCGCGCATCTACAGCGACGGCTCTCGCTTCACAGGCGAGGCGACGCTGGTCATGGAATCGGGCACGAACCAGGCGAGCACTGCGATATGCCGCCTCACCCACGCGGCCGGCTTCTGGCAGGCGGCGATCCTGAACCCGTCGAACGGTGAACAGCGCGGCGGCTTCATGTCGGCGGTGGAGACTCAGGCGTCGGTCGGGTGGATGCACCCGACTCAGCAGGATCAGTATCTCGTGTTCGACCCGTCCGGGACGTTCCACCGAGGTACGTGGCAGCTCGGAGGGGCCGATTCGGGGCTGATCATGCTGTCGCTGTCGGTGTCGAAGGGCACCACCTACTACCAGGTGGTGATGGGTTACACCTTCCCGACGACGCCGAAGGTCGTGTTCACGGCCGAGCAGACCACGGCCATGCAACTGTTCTCCCGGACGGCCAGCGACCTCTTCTTCTTCGACCCGTCCGGGGGCTCTGCCGCCCGGACGTTCCACATCTGGGCTTGGAGGTGACGTCATGCCGGACGAGTGGCAGGTCACAGAGGTGATCGACACGGCCGACGAGTCAGGGCAGATCGAGGCCTGGGAGGTCACGCTGACCCGACCGGCCGATGGCGTGACGCTCGCGATGTTCCTGCCGAAGGTGGCGATCGAATCCACCGCCGTGGCGTGCGGGCTGACCTCGACGGCTGAGGTGATCGACGTGCTGATGCACCGCGCCGTCCACCCGATCTACGAGCCGAACCTACCCGAGAGCAATCCCTGGCAGATGTCGGGGGAGGAAGCCCGCGCCGTCGTGCTAGAGCGGGTCGAGCGGTGCAAGCGGGACCACGCGACGGTCGCGACGGCCGTGCCGAAGGCGCGTACGGCGGCCGCGCGGAAGGCCGCCGACGTGCTCGCACCTCTGCGGTCGCACGTCCGGGTCGACCCGGTGAAGGCCGCGGCCGTGCGACTGGAGCAGCAGCGGGCGCTCCTGCAGGCGGGCGCGTGATGCAGGACCTGGTGGTCGAGCCCGCGCGGATCATCGCCGTGCTGCGCCGCCGTATCGAGGAGCTGACGTACGAGACTGCCGTGCTGTCGGCGGCAGTGGACCAGCAGCGCGAGGAGATCAACGAACTGAGGGGGACGAGCGGTGCAGGTGATCATCCCAGGTGAGCCCGCGAAGTTCGCGCTACGGCTGGTGGCGTACGCGCCTAATGGGCTGCGGCTAGGGGTTCTGCCTCAGCACAGTGGGTTCGAGCTGGGAGACCCGCTGAACGACGTGCCCAGCCTCAAGGTGACCTACCCGGACGGCGGGCTGAACGCGGGCCTCATCGCCGGGCATTGCGAGGTCGCGGTGGAGTACGCGGTGAACAGTGGCGCGTGGGTCGAACCGCCGAACGCGCGGTTTCTCCGCATCAAGCGAAGCGGGGACAGTACGGACCGCGCCGGTTCTCGGTCGTACGACCTGCCTGGTTGGGCGTGGATGCTGCGCAAGGTCGTGCTGTACCCCAACAGCGCGATGGTGGACGGCAAGCGGCCGTTCAACGCGGTGTCGCCAGGCGAGATTCTGGCGACGTTCATTCAGGAGGGGAAGGCGCGCGGCGCGCTGACGCACCTGGGGTTCAACTTCTCACTCTCGCAAGACAGCGATAGGAAGACGTGGGCGAAGACGCTGACACTCGCGATCGAGCCGGGCAAGGACCTGCTCAGCGTCCTGATCAATTTAAGTGAACAGGGTGTGATCGACTGGCGGATGCAGGGTCGCCTCCTGCACGTCTTCAACCCGGACACGGTGCTCGGCCGGGACCGGGCATCCGGGCCAACGCCGGTTGATCTGCGGTTTGGCCGTGACGTCACCGAAGCTCCGGACACGGGGACGCTGGAGGACGCCGTGTCGGCCATCCTGATCGGTGGCGAGGCAGGCCTGTCGGTGGAGGTGACCAACTCGGCCGCTGTCGCGCCGTGGGGCAGGTGGGAGACCTATCAGTCGCAGAGCGGTGTCTCGGATGAGGGTACGGCGAGACTGCTGGGTCAGAACGCCCTGGATCGAGTCGCCCGCGAGCGGGTGCAGGTCACCCGCGGTCTGATGTTCGACCTCGCGCGCTGGCTGCCGTTCGAGCACTACCAGCCGGGGGACTACCTGCTCGCGCCGGGCGACGGCGGGGCGATGGAGTCGCTTCGTCTGCGGCAGATCACACTGTCGGTGGACAAGGACGGCCAGGTTGGCGGCAACGTCGTCTTGAACGATCGCTTCCTGGAGCGGGAGATCCGTCTGGCTCGGCAGGCCGCCGGGATCCTCGACGGTGGGGTGTCGTCGGGTGGTTCGGGCGGCGAGCCTGCCCCGGAGACGAACAACCGGACCCCGGCCGCACCGCTGGGCCTCATCGTCGGGCCGGCCGCGTACCTTGATGAGCACGGGTACGCACGTGGGCAGGCCACGGTGAGGTGGAACGCGGTCGCGCAGGACATCAACGGCGTCGCACTCGGCATCGATGGATACGAGGTGTACGCCCGGCGCAACCAGGCGGGTGAGCTGTGGCTGCTGGTCGCGCAGACCGCGTCCGGCGACACCACGGCGACGGTCTCGCCGCTGGTTGTCGGCTGGGAGTACGCGTGGAAGGTCCGCGCCACCTCGGCCGGAATCAAGGGCGTCTTCTCCGACCAGGTGGTGAAGCTGATCCCCGATGACGCGACACCACCTCCAGTGCCGGCCACGCCGCAGCTTTCGACGCGGCTGGGCGTGATCCACGTCGCGTGGGACGGGCTCGGCGTCGGCGGGGTGGCGATGCCAGCCGACTTCGCGCGGCTGCGCATCTGGATGGACGACCCGCTCACGCCGGAGGCCGCGGCCGAGGTGGGCTATCTCGATGCTGCGGGGTCGATCGTTGTGCCTGACCAGCCGTACGGCGCGGACCGCACGTTCTGGTTCACGGCGGTTGACCGGTCGGGAAACGAGTCGGCGGTTTCGGCCTCGGCGACGATCGCGACGGTGCCGCTGGTGGACACGGACGTGATCGGCGCGGTGATCGACGGAGCCGAGCACATCATCGACGGCACGATCCCGGCCGATGCGAAGGTCACCGCAGGGACGATCACGGGCCGTCTGATTCAGGCGCTCTCGGTCCAGGCTGGGCATATTCAGGCCAACGCCATCGAGGCTGACAAGATCGCCGCTGGGGCGATCAAGGCGGGCCATATCGCGGCGAACGCGATCGAGGCTGACAAGATCGCCGCGAACGCCATCACCGCGAACAAAATCGCCGCAGACGCGATCACGGGCAAGACCATCACGGGATCCGTGGTCCGATCGGCCGCGACCGGGCAGCGGTTCGTGCTCGACTCCTCCACGCTTGATCTGCGGTTCTACCCGGCTGGAAATACCAACTACTCGCGGTTCTACGCGCTGGACAACATCTATCCCGGCCAAACGACCACGTTCATCACCTCGGGTACTAACCAGTCAGGGACCGCTCGCGCCGAGCTCCAGGTCGCCGCTGATCTGATTCGGCTACGGATCCGCGACAGCTCAGGGTCCGGCAGCAACGGCGGCGGCCTCGACATCGCCGAGAGCTACGGCCGCTACGGCTACAGCGACGGGTTCGCCAGCACCGAAACGTACATCTACACCAACAGCTCCGGACGGTTTTACCTGCGGGGCCGGGTGTGGGACACCAACACCGCCGACCCGTACGACGCCGTGCATGCCGGGTCGGGCACGGTGCCGCCGGACTACGGCGGCGTGACGATCCACTATGGGCCGTCCATGGCGTCCAACATGGGGCCCGTCGCCGTCGTCCGCGACGGCGCCGTGCGAGCGAACTTCTATTGGTGTGAGGACCTCAGTAACCAGACCGATTTCTCCCTCGCCTGGTCGGAAGGCGGCGGTGTGTTCTCGGGCAAAGGCTTCTACTGGTGGGCTCACCGCCATTAACGATCATCAAAGGAGATGCCCGCGTGGCCGACACCTGGACCATATGGGATGCCGAGCTTGGCTACTCGACGACCAGCCTGCTACAAGCCGGGGGAGAGCAGTCTGGCCGACATGCCGACCACGACGGGGCCGAGCCGATGTGGGGCATCAGCCGCGTGCGGCCGGACGGTGTCGCGCACATGCACATCATCCCGCACTCGACGTGGGAGTGGCGGTGCGCCGAGTACGGCATCTCACCCGACGACATGGACACGCTGCTGGACGTCGTGCTGCATGAGCCGTGGATCCCGTCGCCGGACGACGCTATGGCCCGCTTCCAACCGGGCGCGTCTGAGGTGCTGCGCGTTACCCACGGCCTGCCGACGTGCTGGACGCCTGGCGTGCCGGACGTCGACCGGCTGGCGGCGCATCTGGCCCGCGTCGAGGCCGTCAAGACCTACCGAGTGCGCATGGTGGCCGAGGATCAGCAGCTGCGACAGGACGTGATGACCTACGTTGGACTCGACGCCGTCGCGCCGGAGGATCCGCTGGAGCCGGTCAAAACGCTGACGCGGCTGGATCCCGCGCGTGTGGAGGCCCGCCGCCGGGCGGTGGAGTGGCACCGCAGCGAGCGGTCCGCGCCGACCACACCCTCCTTCGACGTCAAGCCGCCCGCGACGTGGATGGGCCGCAAGCCGTGGGGAGTCACCGCGTGACCGGGAACACAGCACTGGACGTGTTCGTGATCGCGGGGATGATCGCGGGAGGGCTGACCCTGCTGGGCCTGCTCAGCAAGGGCGGCGCCTGGCTATGGAGGACGTTCGGCGCGCTGAAGAACTTCTTAGACGACTGGCAGGGAGAATCCGAACGGCCCGGGGTCCCAGCGCGGCCCGGTATCGCCGCGCGGATCGCTCAGATCGAGGACGAGCTGCGGCCGAACCACGGCTCGTCGCTGCGGGACGCGGTGAACCGCACCGAATCCGGCGTGCGCCGGGTGGAGGACACACTGGCCGCGCACCTGACGGAGCACCGCCTGGCGGCCGCGCAGCAGCGGGTCGTCATCAACACCACGGCGGTGCATACCGAGGGCCCTCGTGACCACGAGGATTCCGACGACAACACAAAGGGGGAGAGCTGATGCCATGGCTGACGCAGCTCGCCGACGTTGCCCGCCGTACGGGCTTCCCAGTGACGGAGGTGGGCGGATGGAAGTCCCGCGGGCATGGGCCACAGCCCTCGGTTGAGGGCGTGGTGTGCCATCACACCGCAGGCTGGAATGACCGACATGTGGTGGTGAACGGCCGGCCGGGGCTGGACGGGCCGTTGTCGCACATCTGGCTCCAGCACACCGGCCGGATCTGGGTCGTGGCGGCCGGGCGGTGCTGGCACAACGCACCGAGCCTGAGCGCGCACCACACCAACTCGGCGAGCCTCGGGATCGAGGCGGAGAACGACGGCCGCACGCCATGGCCGACCGTGCAGCTCGATGCCTACCACGCGCTGTGCGCGGAGCTGTGCCGGGAGTTCGGGCTGAGTGCGGCGCGGGTGGTCGGCCATAAGGAGGTCAACTCTCAGAAGCCCGACCCGCACAGCCTCAGCATGTCCACCTTCCGGGCCACCGTCGCCAGGTGCGTGACGAACCCCGGAACAATCCCCAATCAGCAGCAGGAGGAAGACGTGCCCGAGGTCATCAGTCTGGGTGCCGGTGAGGACCAGGACGTCCCGGCTGGCGGCGAGCTGGCGGTGCGCTGGCATACCGAGTACACCGACGACCCGAAGGGCCACGGCGAGGACGGTGTCGCGGTCCTGGCCAGCGCGAGCCGCTGGTGCATCGCGGACGGCCTGGTGAAGGTCCGCGGCCTGCGGCCGGGCCAGGAGGTGGACATCGCCTGGTCGCGTTACTCGCGGGATGGCAAGACCTGGACGGATGACGCCTGGAGGCTGACGGCGCATGCCGACGCCAACGGCCGCGTCGAGGAGTCCGTGGGCGGTCAGTTCGCGCTCAACACTCACAACCAGTTGCGTCTGCGGGTGATCAACTCGCGTGAGGACGTCGCCACGGGGGTCGTCGAGAAGGTCTCGATGGCCAAGATCAGCATGTTTCATCGCCGATAGCGGTTCCGCTATCGGTACAACGAAGGAGGGCATCCATGTCTGTTCCCAGCCCTGAGACGAGCCTGAAGCCGACCATCGGCCGGATCGTCCACTACAAGCTGTCCGGCCACGACGTGTCCATGATCGACTTGCACAACATGCAGTCGTACGGCGGGCAGGGCGTCGTGCGCTCGCCCATCAAGCTCGGCGAGGTCTACCCAGCGGTGGTGGTCCGCACGTTCGAGGGCGCCGAGACGACCGTGAACCTCCAGGTGCTCCTGGACGGCAACACGACGTACTGGGCGACGTCCCGCTCGCAGGGGCCGGACCACGGCCAGTGGTCGTGGCCGCCCCGCACCTGACCCTCGTCAACCTTCCCGCCACCACGGCGGACGTCCCGAAGGAGAGACATGAACGCTCACGCTGACCCCCGGCCCACCTACCCTGCGCCGGTCGAGACCAAGGTCAAGGCGATGACCCTGACCAGCTACCTGGCCGGTGTCGCCGGTATGACCGTTCTGCAGGCCGTCGCCGACAACCCGTCGATGATCGCGTTCCTCCCCGACTGGGTGGAGGCGATCGTCCTGCCGCTGGTGCCGACCGGCCTGGCGGCGCTGGCCGGCTACAAGGCGCGGCACACCCCGCGGCCGGACCTGCCGGTGAAACAGCGGTAACCCACCGCCACCAAGAAACCGATCGCGGCTGAACTTGAAGTTCCTCTGCTCATCTCCCAGGGAGACTTCCGTTCTATGGTCGTCGCAACACCTCGCCTCAGGGGATGCGATGGACTTCGAGATCCGGGAGGGCCGCGCCCTTAGGGACGCAAGAAGAAGTCTCGGCCGCCGACGCGTCGTGCGTCGACGGCCGAGGCTTTTTCGCGCTATGCGGCTGAAGATCGGGTGTGTGGGGAGTGCCGAGGGTGAGGAGGCCGCAGGATGCGAGCGTCAGCCGTGCAAGTGCGGCGTCCCGATCAAGGTGAGCTAAGGCCGCTTCGAGGGCGCGTAGTTCGGGGTCCATGCTGCTCATGGTGGCCAAGCCGGTTGATCGTCCGCAGGTAGATGCCTTGACTTCTTCTCCATGTAAAGGGGATCCTGCTCTTATTTCATGCACGTTGCGTAGTCGATGCGTCGTTTGACCGGTATGGGCAGAGAAACGCATGGTCGTGATCCTGGAAAAGCCGTCTATTAATGTGCCACAAGAAACATAAGTACACAAAAGTGATTAATCGGACATTTTTAACTTAAAGTATTAATGTGTATTTTTAGTGCTTATCCTCCGATTGAGTGCCGAACGTTATCGCGATGTCGCAAACATGATCGCCAAACCATTACGCTTTTAAGCCAAGCCCGTTACCCTGTATCTCTCCCAACAGGACAAATGCAGCGGAGGCGGCGAGTGACGGACCGCGTCATCGACAACCCGATCATCAACTCGCCCTACCATGCGCCGACCAAACACTTCACGTTCGACAACAACGGAATCACCGGCGATATCGCCGAAGGCCGGCGTCCCAGCGCCCACTTCATCCCCGTGCCGAAGGCCCGCAAAGGCAGCGTTCAAGCTGAACTGGACCTACCCGAGCTGGGCTTGACCGCTGACCAGATCGAGCCCAACCACTTCATCAACTCCATCCGAACCCGGGTGGAGCGCTGGCGGGTAAGGCGCTACCCGCACGTCACGCCGACCACGCGTCGGCTGCTGGAGTTTTGGAGCGATCCCGAGCGGGACAATCCCATCTTGTTTTGCCAGCGCGAAGCGGTCGAAACGGCCGTCTACCTCGCCGAGGCCGTCAACAAGGACGGCGACTCCTCCATCCCGAACAAGCTCACTGAGATCAACGCCGAATACAACGACAGCCTGAACCGGGTGGCCCTCAAGATGGCGACCGGCTCCGGGAAGACCGTCGTGATGGCGATGCTCATCGCGTGGCAGACCCTCAACAAGGTCGAGTACCCCAACGACAAGCGATTCGCCAAACGCTTCCTGATCGTCGCTCCCGGCATCACCATCCGCGACCGGCTCCGGGTCCTGCTTCCCGAAGACGACGGCAACTACTACCGGATGCGTGACCTCGTCCCGGCCGAGCTGTACGGCGCTCTCCGCCAGGCGAAGATCTCAATCACCAACTTCCACGCCTTCCAGCGCAGGGAGACCAAGCTCGGCCGGGGAGTAGCCAAGACCACGAAAGAAGTGCTGACGGGGAAGGTAGGCGGGCCGAGCCCGTTCCTGGAGACCATCGGCCAGATGGTCAACCGGATCGTCGGCGACCTGGGTGGCACTTCAGAGATCGTCGTGCTCAACGACGAAGCCCACCACTGCTACCGAGATCGGATCGCGGACCCTGAGGAGGGCGCCGACGAGACCCTGAAGGGCGAAGCGAAGCAGGAGGCCGAGGGCCGTAACGAGGAGGCACGCGTCTGGTTTCGCGGTTTGCAGGCGATCAAGGCCAAGCTCGGCATCAAGACCGTCTATGACCTGTCTGCCACCCCGTTCTTCCTAGGCGGCTCCGGCCACAAGGAAGGCACCCTTTTCCCTTGGGTGGTCAGCGACTTCTCGTTAATCGATGCCATTGAGTCGGGCATCGTCAAGATCCCCCGCGTACCGGTGAACGACAACGCCACAACGAGCGACGTCACCTACCTGAACCTCTGGAAGAACATCCGCGATGGGCTGCCCAAAAAGGGTCGGAGCAAGGACGTTGGCGTCTCGGCCGACCACCTGCCTCCGGCGTTGGAAGGCGCGCTGCACAGCCTCTACGACTCCTACAAGAAGTCGTACGAGGACTGGAACGGCTCCCAGGCGGCCAAGCACGGCGATCCGCCGCCGGTCTTCATCGTGGTGTGCAACAACACCACCGTGTCCAAGATGGTCTTCGACTGGATCAGCGGCTGGGACCGGCAGCTCGCCGAGGACACCACGATCGCGGTCCCCGGCAAGTTGGAGCTGTTTTCCAACGTTGATGAGCACGGCCGGTGGCTGCACCGGCCGCCAACCATCCTGGTCGACTCCAAGCAGTTCGAGTCTGGCGAGCTGACTCCTGAGTTCCGCAGGGCTCTCGGTCACGAGATCGAGGAGTTCAAACAGGAGTACATCCGCCGTTTCCCCGGCCGCAGCGCCGACAAGGTGGACGACGCGATGATCCTGCGCGAGGTGATGAACACTGTCGGCAAGAAGGACACCCTCGGCGAGCACGTCCGCTGCGTGGTCAGTGTCTCAATGCTCACCGAAGGCTGGGACGCCAACACCGTCACCCACATCCTCGGCGTCCGAGCGTTCGGCACTCAGCTTCTGTGTGAGCAGGTCGTGGGGCGGGGCTTGCGCCGCCGTTCCTACGCTGTGGACGAGAACGGTTTCTTCACCCCTGAGTACGCCGATGTGTACGGCGTGCCCTTCCAGTTCATTCCCACGGTCGGCAAGACCAGGGACCCGGTAGTCAAACCGAGCCGCCGAGTGCATGCCGCTGATGACCGGGCTCATGCCGAAATCACTTTCCCGCGGCTGGCTGGCTACCGGATCGAACTACCCGATGAAGCGCTGGTCCCTGTGTTCAGCTCGGAGAGTCGGATGACGCTCAGTACCGATCTCATCCCTACGCTCACTGAGGTCTCCGGCGTCGTCGGCGTGGGCCGCACCGACTTGCTGGAAGAACTGCGCAGTAAGCGGGAGCAGGAGATCGCCTTCCAGCTCGCTCACCAGGTCACCGACATGTATCTCGCTGACCCAGAAGACCGTAAGCCTTGGCTTTTCCCGCAGGTGCTCTACATCACCAAGCGGTGGCTCGCCGAATGCGTGGACGTCTCCGGCGACGCGTTCAAGGGGATGCTCACTCTCTCCGAACTGGCTGACCAGGCAGCCCGCCGGATCAAGGACTCGATCGTTACCCAGCGGGAGAACCGGCGGCCCGAGTCTCTGCCAATCTTCCGCCCGTTCGACCACATCGGCTCCACTACGGAGGTGAACTTCTTCACCACCAAGGCGGTCTACCCCACCGCAGAGGAGAAGAGCCACGTCAACTTCGTCGTGCTCGACGGGCCGGATGGCAACACCTGGGAGGAGAAGGTCTCCCGGATCCTGGAGGCGCTGCCCCAAGTTGCCGCCTACGTCAAGAACGACCATCTCGGCTTCACCATCCCGTACACGATCGGCGGCCGGACCCGCCAGTACCTGCCGGACTTCCTAGTACGGCTCGCACCTCCGGAGCCGGGCGACGGCCTCACCTACACGCTCATCGTGGAGGTGTCCGGAAGCCACAAACCGGCTGACCCGACGTGGGAGAAAGCCCGCACTGCGAAGCACCACTGGGTGCCGGCGGTAAACAACCACGGCGGCTTCGGCCGGTGGAGTTACTGCGAGTTGAAGAACCCCACCACGTTCCGCTCCGAACTAGAGGCCGCGATCCAGGCCCTGTATGGCGGAACGGGATTGAGCGCCCAAATCGGGCCGCTGTGGGATGCCGAAGAGTCTTTGCTGATCAACGCTGGAGAGGGAGCGTAAGGATGCCGCTGAAGAAGTCCAGGGTCACCCCAGTCGGGTCACTCAAGCACGAGGACAAGCGGGTCAACATCCCCACAGCCGACTCCCACGACCTCCTTGATGAGGAGGCAGCCGAGCCGTCGCGGCTGCTTTACCCGCGCAACCCTGACCTCGACCCGCAGTTCGTCTGGAAGGGTAAGGACGAACAGGACTCCCAGGACCTGGTCGTTGATGCGCCGCCGATCTACATCCAGGAGAAGATCGACCCTCGCGTCCTCATCGAGAACCTGCGTCGTACGGCGGAGCGCCCTGAGGAGGAGCCGGAGCTCACACTTTTCGACACTTTCGACGGCCTCGACGGCATGGAGCTGATCGAGTTCTACAAGCACGAAGCCAACTGGTCTAACCGGATGATCCTCGGTGACTCACTCCAGGTCATGGGCTCACTCACCGCGAAGGAAAACCTCCGCGGCAAGGTCCAGATGATCTACATTGACCCACCTTATGGCATCAAATTCGGGTCTAACTTCCAGCTCTCCACCCGTAAGAACAAGGTCGCGGACGGCAAGCTTGAGGACGTCACCCGTGAAGTCGAGCAGATCAAGGCATTTCGCGACACCTGGGAATTAGGCACCCATTCCTATCTTTCCTACATCCGTGATCGTCTGATCGTATCCCGCGACCTTCTTACCGATTCCGGTAGTATTTTCATCCAAATCGGGGATGAGAATGTTCACCGCGTTCGATCTTTGCTTGATGAGGTGTTCGGAGAAGAAAACTTCTGCTCCCTTATTACCTTCAAGACAACATCGGGGGCGGGTAGTTTTGCAGGAGGAACAAACGTTCTCGCGGCCGTCAACAGCTACATCATTTGGTACGCAAAAGATATTTCTCAGGTGAAGTATCGGGCCTTGTTCCGGACTAAGGAGGCTGGCGGGCAAGGCGGGGGTCAATACACGTGGGCAGAATCTCTGGATGGAAGTCGCCGCAGTATCACCATATCCCGACCCGCCGAGGGGGGCGACAAAGTTTTTCAGGCGGACAATATGACCTCACAGACTACTCGTGTTGGTCAAACTACAGTTTTTCCTGTCGAAGTGCAAGGAAAAGCCTATCTGCCAAATAAGGGTGGCTGGAAAACTAACCAGACAGGAATGCGGCGTCTTATCTGGGCCGACCGCCTTATGGGAATTGGTAAAACCCTTCGCTATGTTCGATATCTTGACGACTTTCCCGCATTTCCCTATACGAACCTCTGGGAAGATACGGTCACTTCAGGTTTTGCCGACCCGAAGGTCTATGTCGTTCAAACGAATACAAGGGTCATTGAGCGTTGCATGCTCATGACAACTGATCCTGGGGATCTCGTGCTGGATCCAACGTGCGGATCAGGAACAACTTCTTACGTAGCTGAACAGTGGGCGCGACGATGGATCACAATTGACACATCTCGAGTCGCCCTAGCCCTGGCGCGGCAGCGAGTCATGAGCGCTCAGTACCCATTCTATCTGCTGGCAGATTCCAAAGAGGGTCAGCTTCAAGAGGTTAAGATCGCTGGCCAGGCGCCCCCAAGCGGCAGTTTCAAGGGAGACGTTCGTAAGGGTTTCGTATACAAACGCGTACCTCACATCGGACTTAAATCGATCGCAAACAACCCAGACATTAAAGAAGGAATGACTCGCGAGCAAATCGATGCAGCGATTGCTCGACACGCGGAGCAGGAGATCCTTTACGACCAGCCTTATGACGACAAGAAGAAGATCCGAGTTTCCGGGCCATTCACCGTAGAAAGTCTAGCGCCGCATAAGACGATCGCTACGACCGTTCAAACCGGGACCGAGCAGGCCGCAGTTGAAGAGGACTCCTCCAACTTCGAGCGGTCGATCCTCGGCAACTTGGAGAAGGCTGGGGTGCAGAACGGCCGGAAGAATGAGCGGCTGGAGTTTGAGTCGCTCACTCCGTACGCCGGTGAACTGATTCATGCCGAGGGGATCCGCAAGAACGGCGAGGAGGGCACGCCGCAGCGGATCGGGGTTAGCATCGGCCCGCAGTACGGCACGGTGGACCCGAACTGGATCCGGCGGGCTGCCCGTGAGGCAATCACAGGGATGGGCTTCGATCTGCTGATCATCTGCGCGTTTGCGTTCGACCCGCAGGCGGTGAAGACGACTGAGGAGTTCAAGCCGAACGCTGAGGACTTCGCCTCCGTGCAGGAGGAGCGCAAGTTTGGCAGGCTCCCGATTCTGCTGGTCCGGATGAACTCCGATTTGGTGATGGCGGATGTGTTGAAGAAGACCGGCGCTGGCAACCTGTTCACGGTCTTCGGTGAGCCGGATATCGACATCCAGAGGACGGCTGAAGGCGTCGTGGTGGAGATTCGGGGCATTGATGTCTACGACCCGACCCAGGGCACGATCCGCTCGAACGGTACGAACGAGATCGCCCTCTGGATGATCGACACCGACTATGACGGTGAGTCGTTCTTTGTTCGGCACTGCTACTTCAGCGGCGGTCATGATCCGTACAAGCGGCTCAAGCAGGCCCTTAAGGCGGACATCAATGAAGATGCCTGGGCGACGCTCTACAGCATCCGTTCACAGCCGTTCCGGTCTCCGAGTACCGGGAAGATCGCCGTTAAGGTAATCAACCATTACGGTGATGAGGTTCTCCAGGTCTACGACGTGGTTTAGGCCCTGACGACTGCGAAAGCGCCCCGTTCCTTCCCATCGTGGAAGGAACGGGGCGCTCTTTTGCGTTCTCTGACTCAGCTCACCCTAGCCAGAAGGTCGCGAGCGACCACTGCCGGGCACCGCTCGTGGATCCGTCGTGCGGCACGAGCTCGGTCGGCGCGATGTATCCCTGGCCGGGTTCCAGGCGGATGCGCAGGCATCGCAGGGGGTGCCCGTCAGCGACGTATTGACGCACGTCGTCGGTGTGCGGGCAGTGCTGCTCCTGGTCCCGGCCGAGTGCTCTGCAGATCTCCAGGATGTCCCGGTCGCCGACCAGGAGGTAGCGGGTTCCCGGCCCGAAGTTGATGCACAGCCGGCGGTGACTATCCTGCCGGACCGGGTACGGCAGCCGATCCCAATTGTCTACGTGCAGTCCGATCTTGCGGCTGATCGTCGTGTCCTCGGTGGAGGTGAGCAGCCCGGCCAGGCTGCATATGGAGGCGTGCCGCCTGCGTGGCCAGCGGCCACCTAGCGGGTCGAGAGCGGCCGCCGCGTCCACGCGGGCTTGGAGATCGTCGGAAGCAAAGACCGGCAAATCCTGGCTAACCAGGTCGATCACCATGCTGGGTGGGGTGGCAGCGTCAGGCCGGAGACGGTCGGCTTCCGCGCTGCTGAGGGGTATCCAGTCCCCCTGGGGGACGACGGCCACACCGTCGTCATAGCTCGGCGCGTCGCCCGCCTGCCTGACGTGCCCGATCTCGATACGCCCCTGGATGTCGCTGAACTGGTCGAACCGCAGCCGTACGCCCATGTCTCCGCCTTCTTGATTGCCGAGGCCCTAATCGAAGGTGATCTCCTGCTCGGCCGCGAACGCCTGGGCGAGGCCCTGAAGCTGCGACCGATCGATGATGATCTTCTTGAGTACGCTCACGCCGCGCAGGCCGGACAGGTCGTTGCCGCGCAGGTCGCAGTCGCGATATGCGCCGCCGTCGAACTGCGTCAAGTGCAGGTCGCAGCCATCGAACGCCACGTCGCTCAGGTCAGACCCGCTGAAACGCGCTTCTCGCAGCGAGCAGTCGGTGAAGATCGCCGACCCTACGGCGCGGAGCTGTGTGAAGGCTGCATAGTCCAGCTTGCACCGCTCGAAGACCACGTCGTCGAGCGTGACGCTCTCCCACACGGCACCGAGCAGCTTGCAGTCGGTGAAGGTGACGCGGGAGAGCTTGCCGCCCTCCCAGCGGACGCCGGCCAGGTCACAGCCGGAGAACTCCACCGAGTGCAGGCGCAGGTCCTCCAGACGGGCCCGCTGGGTGATGAGGCCAGTGATGCGTCCGTCCATGAGCTGGGTCCCCGACAGGGGCAGCTCACGCAGCTGGGCGTCGGCGTATCGGAAGTCGCGCAGCGTGCCGTGCTCGCCTTCCAGCGAATCGACCTCGCCCAGGTCGGCGTCATCCAGGTCGGGCAGCGTAACGCTCGTCTGGCGTACGGTGCGTGTCTCCATTGCCCTGCCTTCCATATCGGTCCCGTCGTGGGGGGGGGGGGCCCCCCCCCCCCCCCCCCAAAAAAAAAATAATATTTTTGAAAATTTTAAAAGAAGGGGCGTTTTTGTATAAAGCCAAAATTTAAGTTTTAAAAAAAGGGGTTTTTTTTATAAATTTA